>NZ_CP014517.1:1074285-1398928 GCF_001577265.1 Variovorax sp. PAMC 28711 | reverse complement strand
ACATGCTGCGCAAGCTGCGCCAGCGCGAGGCGGCCGGTGCGCGCGACCCGTCGGCCACGCCATCGTCGTTCAACGTCAGCAGCACGCACGGCAAATCGGACGGCCGCGCACTCACGCTCAAGAAGATCGACGAGATCGAAGAGCAGATGTCGCAGCAGTGGTGGAAAGGGCGCGGGCCCAACGGCGAGGGCGCAGCGCCGGCGGACATGGCGGCCGAACACGTGCGTGCCTACGCCGATACGGCGCCCTACACGGCGCAAGACGCAAAGGCCGCGGAATATGCGGCGATCAGCAGCCTCGGCAGGCTGGATCCTGCCAAGCTGGTCTACGACAGCGCGCTGCAGGAAGCGTCGATCCGCTTTGCCCACGGGGACGACCCCGGTGCCGAAGCCATCTTCCTGCAAGCGCTCGCGCCCGATGGCGCGCAGGCCGACCACGACGAAACCTGGCTCGGGTTGCTCGATTTCTACCGTGCGACAGGCGACTCCGAAAAGTTCGTCGCCGCCAGCACCCGCTACGCGCAGCGCCTCAAGAAGCAGGGCCCGCCATGGCTTTCGTTGCGGGCACTGGCGCGCGACAAGCAGGCCGCGCTCACCGCCGCAGCGCAAGGTGCGTCCGCGCACGGCGCCTCGCCCGAAGGGGTCGACTGGGTGAGCCCGGCCCGGCTGAGCCGCGAGGGATTGGGCGAACTCACGCGCGCATTGGCTGCCGCCGGAGGCCCGACCTGGACGTTGGACTGGCGCGCCCTGACGGGCATCGAGCCCGATGCCGCCGCGCCGCTGAAGAGTCTTTTTGCGCACTGGACTGCGTCGCCCGTGCAGCTTCGTTTCGTCGGGGCGTCGCGCCTGCGGGCGGTGCTCGAAGCAGCCACACCGTCCAATGAACGCAGTGTCGATGCGGACTGGTGGCAACTGCGCATGGAAGCCTTGCGCGTCATGCACGACGCCGACGATTTCGAACTGGCCGCGCTCAATTACTGCATCACCTACGAAGTGTCGCCGCCGCCCTGGGAAGACCCGGTGGGGCTTTATGCGGCCATCGACGCCCCTGGCCCTGGGCCGGCCAAGGTGGCCCTGCCTTCATTCACGCTGGCTGGCGTGGACGACGAGGACGATGCGCCGGTCGAGCCCGGTCACCCGGCGCTGATCGGCGAGCTCGGCGGCGAATCGTCGGCGGTGTGGCGACGACTCGAATCCGAACTGGCAGACGCCGATGCGCCGATAATCTCGTGCTCGGCGCTGGTTCGCATCGATCTCGCCGCCGCCGGCAGCCTGCTGGCCTGGGTGACCGAGCGCGACGGGCGCGGTCATCGCGCCGAGTTCATCGATGCGCACCGCCTGATCGTCGCGTTTTTCGGTGTGGTCGGCATCGCCGACCATGCGGTGATCACCGCTCGCCACGACTGAAAAGTCCGGACATTGCGTCCGGCCGCGCCGGCCTTGCAATCGTGGGAGCACATCCCATATGGCTTCGATGGAACAGTTTCACGGCACCACCATCGTCAGTGTTCGTCGCAAAACCCCCGACGGCGACCAGGTCGCGATCGGGGGCGACGGGCAGGTCACACTCGGCAACATCATCATCAAGGGCACCGCGCGCAAGGTGCGCCGGCTCTATCACGGCAAGGTGATCGCCGGCTTCGCGGGCGCCACCGCCGACGCGTTCACGCTGTTCGAGCGCTTCGAGGCCAAGCTCGAAAAACACCAGGGCAACCTGACCCGCGCCGCGGTCGAGCTCACCAAGGACTGGCGCACCGATCGCGTGCTGCGCAAACTGGAAGCCATGCTGGCCGTGGCCGACGCGACCAGCTCGCTCATCATCACCGGCAACGGCGATGTGCTGGAGCCCGAAAGCGGCGTGATCGCGATCGGGTCCGGCGGTGCGTACGCGCAATCCGCGGCCAAGGCCTTGCTGGACAACACCGATCTGACCGCCGAGCAGATCGTCAAGAAATCGCTGGAGATCGCCGGCGAACTCTGCATTTACACCAACATGAACCACACGGTCGAGACGCTCTGAGCCTGCCCACCATGTCCATGACCCCCCAGGAAATCGTCTCCGAACTCGACAACCACATCGTCGGTCAGCCCGATGCCAAGCGCGCGGTCGCGATCGCGTTGCGCAACCGCTGGCGGCGCCAGCAGGTCGGCGAACCGTTGCGTGGCGAGATCACGCCCAAGAACATTCTGATGATCGGCCCCACGGGCGTCGGCAAGACCGAGATTGCGCGCCGTCTGGCGCGTCTCGCGGATGCGCCGTTCATCAAGGTCGAGGCGACCAAGTTCACCGAGGTCGGCTACGTCGGCAAGGACGTGGATTCGATCATTCGCGACCTGGCCGAAATCGCGGTCAAGCAGACGCGCGAGAGCGAGAGCGTCAAGGTGCGCGTGCGCGCCGAAGACGCCGCCGAGGATCGCATCCTCGACGTGTTGCTCCCGCCCGCCCGCACCACCGACAGCGCCGTCGTCGATACCGGCAACACGACGCGCCAGGCGTTCCGCAAGAAACTGCGGGAACATGCGCTGGACGACAAGGAGATCGAGCTGGACCTGGCCGAGAGCCGCCCCCCGCTCGAGATCATGGGTCCGGCCGGCATGGAAGAAATGACCGAGCAGCTCAAGGGCATGTTCGGCCAGCTGGGCCAGACCCAACGCAAGACGCGCAAGCTCAAGATCGCCGAGGCCATGCGCCTGCTCATCGACGAGGAGGCCGCCAAGCTGGTCAACGAGGAAGAGATCCGCGCCCAGGCCATCGCCAACGCCGAACAGAACGGCATCGTGTTCATCGACGAGATCGACAAGGTGGCGAGCCGGTCGGAGGCGCAGGGCGCGGAGGTCTCGCGCCAGGGCGTGCAGCGCGACCTGCTGCCGTTGGTCGAGGGCACGGCGGTCAGTACCAAATATGGCGTGGTCCGCACCGATCACATCCTGTTCATCGCGAGCGGCGCGTTCCATTTGAGCAAGCCGAGCGACCTGATTCCCGAGCTGCAGGGGCGCTTTCCGATCCGGGTCGAGCTGCAGTCGCTGTCGATCGCCGATTTCGAGAGCATCCTCACGCAGACGCGTGCGTCGCTGGTCAAGCAATACCAGGCGCTGCTGGCCACCGAAGGCGTGACGCTGGACTTCACACCCGACGGCATCACCCGGCTCGCGAGCATCGCCTTCGAGGTGAACGAGCGCACCGAAAACATCGGTGCGCGCCGCTTGTCGACCGTGATGGAGCGCCTGCTCGACGAAGTGAGCTTCGATGCGATGAAGCTGCAAGGCCAGTCGATCCGCATCGACGCAGCCTACGTCGACGGCCGGCTTGCGGCACTAAGTCACGACGAAGACCTCTCTCGTTTCATCCTCTGAGCCCCGCGCGCCGCGACGGCGCTTCACGCATCACATTCATTGCGTGAGCTAAGTACTTCATTTGCAACGAAATTCACCGTTTTCGAGTCTTCGAAAGCGGTGCTAAGTCGTTGATTCCATTACAAAAAATAGCCTCGGTCGCTTCTTGCGCCGGAGTTGTTTCCTGCTACAGTGGAAAAAAGTGCAGTTAAGTGGGAAAAAGTGTCGTCGAGCGCCCGTTCTGGATGCCGGACACGTCCCACAACCGGGGTTCTGTTTTCGTGTTTCAAGGCGCTTCATCGCTCAGTCTGGATGCCAAGGGGAGGCTATCGGTGCCGACCCGGCACCGTGACGTCCTGAGCGCGACCGCCGCCGGCCATCTCACGATCACCAAGCATCCGCACGGCTGTCTCATGGTGTTCCCGCGGCCCGAGTGGGAGAAGTTTCGCGAGCGGATCGCGGCGCTCCCGATGTCGGCCCAATGGTGGAAGCGCGTCTTTCTAGGCAACGCGATGGATGTCGAAATGGACGGCACCGGCCGCGTGCTGGTGTCGCCCGAACTGCGCACCGCCACCGGCATCACCCGCGATGCATTGCTGCTCGGCATGGGCAACCATTTCGAACTCTGGGACAAGGCGACCTACGACGCCAAGGAAGCCGAAGCGACGCAGGGCGACATGCCCGACGTGTTTCAGGACTTCTCGTTCTGAGAGCCAGCGGTGACCCAGCCATGGACCCATACAACCGTCTTGTTGAACGAAGCGGTGGAAGCGCTCTTTCCCGATGCGGCGACGCCGGCGTCGGGCACTTTCGTCGACGCGACCTTCGGACGGGGCGGCCATGCCCGCGAAATCCTCGCGCGGCTGGCCCCGGAGGGCCGGCTCATCGCATTCGACAAGGATGTGGAAGCGGTCGCCGAAGCAGCGCGCATCACCGATGCGCGTTTTTCCATCCGACACCAGGGATTCCGGGAGCTCGGGCAGTTGCCCAGGGCCAGCGTCGCCGGCCTGTTGATGGACCTCGGCATCAGCTCTCCCCAGATCGACAACCCCGCACGGGGTTTTTCTTTTCGTTTCGACGGCCCGCTCGACATGCGCATGGACACCACGCGCGGCGAGAGCGTGGCCGAGTGGCTGGCAACGGCCGAAATCCAGCAGATTGCAGAGGTGATTCGTGACTATGGCGAAGAACGGTTTGCTGTTCAGATTGCAAAGGCGATTGATGCTCGCCGACAAGAACGGGGCCCAATTTCAACCACCACCGAGCTGGCCGAGCTCGTGGCTGGCACGGTCAAAACCCGCGAGCAGGGCCAGAACCCTGCAACGCGCACATTTCAGGCTCTTCGGATTTTCATCAACGCCGAGCTTGAAGAGTTGCAACAGGCGCTAGACGCGAGCCTCGACGTGCTGCAACCCAACGGCCGCCTCGCAGTGATCAGCTTCCATTCGCTGGAAGACCGCATCGTGAAGCAGTTCATCGCCAAACACTCGAAGGAGGTCTACGACCGCCGTGCGCCGTTCGCCGCGCCGACGGTGATGAAGTTGCGCGTGCTCGACCGCATCAAGCCGTCGGCCGCCGAAGTCGCTGGCAACAAGCGCTCGCGCAGCGCGATCCTGCGCGTGGCCGAGCGCACCGCCGCCTGACCGACCGACATGGCGCGCCTCAACCTGCTCCTGCTGATCGCCGTGATTGCCACGGCGCTCTACCTCGTGCACACGCAGTACCAGTCGCGTCAGCTGTTCACCGAATTCGATCGGGTGCAGAACGAGGCGCGCCGCCTGGAGCTCGATGGCGACCGCCTGCAAGTGGAAAAACGCGCACAGGCCACGCCGCTGCGTGTCGAGAAGCTCGCCAAGGAGCAGCTCAAGATGCGCACGACCACGCCGGCCATCACGCAGTACGTGCGGCCCGACGGTTCGGTGATCCCTGCAGTGGTGGCGCCTGCGCCACCGGCTTCGGCCGCGCAGCCTGCGAAGCGGGTGCGTTGAGATGGCGCGCAACAGTCGTAGCGTGCAGTACGCCTCCAGCCCCTTGCTCGCAAGCAAGACGCCGGTCTGGCGCAGCAAGTTCATCGTGGCCGGCATCGCGTTGTGCTTTCTGGTGCTGGCAGCGCGCGCCGCGTATGTGCAGGTGTTCGGCAACGCGTTCTTCCAGCGCCAGGGCGAAGTGCGTTTCACGCGCACGCTCGAGCTGCCCGCCAACCGCGGCCGCATCCTGGACCGCAACGGGCTCATCCTCGCGTCCAGCGTGGTGGCGCCCAGCATCTGGGCGATTCCCGAAGACGTCGAACGCGACGACCCGGAAGTGAAGGCCAAGCTCAAGCAGGTCGCCAAGCTGCTCGAGATGTCGCAGAAGGATTTCGACAAGAAGCTCGAAGACGAAGACAAGACCTTTGTCTGGGTCAAGCGGCAGGTCGACGCCCCCATCGCCAAGCAGATCGCCGACCTCAACATCAAGGGCATCTACCAGCGCAAGGAATACAAGCGCCAGTACCCCGAAGGCGAAGCGGCCGCGCACGTGGTTGGCTTTACCAACGTCGAGGACAGCGGGCAGGAAGGCATCGAGCTGGAGTTCAACAAGGAGCTGGCCGGCAAGGCGGGTTCGCGTCGCGTCATCAAGGACCGGCTCGGCCGCGTGGTCGAAGGCGTCGGCGAAACGATTCCGCCGCTCGACGGCAAGGACATCCAGCTCAGCGTCGACAGCAAGGTGCAGTTCTTCGCCTACCAGAAGCTGCGCGATGCGGTCATCTTGCGCAAAGCCAAGGCGGGCAGCGTCGTGGTGCTCGACTCGATCACCGGCGAGGTGCTGGCGCTCGCCAACTACCCGAGCTACGTGCCCGACAAGCGCCAGAACCTGACCGGTGAACAGCTGCGCAATCGCGCGATGACCGACACCTTCGAGCCCGGTTCGACGATGAAGCCGATCACCGTCGGCATGGCGCTCGAAGCCGGCCGCGTGAAGCCTTCGACCATCATCGACACCAGCCCCGGCCGCTACCAGCTGGGCGGCTTCACGATCAGCGACACCCACAACTACGGTGCGCTGACGGTGGAGGGCGTGATCCAGAAATCGAGCAACGTGGGCGCGCTCAAGATCGCGCAGAAGATGCAGCCGCACGAGATGTGGGACACCTACACCGCGCTCGGCTACGGCCAGAAACCCGTGATCCAGTTCCCCGGCGCCGTGACCGGGCGCCTGCGTCCGTGGAAGACCTGGAAGCCCGTCGAGCAGGCCACGATGGCCTATGGCTACGGCCTCTCGGCATCGCTGTTCCAGATGGCGCATTCGTACACCTCGTTCGCGCACGACGGTTCGGTCATTCCGGTCACCATGCTCAAGAGCGCCGTGCCCGCCGTGGGCGTGCGCGTGTTCTCGGCCGAGAACGCGCACGCGGTGCGAAAAATGCTGCAGATGGCGGCAGCGCCCGGCGGCACCGGACCGCTGGCACAGACTGTGGGCTACTCGGTCGGCGGCAAGTCGGGCACCGCGCACAAGCAGGTCGGCAAGGGTTATGCGAGCAACAAGTACCGCGCGTGGTTCACCGGCATGGCACCGATCGAGAAGACCCGCATCATCGTCGGCGTGATGATCGACGAACCGAGCGACGGCGTGTACTTCGGCGGCCTGGCCGCCGCGCCCGTGTTCAGCGAAGTCGTGCAGCAAACGCTGCGCATGATGAACGTGCCGCCGGACCTCGCGGTCAAGCCGCTGGTCACGACGCAAGGCGTGGACGAAAGCTTCTGATGTCGCAGCCACTCACCACCTTTTCCTCGCCGGCCGAAGCCGCGCACTGGCTGCGTTCGTGCGTCGGCGGCGCGCTGCACGCCGACAGCCGGGCCCTCGAATCGGGCGACGGTTTCATCGCCTGGCCGGGCGCCGCGACCGATGGTCGCCACCACGTCGCATCGGCACTGGCGCAAGGCGCGGTGGCCTGCCTGGTCGAGAGCGAAGGCGTGGAGGCCTTCGGCTTCGACAGCGACGCGATCGCCTGCTATCCCGGACTCAAGGCCGCGACCGGCGAGATCGCCGCGTGGTTCTACGGCAAGCCGTCGGAGCAGCTCGATGTGCTCGCCATCACCGGCACCAACGGCAAGACGTCCACCGCCTGGTGGCTCGCCGAGGCACTCTCCCGATCGGAGCGCATCGCGCAGTCGCCGTGCGGCGTGATCGGCACGCTGGGCATCGGCATGCCGCCGGCGCTGGTCTCCACCGGCCTCACCACGCCCGACCCGGTGATGCTGCAGCGCGAACTGCGCGCCTTCGTGTCGCGCGGGTTCGGCGCCTGCGCGATCGAGGCCTCGTCCATCGGCATCGCCGAGCGGCGGCTCGACGGCACGCGCATCGCGGTGGCCGTGTTCACCAATTTCACGCAGGACCACCTCGACTACCACGGCGACATGGATGCCTACTGGCAGGCCAAGGCGGAACTGTTCCGCTGGCCCGGTCTGCGCGCGGCGGTGGTCAACCTCGACGACGTGCACGGCGCCTCGCTGGTCGGCAACCTGGTCGAATCCGGCGTGGGTTCGCTCGATGTGTGGACCGTGTCGGCGGCCGGTTCGCCGGCGCGCCTGAGGGCCACGGACATCGGCTACGGCGTCGACGGGCTCGAGTTTTCGATCGTCGAGAGCAGCCTGCCGGTCGAGCGTCTCGCGACGCAGCTGATCGGCCAGTACAACGTCGACAATCTGCTCGGCGTCGTGGGCACGATGCGCGCGCTCGGCATCCCGCTCGCCGCCGCCGTGGCCGCCTGCCGGCACCTGAGCAGCGTGCCGGGCCGCATGGAGCGCGTGAGCGTTTCGGGGCAGCCGCTGGCCGTGATCGACTACGCCCACACGCCCGATGCGCTCGACAAGGCGCTGGCCGGGCTGCGGCCGCTGGCCCGGCAACGCGGCGGCGCCCTCTGGTGCGTGTTCGGTTGCGGCGGCGATCGGGACGCCGTCAAGCGCCCGCTGATGGCGGCCGTGGCCGAGAAGCGGGCCGATCGGCTCGTCATCACCAGCGACAACCCGCGCAGCGAAAAGCCGGCAGCCATCGTCAGTCAGATCCTGCTCGGCCTCGCCGCTCCCGATGCGGCGCAGGTCGAGGTCGACCGTGCTCGCGCGATCGCCGACACACTGGCCCAGGCGGCCCCCGAAGACGTGGTGCTGATCGCCGGTCGTGGCCACGAAGCGTGGCAGGAAAGTGCCGGCGAACGCATCGCCTTTTCCGATCGCGCGCATGCAATCGACGCGCTCACGCGCCGGAGTGCCGCATGAGCGCGCCGGCCATGATGACTCTCGGCCAGGCGCATGCCTGGGTGCCCGGCTCGCGGCTGGTCGGCGATGCCGCGACGCCGATCCAGCGTGTGCACACCGATACCCGCACGCTCGCCCCCGGCGATCTGTTCGTTGCGCTCAAGGGCGAGCGCTTCGACGCCAACGCGTTTCTGGCCGATGCCCGGGCCGCCGGCGCGGTGGCCGCCATCGCGCACGGCGGGCTCGAAGCCGCCGGCCTCGCCGGGCTCGAAGTGGCAGATTCGCTGGTCGCCCTCGGCGCCCTCGCCGGCGGCTGGCGCGCGCAGTACGAACTGCCGCTGGTCGCGGTCACCGGCAGCAACGGCAAGACCACCGTCACGCAGATGGTGGCGTCGATCCTGACGACGGCCTCCGCCGATCGCGCGCTGGCGACCGCCGGAAATTTCAACAACGAGATCGGGGTGCCGCTGACCCTGATGCGGCTGCGCGCGCACCACACGCGTGCCGTGGTCGAGCTCGGCATGAACCATCCGGGCGAGATCGCGCGGCTCGGCGCCATCGCGCGGCCGACCATCGCGCTGGTCAACAACGCGCAGCGCGAGCACCTCGAATTCATGGCCACGGTGGAAGCGGTGGCGCGTGAAAACGGCGCCGTGTTCGACGCGCTTCCGGACAACGGCACCGCGGTGTTTCCCGCCGGCGACCCGTTCACCGCCTTGTGGCGTTCGCTCGCACAGGAGACCGCGCAGCGCCGCTGTCTCACGTTCGGCGAAGACGAGGATGCCGACATCGGTCTGGTGTCGGCCGACTGGCGCGACGGCGCGTGGAAGCTGGTCGCCCGCACGCCCGTGGGCCCGCTGTCGTGCACGTTGCGCATTGCCGGCCGCCACAACGTGGTCAACGCGCTGGCCGCCATCGCCTGTGCGCTGCCGACCGGCATTGCGCTCGAGACGATCGCCGAGGGGCTCGACGCTTTCGAGCCCGTCAAGGGCCGCTCCAAAGCCAGCGCCCTGAAGCTGCCCGACGGGCGCGTGTTCACGCTGGTCGACGACACCTACAACGCCAATCCGGATTCGGTGCGCGCCGCGATCGACGTGCTCGCCAGCATGCCGGCGCCGCGCCTGCTGGTGCTCGGCGACATGGGCGAGGTCGGCGACCAGGGCCCGGCTTTCCATGCCGAAGTGGGCGACTGGGCGCGCGAGCGCGGCATCCAACAGGTCTTCGGGCTCGGCGACGAATCCAGGCACAGCGTCGACGCGTCGAATCGCGGTCGGGGCGACACACAGGGCCGGCATTTCGCGGACATCGATGCGCTCAATGCCGCCGTGCTCGATGCCTTGCCGCACACCGCCAGCCTGCTGGTCAAGGGCTCGCGTTTCATGCGCATGGAGCGCGTCGTGCAGGCCGTCGTCGGCCACACCACCCCACACAACGAGGAGGCCGGTCATGCGTGAACCGTGCACACACGCACCATGCTGATGAGCCTGGCCCAATGGTTGCAATCGCTGTCGCCCGAATTCGGGTTCCTGCGCGTCTTCCAGTACCTCACCTTCCGCGCGCTGATGGCCGCAACGACGGCGCTGCTGATCGGCCTCGCGGTCGGCCCGTATGCGATCCGCCGCCTGACCGCGCTCAAGATCGGCCAGCCGATCCGCGGCTACGGCATGGAAACGCACCTGACCAAGAGCGGCACGCCCACCATGGGCGGCGTGCTGGTGCTGTTCTCGATCGCTTTCGCGACCCTGCTTTGGTTCGATCTGTCGAATCGGTTCGTGTGGATCGTGCTCTGGGTCACGCTGGGTTTCGGCGCGATCGGCTGGGTCGACGACTGGCGCAAGGTGGTCCGCAAGGACCCCGAAGGCATGCGCTCGCGCGAGAAGTATTTCTGGCAGTCGGTGGTCGGCCTGGTGGCGGGCTTCTACCTGCTGTTCAGCATCTCCGAGAGCTCGAACTGGCGCGTGATCGAACTGTTCTACGCGTGGGTGCGCTCGGGCTTCGACCTGAGCTTTCCCCCGAAGATCAACCTGCTCGTGCCCTTCTTCAAGGAAGTGAGCTACCCGCTCGGCGGCATCGGCTTCGTCATCCTGACCTACCTCGTGATCGTCGGCTCGAGCAACGCGGTGAACCTCACCGACGGGCTCGACGGCCTGGCGATCATGCCGGTCGTCATGGTCGGCTCGGCGCTGGGCGTGTTCGCCTATGTCACCGGCAGCTCGGTGTACTCGCGCTACCTGCTGTTCCCGCACATTCCGGGCTCGGGCGAACTGCTGGTGTTCTGCTCCGCCATGGCGGGTGCGGGGCTGGCGTTCCTGTGGTTCAACACCCATCCGGCGCAGGTGTTCATGGGCGACGTCGGCGCGCTGGCGCTGGGTGGCGCGCTCGGGACCATCGCGGTCATCGTACGGCAGGAGATCGTCTTCTTCGTGATGGGAGGCATCTTCGTGGTCGAGGCGATCTCGGTGATGGCGCAGGTCCTGTACTTCAAGTACACCAAGAAGCGTTTCGGCGAAGGCCGTCGCATCCTGAAGATGGCGCCCTTGCACCATCACTTCGAGAAGAGCGGATGGCGCGAGACGCAGGTCGTCGTGCGCTTCTGGATCATCACGATGCTGCTGTGCCTGGTAGGTCTGTCGACCCTGAAGCTGCGTTGAACCGATGAAGCATCTGCAAGACCTTCACGTGCTGATCCTGGGCCTGGGTGCCTCGGGCCTGGCCATGGCGCGATGGTGCGCCCGCCACGGTGCGCACGTGACCGTGGCCGACACGCGCGAAGCGCCGCCGCAGCTGGCGACGCTGCAGCACGACGTGCCGGCGGCGGTGTTCGTCGGCGGACCGTTCTCGGCCGCGTTGGTCGACGGTACGGCGGTGCGCGCGGTGTACCGCTCGCCGGGCCTCTCGCCTGCGGCCATCGCACCGGTGGTCGGCGCTGCGAAGGCGACGGGCCTCACGGTGGGCGGCGAGCTGGACCTGTTCGCGTTGGCGTTGCGCGATCTTCGGACAGCCGACGTGCCACCTCCGGTCGCGCCCGTGCCGCAACCGCAGGCGGAGATCGAGATGGCCGAGCAAGCGCCGGTCGTGGAAGCAGCGGTCGAAACCGAGCCACAGCCCGAGGTCGAAGCCGAAATCGAACCTCCCGTCGCGCTCGCTCCAAGCGAACCGGAGGCGCCGCCCGCCGCCCCGGCTGCTGCGAACTCCGTCCACACCGCCGCGCGCGACGCCGCCGCGTTCGTCGCCCGCATCGCCGAACTGTCGGCTGCCCCGGTCGTCCCGGTGCCGGAAGACGACAAGCCGTTGCCGATCGCCGCGCCCGAACCGCTGCCGCCCGAGGGCTACACCCCGGCGGTGCTCGCCATCACCGGCACCAACGGCAAGACCACCGTCACAGCGCTGACGGGCCTGTTGGTCGAATGCGCAGGCAAGACCGTGGCGATCGCCGGCAACATCGGCCCGACGCTGCTCGACACGCTGGCTGCGCACCTCGATACCGACACGTTGCCCGAGGTGTGGGTGCTCGAACTGTCCAGCTTCCAGCTCGACGGCGTGCAGGGTTTCGAGCCGACCGCCGCCACCGCGCTCAACCTGACACAGGACCACCTCGACTGGCACGGCGACATGGCTGCCTATGCCGGCGCCAAGGCGCGGGTGTTCGGCGAGCACGGCCTGATGCTGCTCAACCGCGACGACGCCGGCGTGATGGCGATGCTGCCGCCGCCGGTGCGCGCCAAGCTGCAGCGTCCGCTGATCCGCGAGCACGTCACTTTCGGCGCCGGCATGCCGCTGCGACCGGGCGACTACGGCATCGAACGCGTGAACGGCATGAGCTGGCTGGTGCGTGCGCTGGAAGCCGACGAAACGCAAAAGCGCAAGCGCGGCGCCATCGTGCAAGAAGAAATTTTCCTGCAACGGTTCCTGCCGGCCGATGCGCTGCGCATTCGCGGCCAGCACAACGCGCTGAATGCACTGGCAGCGCTGGCGCTCGCCACGGCGGCGGGCTGCCAGCTCGCGCCGATGCTCTACGGCCTGCGCGACTACCGCGGCGAGCCGCACCGCGTGGCGCCGGTCGCCATCGTCGACGCGGTCGAGTACTTCGACGACAGCAAGGGCACGAACGTCGGCGCCACGGTGGCCGCGCTCGGTGGCCTCGGCGTCGAGCGCCGCGTGGTCGTCATCCTGGGCGGCGAAGGCAAGGGGCAGGACTTCTCGCCGCTGGCTGCGCCGGTGGCCCAGTTCGCCCGCGCCGTGGTGTTGATCGGGCGCGATGCGCCGCTCATCGCCGCTGCGCTCGAAGGCACCGGCGTGTCGTTGCTGAACGCCGGGACATTGCCCGAAGCGGTGTCGCTCGCGGCGGGCCGCGCGCACCCCGGTGACGCCGTTCTGCTGTCCCCGGCGTGCGCCAGTTTCGACATGTTCCGCGACTACGAACACCGCGCCGACGTTTTTTGCGAAGCGGTCCTGGCGCTCGCCGATGCCCCGCGCGTAAACGCTGGAGAAGCTGCATGAACAGCGCCGCCGTCCCGAATTCGCCGGAAGAAAAAAGCAGCCGCTTCGGTGGCTGGTTCGGCCGTGCCAAGCGCGGCATCGATGCGTTGCCCATCCATCTGCCGGTCCACCTCGGCGGCGCCGGAACAACCCAGACCAAGGCCGCACCTGTGCGGGTGCTCGGCTTCGACCAGGCGCTGGTGTGGGTCACGGTCGCGCTGCTGACCTGGGGCCTGGTGATGGTCTATTCGGCATCGATCGCCTTGCCGGACAACCCGCGCTTCGCGCGCCAGGGCTACGGGCCGATGTTCTTCCTGAGTCGGCACGCCATGTCGCTCGTCATCGCGGTCGTTGCCGCGCTCCTGACCTTCCAGGTCCCCATGAAAACCTGGGAGCGCGTGGCGCCCTGGCTTTTCGTCGCGTCACTGCTCCTGCTGGTGGCCGTGCTGATCCCGCACATCGGCATCAACGTGAACGGCGCGCGCCGCTGGCTGCCGATGGGCTTCATGCGCTTCCAGCCGTCGGAGCTCGCGAAGCTCGCGATGGTGCTCTACGCGGCCAGTTACATGGTGCGCAAGATGGAGATCAAAGAGCGCTTTTTCCGGGCCGTGCTGCCGATGGGCATCGCCGTGGTGGTCGTGGGCATGCTGCTGCTGGCCGAGCCCGACATGGGCGCCTTCATGGTCATTGCCGTCATCGCGATGGGCATCCTGTTTCTCGGCGGCGTGAACGCGCGCATGTTCTTCGTGATCGCGATGCTGGTGGTGGCGGCTTTCGCCTCGATCGTGGCGTCGAGTTCGTGGCGGCGCGAGCGCATCTTTGCCTACCTCGATCCGTGGAGCGAGCACAACGCGCTGGGCAAGGGTTATCAGCTTTCGCACTCGCTGATCGCCATCGGGCGCGGCGAGGTCTGGGGTGTCGGGCTCGGCGGCAGCATCGAGAAGCTGCACTGGTTGCCCGAAGCGCACACCGACTTCCTGCTCGCGGTGATCGGCGAAGAATTCGGTCTGGTGGGCGTGCTGCTCGCGATCGGACTGTTCCTGTGGCTGACGCGCCGGATCATGCACATCGGCCGCCAGTCGATCGCGCTCGACCGCGTGTTCTCCGGCCTGGTGGCGCAGGGCATCGGCATCTGGATCGGCTTCCAGACCTTCATCAACATGGGCGTGAACCTCGGCGCGCTGCCGACCAAGGGACTGACCTTGCCGCTCATGAGCTTTGGTGGCTCGGCCATCCTGTTCAACCTGATCGCGCTGGCCATCGTGCTGCGCATCGACTACGAGAACCGCGTGATGATGCGCGGGGGTCGCGTATGACGCGGACCGCCTTGGTCATGGCCGGCGGCACCGGCGGCCACATCTTCCCGGGCCTCGCGGTCGCGGAAGAATTGCGCACGCGTGGCTGGCAGGTGCACTGGCTGGGCGCGCCGGGCAGCATGGAAGAAAAGCTCGTGCCGCCGCGCGGTTTCGCCTTCGAACCCGTTCAGTTCGGCGGCGTGCGCGGCAAGGGTCCGCTCACCTTGCTCATGCTGCCGGGGCGGCTGCTGCGCGCCTTCCTGCAAAGCATCGCGGTGCTGCGCCGCGTCAAGCCCGACGTGGTCGTCGGCCTCGGCGGCTACATCACTTTTCCCGGCGGCATGATGAGCGTGCTGCTCGGCAAGCCGCTCGTGCTGCACGAGCAGAATTCGGTGGCCGGGCTCGCCAACAAGGTGCTCGCCAGCGTGGCGAACCGCGTTTTCACCGCGTTTCCGGATGTGCTGAAGAATGCGACCTGGGTCGGCAATCCGCTGCGTGCGGGGTTCCTGCAGCAGCCGGTGCCGGCTGTGCGCTTCGCCAGTCGCAGCGGCCCGCTCAAACTGCTGGTCGTGGGCGGCAGCCTGGGCGCCAAAGCGCTCAACGCGGTGGTGCCCAAGGCGCTCGCGATGATCGCGCCGGCCGCCCGGCCCAGCGTGGTCCATCAGAGCGGTGCCAAGCAGATCGACGAGCTGCGTGCCAACTACGCCGCGGCAGGCGTCACCGGCGAGCTCACGCCCTTCATCGACGACACGGCCAGCGCGTATGCCGATGCCGACCTGATCGTCGCGCGCGCCGGTGCCAGCACCGTGACCGAAATCGCAGCCGTCGGCGCCGCCGCGCTGTTCGTTCCCTTTCCTTCGGCGGTGGACGACCACCAGACCACCAACGCCCACTTCCTGGTCGACGCGGGCGGCGGCTGGATCGTTCAACAGTCCGAACTCACCCCTGAATTGCTGGCCGACTTGCTACAAAAAACAGAACGCTCCACGCTGGTCGAGCGGGCCATGAAGGCCAAGACGATGCAGAAGACAGAAGCCGTCGGCGAAGTCGTTCGCGCCTGCGAAGAGCTCGCCGCGAAACGGGAGGCCCGCGCATGAAGCACGCCATCCGTCACATTCATTTCGTCGGCGTCGGCGGCGTCGGCATGAGCGGCATCGCCGAAATCCTGCTGAACCTCGGCTACCGCATCTCGGGCTCCGACCTGGCCGACAGCGCGACGCTCAAGCGCCTGGCGAGCCTCGGCATCGCGACCTTCGTCGGCCACGATGCCGCGAACATCGCGGGCGCCGACGCGGTCGTGACGTCGACCGCGGTGCAGGCGGACAACCCGGAAGTGATCGCCGCGCGTGAGAAGAAGATCCCGGTCGTGCCGCGCGCCCTCATGTTGGCCGAACTCATGCGCCTGAAGCAGGGCATCGCGATCGCCGGCACGCACGGCAAGACCACCACCACCAGCCTGGTGGCGAGCGTGCTCGCCGCCGCCGGGCTCGACCCGACCTTCGTGATCGGCGGCCGGCTGAACAGCGCCGGCGCCAACGCGAAGCTGGGCAGCGGCGACTACATCGTGGTGGAGGCCGACGAATCGGACGCCTCGTTCCTGAACCTGCTGCCGGTCATGGCGGTCGTCACGAACATCGACGCCGACCACATGGAGACCTACGGGCACGACTTCGCGAACCTCAAGAAGGCCTTCGTCGATTTCCTGCACCGCATGCCGTTCTACGGCGTGGCGATCCTCTGCACCGACGATGCCGCGGTGCGCGAGATCGTTTCGGAAGTGACTTGCCCGGTCACGAGCTACGGCTTCAACGACGACGCCCAGGTGCGCGCGGTGAACGTGCGCGCGGTCGGCGGCCAGATGCACTTCACGGTGCAGCGCCGCAACGGCATCACCTTGCCCGACCTGGACATCGTGCTGAACCTGCCGGGCGAGCACAACGTGCTGAACGCGCTGTCGGTCATCGCGGTGGCGGTGGAACTCAACGTGCCCGACGAGGCCGTGCAGCGCGGCCTGGCCGATTTCAAGGGCGTGGGCCGGCGCTTCCAGAGCTACGGCGACGTGGCGGTACAGGGCGTGCCGACGACCCATGCCGCCGGCGCTTTCACCGTGATCGACGACTACGGCCACCATCCGGTCGAGATGGCCGCGACCCTCGCCGCGGCGCGCGGTGCGTTCCCGGGCCGCCGGCTGGTGCTGGCGTTCCAGCCGCACCGCTACACACGCACCCGGGATTGCTTCGAGGATTTCGTGAAGGTCATCGGCAACGCCGACGCGGTGCTGCTGGGCGAGGTGTACGCGGCGGGCGAGCAGCCGATCGTGGCGGCCGACGGCCGGTCGCTAGCGCGCGCACTGCGCGTGGCGGGCAAGGTCGAGCCGGTGTTCGTCGACGACATCGCGGCCATGCCGCAAGCCATCCTGGACAACGCCCGCGAAGGCGACGTCGTGATCTGCATGGGCGCGGGCTCGATCGGCGCCGTGCCGGCCAAGGTCGTGGAGCTGGGCACCGTGTCTTCGAAATCAGAGCGCTTCACGCGCGAGGGAAGGGCAGTATGAGCCCGATCGATCCGCATGCCTTGGGCAAGGTTGCCGTGCTGTTCGGCGGCACCTCGGCCGAGCGCGAGATCTCCCACATGTCGGGCACCGGCGTGCTGGCGGCTTTGCAGTCGCGCGGCGTCGATGCGCATGCGTTCGACCCCGCCACGCGCGACCTGGTCGAGCTCAAGCGCGAAGGTTTCGCGCGCTGCTTCGTCGCGCTGCACGGTCGCCATGGTGAAGACGGCACCGTGCAGGGCGCCCTCGAACTGCTCGGCATTCCGTACACCGGCTCGGGCGTGATGGCGTCCAGCGTCGCGATGGACAAGGTCATGACCAAGCGCATCTGGCAAGCCGACGGATTGCCCACGCCGAAGTACGTGCGCCTGGCCTTCGACCAGCAGAGCCGCGAACAGATTCGTGCCGTGCCCGACGTACTGGGCCTGCCGCTGATCGTGAAGCCGCCGCGCGAAGGCTCGTCGATCGGCGTGACCAAGGTCGAAGGCTATTCCCAGATGCAGGACGCGGTGACGCTCTCGGCCAAGTACGACAGCGACGTGCTCTGCGAGGAATTCATCGAGGGCGAGGAAGTGACTTGCGCCGTGCTCGGCCACGGGCTCGACGCGGTGGCGCTGCCGGTGGTGCGCATCGCCGCTCCCGAAGGCGCCTACGATTACCAGAACAAGTACTTCACCGACGACGTGAAGTACCACTGCCCGAGCGGCCTGCCCGAGGCGGAAGAGCGCCACATCCAGCAGATCACGCTGGCCGCCTATCGCACGCTCGGCTGCCGCGGCTGGGGCCGTGCCGACGTGATGATCCGCGCCAGCGACCGCAAGGCGTTCCTGCTCGAGGTCAACACTTCGCCGGGCATGACCAGCCACTCGCTGGTGCCGATGTCGGCGCGCGCCGCGGGCATCCCCTACGAAGACCTGTGCCTGCGCGTGCTCGCGTCGGCCGCGCTCGATTCTCAAGGGAGCCACTGATGGCCGATGCGATCCCTGTGCCCTTCGACGTCCGGCTCATGAACACCATCGCGACGGTCATGTTCGCGCTGGTGGCCGTCATGCTGCTGGCGGCGGGTGCGTGGTGGGTCCTGCGTCAGCCCTTCTTCCCGATCGCCGCGATCAAGGTCGATGGCGAAGTGACCCACAACAACGCGGTCACGCTGCGCGCCAACGTCGCGCCGCAACTGGCCGGCAACTTCTTCACGGTCGATCTCGCCAAGGCGCGCACGGCTTTCGAGTCGGTGCCGTGGGTTCGCAAGGCCGTGGTGCGACGCGAGTTCCCGAACCGCCTGCGCGCCACGCTGACCGAGCAGGTGCCGGTGGCGCACTGGAACGCCGAGGCCGACTCGAAGCTGGTCAACGGTTACGGCGAAGTGTTCGAAGCCAACGTAGCCGAGGTCGACGATTCGCTGCCGCACCTGTCAGGGCCCGGCGACCAGGCGGGTTCGGTGCTCGGCATGTACCGCGTGCTCGAACCGCTCCTGCAGCCGTACGACCTGACCATCGACGAGCTGTCGCTCTCGAGCCGCGGCAGCTGGGTGGCGACGCTCGACACCGGCGCCGTGATCGAACTCGGCCGCGGCCACGGCGAAGAGGTGTCGGCGCGCCTGCAACGCTTCCTGAAAACCGTGACGCAGGTGGCAGGTCAGTACGGCCGCTCGCTCGCCTCTGTCGAAGGCGCGGACCTGCGCCACACCGATGCTTACGCGCTGCGCCTGCGCGGCGTCACCACGGTCGCGCCCGACGCCAAGCCCGCCCCCAAGAAGAAATAAAGAACCGAGGACATTTCCATGCCCAAAGAATACAAAGACCTCGTCGTCGGCCTCGACATCGGCACCGCCAAGGTGATGGTCGTGGTCGCCGAGGTGCTGCCCGGCGGCGAGCTCAAGCTGGCCGGCCTGGGCGTCGCGCCGAGCAACGGCCTCAAGCGCGGCGTGGTGGTCAACATCGACGCCACGGTGCACAGCATCCAGCAGGCGCTGAAAGAGGCCGAGCTGATGGCCGACTGCAAGATCGGCCGCGTCTACACCGGCATCACCGGCAGCCACATCCGCGGCATCAACTCCAGCGGCATGGTCGCGGTGAAAGACAAGGAAGTGACGCCGGCCGACGTGGCCCGCGTGGTCGAGACGGCGCGCGCGATCAACATCTCGAGCGACCAGCGCCTGCTTCTGGTCGAGCCGCAGGAATTCGTGATCGACGGGCAGGACGTGAAGGAGCCGATCGGCATGAGCGGCATGCGCCTCGAAGCCAAGGTGCACATCGTGACCGGCGCACAGAGCGCGGCCGAGAACATCATCAAGTGCGTGCGCCGTTGCGGCCTGGAAGTCGACCAGCTCATGCTGAACCCGCTGGCGTCGAGCCAGGCCGTGCTGACCGACGACGAAAAGGAACTGGGCGTGTGCCTGGTCGACATCGGCGCGGGCACCACCGACGTGGCGATCTTCACCAACGGCGCGATCCGCCACACCGCCGTGATCCCGATCGCGGGCGATCTGATCACCAGCGACATCGCGATGGCGCTGCGCACCCCGACCAAAGACGCGGAAGACATCAAGGTCGAGAACGGCTACGCCAAGCAACTGCTGGCCGACCCCGACACGCAGGTCGAAGTGCCGGGCCTGGGCGACCGCGGTCCGCGCATGCTGAGCAAGCAGGCGCTGGCCGGCGTGATCGAGCCGCGCATCGAAGAAATTTTCCAGCTGGTGCAGCAGGTGATCCGTGAATCGGGCTACGAAGAAGTGCTGTCGTCGGGCATCGTGCTCACGGGCGGCAGTGCGGTCATGCCCGGCATGGTCGAGCTCGGCGAAGACATCTTCCTGAAACCGGTGCGACGCGGCATTCCGAAGTACTCGAGCGCGCTGTCCGACATGGTCGCTCAGCCGCGTGCCGCAACCGTCATGGGCCTGCTCGAAGAAGCGCGATTCGCCCGCATGCGCGGCTTCAAGGTCGCACAGAAAAACGGTTCGGTGAAGACGGCCTTCGGTCGCTTCAAGGACTTCATCGTGGGGAACTTCTGACCATGAGCGCGTACCCACTCTGGCTGGCGCGAGCAGGGCCTCCGCGTCATTTCAACGAGCGATGGCGGCGCACCGGGCCCCCATCCTGATGTTCATCCGGTGACACGCTACAAAAAAATTCATTCCCACACAAACGGCAACTGCAAATTCCAGGAGTTATCAAAATGGCCATCGAAATGATCGAAGTCGAAGAATTCAACCAGGGCACCCAGATCAAGGTGATCGGCGTCGGCGGCGGCGGCGGCAACGCGGTCGCGCACATGATGGAACGCGGCGTGCAAGGCGTTCAGTTCGTCTGCGCCAACACCGACGCGCAGGCACTCACGCGCAGCAATGCGCACAAGATCATCCAGCTGGGCACGAGTGGCCTTGGCGCCGGCAGCAAGCCCGACAAGGGCCGTGAAGCCGCCGAGCTCGCCGTGGACGACATCCGCGAAGCCATCGCCGGTGCGCACATGCTCTTCATCACCGCCGGCATGGGCGGCGGCACCGGCACCGGCGCTGCCCCTGTGATCGCTCGCGTGGCGAAGGAAATGGGCATCCTGACCGTTGGCGTCGTGACCAAGCCATTCGACTGGGAAGGTGGCCGTCGCATGAACAATGCCGACGCCGGCCTGGCCGAACTCGAAGCGAACGTCGACTCGCTGATCGTGGTGCTCAACGAGAAGCTGCTCGACGTGCTGGGTGAAGACATCACCCAGGACGAAGCCTTCGCGCACGCCAACGACGTGCTGAAGAACGCCGTCGGCGGCATTTCGGAAATCATCAACGAGTACGGTGGCGTGAACGTCGACTTCGAAGACGTGCGCACCGTGATGGGCGAGCCGGGCAAGGCCATGATGGGCACCGCCGCTGCGGCCGGCCCGGACCGCGCACGCATCGCTGCCGAGCAGGCTGTCGCCTGCCCATTGCTCGAAGGCATCGACCTGTCGGGTGCCAAGGGCGTGCTGGTGCTGGTGACCGCGTCGAAGGGTTCTTTGAAGCTGAGCGAATCCAAGCTCGCGATGACCACCATCCGCGCCTTCGCTTCGCCGGACGCGCACGTGATCTACGGTGCGGCGTACGACGAGAGCCTCGGCGACGAGATGCGCGTGACGGTGGTGGCAACGGGTCTGTCGCGCGCCGACGCTCGCCGCCAGGCGCCGGAACTCAAGGTGCTGCGCACCGGCACCGACAACGTGGGCTACGCCATGCCTGCCGTCGGTGGCGTGGGCCAGGCCGGCGCGCACGGCCAGCCCAACTACGAAGGCATGGCCGTGCCGAGCGTGTGGCGCACCAACCGCACGATGGCCGCCGCCAAGGTCGACGCGCTGTCGTCGGGCGGCATGGACGACTTCGAAATCCCGGCCTTCCTGCGCCGCCAGGCCGACTGACTGTTGGCCCCCCGGCTTGCCACTTCGTGTGCTTCGCCCCCCCCGGAGGGGGAGGCGCGGCCGCCTTGGGGCGGCCCGGCGGCGCCGCATCTGGGTTCTACGCTGTGACTATTGCGGACATAGCGAGGCGAACGGCACGCCTGCCGCCTCGCGCTCCTAAAATCACGGCCGTGCTGCAACAACGAACGCTCAAATCGATCAGCCGCGCCGTGGGCGTGGGGCTGCACAGCGGCCAGCGCGTGGAACTCACGCTGCGGCCGGCGCCCGTCGACACCGGCATCGTGTTCCGCCGGGTCGACCTGCCCGAGCCCGTCGACATCCGCATGACGGCCGAGGCGGTGACCGACACGCGCCTCGCGTCGACGGTGTCCACCGGCGGCGCCAAGGTGCAGACCATCGAACACCTGATGTCGGCGTGCGCCGGCCTCGGCATCGACAACCTGATCATCGACATCACGGCCGACGAGGTGCCGATCCTCGACGGTTCCGCATCGTCCTTCGTGTTCCTGCTGCAGAGCGCGGGCATCGAATTGCAGAAGGCGGCGCGCAAGTTCATCCGCGTGACGCGCAAGGTCGAGGTGCGCGAAGGCGAGGGCGCCAACGAGAAGTGGGCGAGCCTGGCGCCGTACCACGGCTACAAGCTGGCCTTCGAGATCGACTTCGACCACCGCGTCGTCAACTCGACCGGACAGCGCGTCGAATTCGATCTGGGCAGCGGCTCCTACAGCCGCGACATCGCGCGTGCGCGCACCTTCGGCTTCACCAAGGAAGTCGAGTACATGCGCAGCAAGGGCCTGGCGCTCGGCGGCGGGCTCGACAACGCGATCGTCATGGACGACACCAAGGTGCTCAATGCCGGCGGCCTGCGCTATGACGACGAGTTCGTGAAGCACAAGATCCTCGACGCGATGGGCGACCTGTACGTGGTCGGCCACCCGCTCCTCAGCGCCTACACCGCGTTCCGTTCAGGCCACGGGCTCAACAACAAGCTGCTGCGCGAACTGATGGCGCAAAAAGATGCGTGGGAAATCGTCACCTTCGACGACGTGAAGCGTGCGCCGGCCGGCTTTGCCGAAGTCGCGCGCGCCTGGTAGGCGCTTTTTCCGATGCTGCTGTTTCGCTGGGCCATCCTGCTGATGCTGCTGGTGGCCGGCGTGTCTTTCGCGTTCTACGCCGGCACCGGGCAGGTCAAGTACCGGCGCTTCGGCTGGATCCTGCTCAAGTGGACCTTGCTCGCGGCCTTCGGCTTCTTCGCCGTGCTGATCGCGGAACGCGTCGCCTGAGTCGAGGCTTCTGCGACTAGGCGCCGGCGCCGGAGCGTCAGGCACGGGCGCGGGCGTTCGACACGGCGACCAGGATCGCACCCAGTATCCCGAAGCACGCCAGCAGCCCGAGCGAATTGCGCAGCGCCGCGCCGTAGCCGATCGCCGTCACATCGATGAACGGGTACGGATACGCATGCAGCACTTCGCCGCGCAGCAATGCGTAGACGATGTAGGCCACCGGGTACACGCACCACACGAGCGGTGCCAGCGCGGGCAACCTGCGCCCGGGCAGCACCAGCAGCCAGTGCAGGAAAAACAGGATCGGCATCACGTAGTGCAGCAGCATGTCGGCGAGCCACTGCAGGCCCTGCGGCGACCACACATGACGCAGCAGCAGGTGATAGCCGATGCCCACGACGACCAGGCTGGTGACGGCGCAACCCACCACGCCCGGCCGCGCCGCGAAGCGTCCGGCGGCCGACGACGGCACGACGAGCGGCAGCGTCAGCACCAGCGCGACGAACAGGTTGGTGAGCACGGTGAAGTAGCCGAGAAAGATCACGAAGCCCATCACCGCCGGCTTGCCGTTGGCGGCCGCCATGCCGACCGACAGGTTGAGCTGCAGCAGCAGCGAGAACCAGGCGATGACCGCGAGCAGCGCGCCGGACAGGCGGGCGAGGGGAATGGAGTTGGAGGTGGAAGGGGTCATGAACAGGTGGTCAGCGCGTGCGCCCCGAACGGTAGCTGCCGGTGGCGCCCGGTGCGAGCGCCGTGGCACTGGCGAGTCGCGCCATCGAGCGGCCGACGTGCGCGTGGGTGATGGCGATGCCGAGCGCATCGGCCGCGTCGCTGCCGGGCAGGCCGGGCAGGTTCAGCAAGCGCTTCACCATTTCCTGGACCTGCGCCTTCGCCGCATTGCCGTGACCGGCGACGGCCTGCTTCATCTGCAGCGCGGTGTACTCCGCGACCGACAGGTTGCTGGTGACCAGCGCGGTCACGCACGCGCCGCGCGCCTGGCCGAGCAGCAAGGTCGATTGCGGATTGACGTTGACGAACACGATCTCGACCGCCGACGCGTCGGGCTGGTAGCGCGCCGCCACTTCGTTGATGCCGTCGAACAGCACCTTGAGGCGCGCCGGCAGGTTGCCGGTGCCGAGATGGCGCGTCGTGATGGTGCCGCTGGCCACATAGCGCAGCGCGTGGCCGTCCACGTCGACCACGCCGAAACCGGTGACGTTCAGGCCGGGGTCGATGCCGAGCACACGCATGCGGTTCAGACCCCGAAGTACCAGCGCACCGAATGAAAGAACACCGGCGCCGCAAAGCACAGGGCGTCCACCTTGTCCAGCAGGCCGTTCGCGCCGGTCACACCGCTGCCCTTCGGCCCCCAGTTCGGAATGCCGCGATCGCGCTTGAGCGCCTTCATCACGAAGTGGCCCATCGAGCCCGCGACGCACGCGATGAGCGCCATCGCGAGCGCCTGACCGAAGCCGAACGGTGTGATGAACGACATGGCCGCGCCCACCAAACTGGCGATCGCCATGCCGACCGCCCAGCTGGCCCAGTTGAAGCTTCGGCTCACGTTCGGCGCGAAGGGCTCGCGTGCCAGCCAGCGCTGCAGGCCGCGGCGCGCTTCGGCCGGGGCGAGCGGCTCGTACGTGAAGCGACGCGCGATCAGGTGCTGCACCACCATGCAGGTCTGCACCACAAACACCAGGAAGAACACGAGGAACGCGCTCTTGCCTTCGTAGCCCGGGAACGAGAGCAGCAGCAACGCCGGCACGTGGCTCATGCCGTAGACGCAGACCGTGATGCCCCATTGCAGCTTGGCGTTGCGTTCGAGGAATTGCCCGGTGTCATTCGACAACGCGCTCACCACCGGAATGGCCAGGAACACGTAGACCGGAATGAACACGGTGAAGAGATCGAAGCGCGCGGTGCCGACCAGGATGAACTGAATCGGCAGCACCACAAAGAACGCGAGGATCAGGCTGCGATGATCGCCACGCCGTGTCGGCGAGAGCGTGATGAATTCGCGCAGCGCAAGGAACGCGATGAGCGCGAAAAGCACCGTCGCCACGCCGTCGCCGAGCGCCCAGCCGATCCAGAACACCACCACCATCCACCAGGTGGTGCGCAGCAGGCTGCGGAAATCTTCGAACTCGCGCAACCAGGCTTCGCCGTGTTCGGCGTTGCGGCGTTCGCGCAGGCTGATGATCAGCGTGACGGTGCTGACGATCGTGAGCACGCCGAAAACGAGCACGAAGAGGGCCGCGACTTGCTGGGTCGGCGCAAGGCCGCGCAGGAAATGGTTCATTGCGACGACGGGTGCTTCAAACGCTGCGCAGCGCGATCACCGCGTCGCGGGCGCGGTCGAGGAACGGGCGACGCTCTTCCCCGGGCGCCAACTGAACCGGGGCGCCGAAAGTCACCGAGCACAGGATCGGCACCGGCACCACTTCGCCCTTGGGCATGACGCGCTGGATGTTCTCGATCCACGCGGGCACCAGCACCACGTCGGGGAACAGGGTCGCGAGCGAAAACAGGCCCGACTTGAACTTCTGCGGTTCGGTGGCGAAGCCGCGCGTGCCTTCGGGAAAGATGATGATCGAGTCGCCGCTCTTGAGGGCTTCGATCAACGGCGCGAGCGGATCCGGGCCGGGCGGCTCGCCCTCGGCCGCGGGCGGCGCCGCGCGCTCCACATAGACGGCGTTGAAGACCTCGGTCGTGATCCAGCGCTTGAAGGGCGTGTTGGCCCAGTAGTCGCGCGCCGCGATCGGTCGGGTGATGGTGCGCAGTTCCTCCGGCAGCGCGGCCCAGATCATCACCAGGTCGGCGTGGCTCTGGTGGTTGGCGAAATAGATGCGCTGCTCGGCTTTGGGCGGGCAGCCGTACCAGCGTGCCTGTGCCCCGGTCAACAACCGCACCACCCCCAACAACAACCAACCCGTCAGCTTCGCCAGCATGGGCGCGATGATACGGGGCCGGTGCTGTGCACTCAGGGCAACTCGGCCGACGGCATCCGCGCGACGATGGTCGCGGCGCGGCCGGCGATGTAGGGCGAGCCCGGGCGGCGCTCGAAGAACTTGGGGCTCGGCAACATGACGGCAAGACGCGCCGCCTCGTTCGCGCTCAAACGCGCTGCCGGTTTGTTGAAGTAACGCTGCGCAGCGGCCTCGGCGCCAAACACGCCTTCGCCCCATTCCACGTTGTTGAGGTACAGCTCGAGGATGCGTTCCTTATCGAGCAGCACTTCCAGCATCATGGCGAGCACCAGTTCCTGGCCCTTGCGCAGCAGCGTGCGTTCGCCGGAGAGGAACAGGTTCTTGGCGAGTTGCTGCGTGATGGTCGAGCCGCCGCGCAGCTTGGGCGGGCGTGAGGTCTTGCCGCGCTTCGTCGCTTCGGCGGCGCGCCGTGCGGCAATTTCTTCGGCCCTGGCGTTGCGCTCGCGCGCCTTCTCGATTGCCTCCCATTCCACGCCCTGGTGGTAGAGAAAATCGGCGTCTTCGCTGGCGATCACCGCGCGCTTGAGTGAATCGGCGATCTGGCCGTAAGGCACCCAGCGCTGGCGCCACTCGCCGGGCCCGTTGGTGCGGCCGTGCCGGTCGATCTGCCATGCCTCGGAGCGCTGGAACGCGGTCGATTGCGGATCGACGAACGCCATCGTCGCGATGCGCCCGACGAAGAACAGCTGCAGCGCGCAGGCCGACAGCACAAGGCAAAGCAGCCAGGTGAACAAAGCGCGCATGGGTTGCGTCCTGTGCCGGTCAGCCGACCACGGCGCGCAGTTCGGCCAGCACCTGCGCCGCCGGCGGTCGCACGCCGCGCCAGATCGAGAAGGCTTCCGCCGCCTGCTCGACCAGCATGCCGAGGCCATCGCGCGGCACCGCCTCGTGGGCCCGAGCCCAGTCCATGAAGCCGGCCGCCGCGGGCCCGTACATCATGTCCACGGCCAGTGCGCCCGGCTTCAACACGCTGCCCGCGACCGGCACGCCGCCGCCCGCGAGGCTGGAGGCTGTCGCATTGACGACGATGTCGAAAGCGCCGGTGACCGTGTCGAGCGACTGCGCCTCGATCGTCGCGTGGTGGGCAAGTGCCAGCGCCGCATGGCGCTGCACCAGCGCGATGGCCTTGGCGAGTGTGCGGTTGGCCACCACGATGCGCTTGGCCCCGGCTTCGATGAACGGGCCGAGCACGCCGGACGCACCACCGCCGGCACCGATCAGCAGCACGTCGCGCCCGGCGAGCGGCACGCCGGCGTTGCCCGTGATGTCGTGCACGAGGCCGATGCCGTCGCTGTTGTCGCCGTGGATGCCGTCGTCCTGAAAGCTCAGCACGTTGACGGCTTCCGCCAGCGCGGCGCGTGGCGAGATGTGCTCTGCGAGCGTGGCCGCATCGAACTTGAAAGGCACCGTGACGTTGCAGCCGCGCAGCGTGGCGCCGGGATCCGCACGCAGCGCTGCCAACGTCGCCGCGAAGCCGTCGAGCGGCACCAGCCTGCGCTCGTAGCGCAGCGTCTCGCCCGTCAGCTCGGCGAAGCGCGCATGAATCCAAGGCGAGCGGCTGTGCTCGATCGGGTTGCCCATCACGCAATACAAATCCATGGCGACGTCTTTATTTGGACGAGAGCTCGGTCGTCTCGTCGCGGGTGAACTTGAAGCGCGACGGCAGCGCGATCTGGTCGGTCTCGCGGCGCATCGCATCGCTGAAGCGGCCGAAGTTGCCGATGCTGCGCACGATGGCCTGCGCGCGCCGGTCGAGCAAGGGCACGCCCGAACTCTCGACGATTTCGGCGCTGACGATGTTGCCGTCGAAGTTGACGGTGACCAGCATCGTGAGCTGGCCGTAGAGCTTCTTGCCTGCCGCTTCCGGGAAGTTTTCGGTCCCGCGCACCTCGATGCGCCGACGCAGCGCATCCACGTAGGCGGCATACGCCGCCTCCTTGGTCGCGGGGCTGATGTAGCGCTTTTTCGGGCGCGCGTTCTCTTCGTTGACCCGACGCTCGATCTCGGCCAGCAGGTTGATGAGTTGCTTGCGCTTCTCCTCGCGGGCCGCGTTCTCGGCCGGCGTGCCCTGGTTCCGCGGATCGGGCATCGGCATCGCGGCGAGCTGCTGCTTGACCTGCGCGAGCAGCAGCATCTGCTGCGCCTGCAAGGCCTCGACCTGCTTTTGCGCATCTTCTGTCGCATCGCCGACGGTGCGGAATTCGCTGGGCGGCAGCGGGCTCGTCGCGCGCCCTTTTTCAAGGTCGCCGCCACCCGCCAGCGAGGTCTGCGCGATGGCGGTGGCCTTCTCGGCCTTTTCGTTGGTGCGCGCGTTGACCAGGATCACCTCGAGCGGCGTTTCCTTGAAGACGCGGTTGAAAGCCTCCGGGTCGACGAAGCGGACCGTGAGCAGCGCGGCATGCGCGACGACCGACAGGCCGAGCGCGATCTGCAGGGTGCTGAGGTCCTTGAGGTTCATCCGGCGGCGGGCTCGGGCGAGGCGGCCTCGCTGTCGCTCATGTCGACCGCGATGGCGATCGGACCGGCCACTTCTTCTTCCTCGCCGCCGTCATCGTCGGCCATGGCGTCGGCCGGGACATCGATGCGTTCGATCACCGTGCCGTGCACGTCGAGCGCGATCTCGTCGATCTCGCCCAGCTTCACGCGCACGTGCGCGCCGCGCTCCTGCTGCCCCGCCACCGGGAAGACCAGCGGCAACGAGTCGGCACGCACCAGCGCGCCGTTCTGGATGTCCTTGACCACGGTCGCAGTGAGTTCGGTGATGCCTTGCTGCTGCAAATACTTGAGCGTCCAGAAGCGCTCCATGCCGCCCTGGTAGGCGTTGTAGGTCGCGTAGGCCGCGTCGAATCCGGAGAGGATCGAGAACAGATCGGCATCTTTCGGCTTGAAGGGCGCGGCCAGCGCAGCGGTCTTGCCGTGCCGCGCCGCCGCGATGATCTGCCACTGGTTCACCAGGTCGGTGTAGCGGCGCAGCGGCGAGGTGCTCCACGCGTAGCTCTTCACCCCGAGGCCGGCGTGCGGCAGCGAACGCGTGCCCATGCGCACCTTCACGCCGGGCGCCATGCTGGCCTGGCTGCGGTAGAGGCCGGGCACGCCGAGCTCGCCGAGCCAGGCGCCCCAGCTGCTGTTGGCCAGGATCATCGCTTCCGAGACGATCAGGTCGAGCGGTGCGCCGCGCTGGCGCGTGGTGATCTGCACCGGCTCGTGGCCTTGGGGTTCGCCGTCGTTGCCGGTGAGGCGGAAGTTGTAGTCGGGCCGGTTGAAGTTCTCCGGTTTGCCGCGCACCACCTCGCGCTGCGCCTTCAGGTGCTTCGCCAGGCGGAACAGAAACGACAGCGGCTCGCGCAGTCGCGACGCCGCTTCGTGCGTGTTTTCGCTGGTGAATGCGCCGTCTTCGAGCCAGGGCTGCGTGACCACCGCATCGAGCTGGTCATGGCGCAGGTTGGCGACGATCGGCACGCGCTCGAGCTTCGTCTCGGTGCCGCGCAGTTCGAGCGTCGCTTCGTCGAAGGTGGCGTAGAGCGACACGGCCGGGCAGTCGCGGCCTTCTTGCAGCGTGTAGGCGGCCACGACGTCGTCGGGCAGCATCGTGATCTTGTAGCCCGGCATGTAGACGGTCGACATGCGGGCGCGTGCGACCTGGTCGATCGCGCTGCCCGGCACCAGCGCCAGGCCCGGCGCGGCGATGTGCACGCCCACCAGCACCGTGCCGCTGCCCAGCCCTTGCACCGACAGTGCATCGTCGATTTCAGTGGTCTGCGAATCGTCGATCGAGAACGCCTGCGCGGTGGCGACGGGCAATTCGTCGGCGATGACCGGCGCCTGCAACGCCGGGAAGGTGGTGCCCTTGGGAAAGTTCTCGAAGAGGAAGCGGCGCCAGTGGAACTGGTAGGGCGAATCGATGGCGCCCGCCCGCTCCAGCAGTTCGAGCGGCGGGGTTTGCGACGCACGCGACGCGTCGACCACGGCCTTGTACTCGGGCGCGTTCTTGTCGGGCTTGAAGAGGATCTTGTAGAGCTGCTCGCGGATCGGCGGCGGGCAGACGCCATCGGCCAGCTGCACCGCCCAGTCGGCGATTTGCGCGGTGACGAGCTTCTTCTTCTCGATGGCGGCGAGCGCCTGCTGAACGATCTCGGCCGGCGCTTTCTTGAAGCGGCCCTTGCCGGCGCGCCGGAAGTAGTGCGGCGCCTCGAACAGCGCGAACAGCGCGGCGGCCTGCTGCACGAGCGTCGGCTTGTCGCTGAAATAGTCCGACGCCAGGTCGGCAAAGCCGAACTCGCCGTCCGCCGCGAATTCCCAGGCGAGGTCCAGGTCCATGG
Organism: Variovorax sp. PAMC 28711; assembly: GCF_001577265.1. Classification (NCBI taxonomy): domain Bacteria; kingdom Pseudomonadati; phylum Pseudomonadota; class Betaproteobacteria; order Burkholderiales; family Comamonadaceae; genus Variovorax; species Variovorax sp. PAMC 28711. The sequence continues at coordinate 1,369,065 of NZ_CP014517.1, read as the reverse complement.
TGGCGGCGAGCGTGCGCGCCTCGGCGATCAATTCGGCGGGCGACGGCTTCTCGAAGCGCAACACGATGTTGACGCTCTTGACCTTGACGCGCTTGCCGGTGTCGAGCTCGACCTGTGCCGAGGCTTCGGCTTCCGACAACAGCCGGCCGCCGAGGTATTTCCCGGCTTCTTCAAACAATACAAACATTTGACGATTATCAAGGCGCGCTCCGGCCGCGGCCCCGGCGCCGTTTCAGACTGGGTCGATGAACGCCATCACGTCGTCCAGGTGCGCCCCGGCGAAATCCGACAGCGCGTGGTCGCCGCCTTCCAGCAGCTTGACGCGGCTGCCCGGATAGCGCGCCGACATCTCGCGCCAGTCGAGCACCTCATCGCCCTTGGCGACGATCGCCAGCGCCCGTTCCGGTCGCGTCAGGGTGCCGACCTCGAGCGCACGCAGCTCGGCGATGTACTCGGGCCGGAAATAGAAATGTTCCGATGGATCGTGCCAGCTGGTCTGGTCGCCGATGTGGCGCGCCAGGTCGCGCGCGGGCCGCACCGCCGGATTGAGCAGCACGAGCCGGCAGCGCGTCATGCCCGCCACGTAGGTTGCATAGAAGCCGCCCAGCGACGAGCCGATGACGGCCATCGAGTCGCGCGGCCAGTCCTCGATGCCCTTCATGACCCTGTCCATCGCCTCGCGCGGCGAGGGTGGCAATTGCGGCGCCCACCACTGCACCTTGGGGTGCCGCGTTGCCACCCGCTCGGCCACCAGCCGCGCCTTGGCAGATTGCGGCGAAGAGCGAAATCCGTGCAGGTAGAGCAGGTGGGTGGTGGGCTGGGGTTTCATGCTACTAATTTGATAGCGAATCTCGCAGGCGGGACGGGCGCTGCAGCCGGATTCTCTCAAAAGGAAAAAAGCCCCGCGAACGGGGCTTTTTTGGGGCCTGTGCGATTACGGGAGCGCTCTGGTGACCACCTTCTTGCTGATCTCTACCTGGCGTGAACTACGCGCCCAGAGGTCGAACAGGTCAACCGAGGTGCCGTTGGCGTACTGGGACGGCACGGCGGGGTCGCAATGCAAGTCGTTCTGGCCTTGGCGGGCGCAGTAGATGATGCCCTTGCGCGCCGTGCTCAATACGCTCGTGCCATCGTTGAATCGTGCCCCGGCTACATTGCTGATGGGAGGCGCGCTGCCCTGAGCACTCAAGGAGGTGGGGGCGAGGGCGCCCAGCGGCACAGTCCAGGCGTCGAGGTTTCCTTCGGAGCTGAAGTCGATGAGGTTGGGGTCGGCTTGGCTTGCCTGGCCAAACGTGAACCGGCCGGTGGCACTGCTGCCAGCGACCATCTCCGCGCGCTGCGCGTCGGTCAGTTGCGCGATCTTAAGTTGACGGATTTCATTCAGCGTTTGTGCGCGTGAGATGGTGCGATACGTCTGCACGATCGGCTGAATCGCCGTGTTCACATGGAAGAACTTCACCGACCAGACGCTCTGGTTGGGTATTTCGCTGATCTGAGCTTCCGTGTATTCAGGCTGAACGTAGTAGATGCCCGTTTCCTTGGCGCTGACGGGACCCTGCGTGGCCGGGTTCTGGAACGCGCCGGCGAGCCGCACGATGCTGGTCGACTGCAGATTGGCCGCCCCGGGCAGCCCATTTCTGCTGATCGACAAGAAAGAAAGATTTCCGTCCGGGTAGTAGGTGAGCGGCAGGGCGTCGAACGGCGTCGTGACTTCCACCTTCGAGAAGACAGGATTGGAGTTCAGCAGCTTGTTGTCGATCGAAATGTTGTAGCCGGTGTTGAAGGAGCTGAAGGCAGGGGAGTTGATCCGCTCCCGGTCTTCCGAGTACGGCCGCAGCGTGACGCGGTACGCGTAGTTGTTGCCGGTCAGCTTGAGCACGCCGTCGACGTTGCGCGCAATGATGGTGTCGTTGTCGATGCCACCGAAGCGGTCGGTCGAGCGGTAGCTCAGCACGTACTCGCCGGCGCTGCTGCGCGCGTACTCGACGTTGCCGCGATCGAAAACCACGCCGGTGGCGCCGGAACGGAAGATGCCGGCAAAGGATCCGTTGTTGTTGTTGTCGCGGCCGACGGGAAAACCGTTGCTGAAGAATGTGGCCGGATCGTCGTTCACGAACAGCGTTTTGCAGGCAGGGGCCGCGATGTTGGATGCGGTGCCGGTGGCATTGGTGTTGTCGTCGATGACACCGCTTCCATTGACGCGCGTGGTGAGTGGCAGGGCATAGCAAGCCGTCAGGCGTTGGAACAGGGCTGCCACAGCCGTCGGCGTCGGGAAGTCTGTCGCCAGGGACGCGGTCAGATCCGCTGCCGTTGTCGGGAGAGGTGGCGTGGGTGCGCTGGTGTTGAAGACGATCGACACGGGCGGAGCCCCATCGGCCGTAGGCACCGTTTTCACCGTCACTTCGATATTGGCGGACGTGCCGTTGGGCAGCACGCTGACCGAGATCGAGTCCAGCACCTTGTCTGCGCCCGTGCCGTCGGCGGTGAAGGCTCCGCTCATCACGTCGAGTGCGCCCTGGCCCAGTGCGTCGAGCAGTGGCTTGAGCGCGGCGACGAGTTCGGTGACCTGGGTTTGGATGGTGGTCGCGGTGACGAGGTCAGGCTGCGTTTGGATCGCGCCGGCAAGGCTCGCAGGGTTGCCGTCGGGCGACAGCTGCGCAACGACGATCGTGGTGAGCGGTGTGACGTTCGTGATGCCGCTGGCTGCGCTGGCCGTGGTGCTGTATAGGCTCTGGTCATCGCGCGTGGCGCGGATGACGAGCGGGGCTTTGGTCGTGGCAGGCAAGGTGCAACTGAAGGTGCCGTCCGCATTCGTCGGCGTGGTGCAGACAGTCGCGCCGGTCTGGTCGGTCACGGTCACGGTGGCGCCGGCGAAAGCGGCGCCTGTGGCGACGACACCGTCCAGCTTGGCCAGCGTGGCGCCCGTGTCGGTGTTGCCACTTCCCGCAGTGGTGTCCGTTCCGGCAGCCGGTGCCGTGCTGCCCGTCGCTGGCGGCAGGAAGAATCCGCCGCTTCCGCCGCCACCCCCGCCGCCGCATGCGGCAAGCGATGCCAGCAAAGCGGTGGCGAGGCCGGATTTGAGGGTCAGGTGCGTGTGCTTCATCGGTTTTCCCCGTTTCGTTATCTACTAAAAGTTACAAAAAATAGGCTGACGGGCGCGAGTTTGAAGATGCAAGGCGGCCTGCGCATCCCACAAAGCGGGGAGTTCGAGAATGTTTCTTACTGTTTCTGGGACGTATGCTCTGCGGCATGAACACCAAGCAACTCGGGGAGAGCGCCGCAGAGAAGTGGGGGGTGTTCGTCGTCGAGGACGATCCGCGCGCACGCAGTTTTTTCGAAGCGGGTGTGCGCGGCTGCAATCGTTTGCGCTGGCTCGGCAGTGCCAGCCGGATGCGCGAGGCGATCGGCTGGTTGCAGACCACACGCGACGCGCCGGACGTGCTGCTGGTCGACCTCGGTCTGCCGGATGGCAGCGGTCTCGATGTGATCCGTGCGGCGGTCGCCCGTTTTCCGGCCTGCGATCCGCTGGTCGTGTCCGTCTTCGGCGACGAGGACAACGTGCTCGCCAGCATCGAGGCCGGTGCGGTCGGCTACCTCCACAAGGACGCGGCGCCGGAAGACATTTCGCAAACCATCATCGACATGAAGGGCGGCGCGTCGCCGATCTCGCCCATGATTGCCCGCCGCGTGCTCGAGAAGTACCGCAGCCTGCACTCGGCGGCCCATGCGTCGCCGCAAGCAGAGGTGGCCCGCGCGCTGACGCCTGCGACCACGCCGCCCGCAGGTCGCGCCTTGCTATCTGGACGGGAGCATGAGGTGCTGACGCTGATTGCGCGTGGCTTTTCCTATGCCGAGATCGCGCGGCTCAAGAACCTCAGCGTGCACACCGTGCAGACGCACATCAAGAACCTGTACGGCAAGCTCGCGGTGCATTCCAAGAACGAGGCGGTGTACGAGGCGACGCGGCTCGGGCTGCTGCCGCATCTGCACTGAGGGTGTGGCCCGGTGATGCGCAGGCACGAACTTCGTCGCGCGCTGGGCCGCCTGTGTGCGGCGGCACTGCTGCTGCTTGCGGCGCAGGGGGCGCTGGCCGCCAGCGAACCCGAAGCCATGGCCTTGCATGCCGCTACCGTGACCACGCGCGTGGATGGCGTCACTCGCGGCGCGTCGCTGCAGCTGCCCTATCACTGGGATCGCCAGCATGCAGGCCGTCCCGGCACAGCGCACTTCGAGCTGCCTTTCGTGCTGAGTCAGCCGCCTTCGGCGCCTTGGGGCCTGTTCATCCCGCGTGCCGGCAGCGCCTTCGAGGTCAGCCTGAACGGCAGCCTGCTTCAGGTGTTCGGCGACCTTTCGACAGAGGGCGGCGCCGACTATGGCAAGGCGCCGATCTACGTGCCGCTGCCAAAAGACCTGCTGAAGCCGGGCCTCAACACGCTGCAGATCGACCTGCGCGCGGACAGCGGCCGCCGTGCCGGTTTGTCGACGGTCACGGTCGGTCCTGCGACGTTGGTGCGTCACCGGCTCTACGAATCGGCCTACGCGTGGCGCTTTACGGGATCGGTGTTGCTGACGGCCTTCAGCCTCTTCGTGGGGGTGACCGCGTTCGCGCTCTGGCTCACGCAGGTCGATGCCAGCGTGCCGGCCCGGCCGCGCCGCGAGCATCTCTATCTGTGGGCGGCGATCGCGGAGTTCTGCTGGGCGATGCGCGTGGCCGATGGCGCGATCAGGAACCCGCCGCTGCCGTGGGTCGAATGGGGAACCCTCATGACCGCCTGCTATTCCGGCTGGGCCGGCGCGGTGGTCATGTTCTGCCAGCACCTGGCGGGGTGGCACGGACGACCCGGCATGCGCTGGCTCGAGCGCGCCGCACTCGGGGTGTTCACGATTCCCGTGGTCGTCTGTTACTTCGCGCTTTCGCGCGCGCGCCCGGACTGGCTCACGATCTGGCTTGCGATCGAGGTCGTCGCGGTGGTGGCGTACGTGTCGTTCTTCGTCGCGGCGACCGTTCGGCGGCCCAGCTTGCCGCGCGTGCTGGTCGCGCTGGTGGCGGTGCTCACCGTGGCTGCGGCTGGTCGCGACTGGGCGGTGATCCGGCTGTCGGATGCCTACGGCAGCACGACGTGGGTGCGCTACACGTCGACGCTCTTCGGCTTGGCGCTGCTCGGACTGGTCATCAGCCGTTTTCGCGAGGCGAGCGCCAAAGCGCGCGACCTGCTGCAGACGCTCGCCTCGCGGGTCGCCGACCGCGAGCACGAGCTGGCCCTCGTTTACGAGCGCCTCGAACAGGGCGCACGCGAACAGGCGCGAACGCAGGAGCGCGAGCGCATCCTGCGCGACATGCACGACGGGGTCGGTTCGCACATCAGCGCCGCCATCCGCCAACTGCAATCCGGCCAGGGCAGCGATGCCGAGGTGCTGCGCACACTGCGCGATTCGCTCGACCAGCTCAAGCTCTCGATCGATTCGATTCACCTGCCGCCCGGAGACGTCGGCGCGCTGCTTGCCGGGCTGCGCTACCGAATGACGCCGCGCTTCGCGGCCGCCGGCCTTTCGCTCGAATGGGCCGTCGACGAGCTGGCCCCCGTCGCCAACCTCGACGGTGCGGCGATGCGGCAATTGCAGTTCCTGCTGTTTGAGGCGATTTCCAATGTGCTGCAACATGCCCAGGCCAGCGTGCTGCGCATTGAAGCGGCGAAGCACGGGCTTGTGCTGCGCCTGTGTGTGATCGACAACGGACGGGGATTCGACGCCGAGCGCTTGGCGCCGCGCGCGCTCAGCGAGCGCGCGCGGGCGATTGGCGCGCGGCTGCGCATGCAAAGCCGGCCAGGCCGGACGGTCGCAATGGTCGAGTTCGGGCTGTGAGATCGCGAGGGCGCGGATAATCCCGCCCCATGTCAGCCGTGTTCAACCAGCCCTCGTTCGCGCGACGCATTGCGCCCGTGTTCCAGGGCTTCGACGGCTTCCTGGCCTTTGCGGTGTTCCTGCTCGTCTGCGCGGGCCTGCTCACGATGTATTCGTCGGGCTACGACCACGGCTCCCGCTTCATGGACCACGGCCGCAACATGCTGCTGGCCGGCTTCATCATGTTCGTGGTGGCGCAGATCCCGCCGCAGCGGCTCATGAGTTTTGCGGTGCCGCTCTACACCGTGGGTGTGGCGTTGCTGATCGCGGTGGCGATCTTCGGGCTGACGAAAAAGGGCGCAAAGCGCTGGCTCAACGTCGGGTTCGTGATCCAGCCCAGCGAAATTCTCAAGATCGCGATGCCGTTGATGCTCGCCTGGTGGTTCCAGCGGCGAGAAGGGCAGCTGCGGCCGCTCGACTTCGCGGTGGCGACCATCCTGCTGGTGGTGCCCGTCGGGCTCATCATGAAACAACCCGACCTTGGTACCGCGCTGCTGGTGCTGTCGGCGGGGCTCTCGGTGATCTTTTTCGCCGGCCTCTCCTGGAAGCTCATCGTGCCGCCCGTGCTCATCGGACTGGTCGCAGTGGCACTCATCGTGGGCTACGAATCGACGCTGTGTGCCGATGGCTTCGATTGGCGCATCCTGCATGAGTACCAGAAGCAGCGCGTCTGCACGTTGCTCGACCCGAGCAAGGATCCGCTCGGCAAGGGCTTCCACATCATCCAGGGGATGATCGCCATTGGCTCGGGCGGCGTCGGCGGCAAGGGCTTCATGCAGGGGACGCAGACGCACCTGGAGTTCATTCCCGAGCGCACGACAGACTTCATCTTCGCGGCCTATTCGGAAGAGTTCGGCCTGGCTGGCAACCTTTTCCTGATCGCGTCCTTCATCTTTCTGATTTTTCGTGGCCTCGCGATCGCTTCCGATGCGCCGACGCTGTTCTCGCGGCTGCTCGCCGGGGCCATCACGCTGATCTTTTTCACCTACGCCTTCGTCAACATGGGCATGGTGAGCGGCATCCTGCCGGTGGTGGGCGTGCCGCTGCCCTTTATCAGCTACGGCGGCACCGCCATGGTCACGCTCGGGCTGGGGCTCGGGATTTTGATGTCGATTTCCAGGGCCAAAAGATTGATGCAGAGCTGAATTCGCGGCCGCTCCCTAGAATGGCTCGATGATCTCTCGCGAACCCACCATCGAGCGCCTCGCCACGGCGCAATCGCTGCTTCTCACGCCGTTTGGCCTCGACGAGTCGCACCTGTCGAAGGCGCTCGGCGAGATCACCCGCTACGGGGTGGACGATGCGGATCTCTACTTCCAGTACACGCGCAGCGAAGGCTGGAGCCTGGAAGAAGGTATCGTCAAGACCGGCAGCTTCAGCATCGACCAAGGCGTCGGCGTTCGGGCGGTGAGCGGCGAAAAAACCGCGTTCGCCTATTCGGACGATATCTCCGAAGCCTCGCTGCTCGACGCAGCCCGGACGGTGCGGTCGATTTCGTCAGCCGGGCGCACCGCGCGCGCGAAGACGGCGACCAAGAAGATCGCCGGCAGCCGCTCGCTCTACAACGGCGTCGACCCGATCTCCACGCTCGACAGCACCGCCAAGGTCGCGCTGCTCGGCAAGGTCGAGAAGCTCGCCCGCTCGCGCGACCCGCGCGTGGCGCAGGTGATGGCCGGGTTGGCCAGCGAGTACGACGTGGTGCTGGTGGCGCGCGCCGACGGCACGCTGGCCGCCGACGTCCGACCGCTGGTGCGCTTGTCGGTCACGGTCATCGCTGAACAGAACGGCCGTCGCGAAGTCGGCTCAGGCGGTGGCGGCGGACGCTTCGGCCTGGCTTACTTCGACGACGAACACATTGCCGAATACGTTGACCAGGCCGTCAAGGCCGCATTGACGAACCTCGAAGCGCGTCCTGCGCCGGCCGGCGAAATGACGGTCGTGCTCGGTCCGGGCTGGCCCGGCATCCTGCTGCACGAGGCGATCGGCCACGGTCTCGAAGGCGATTTCAACCGCAAGGGGTCGAGCGCCTTCTCGGGCCGCATCGGCGAACGCGTGGCGGCCAAGGGTGTCACGGTGCTCGACGACGGCACCATCGCCGACCGCCGTGGGTCGCTCAACGTCGATGACGAAGGCAACGCGAGCCAGCGCAACGTGTTGATCGAGGACGGCATCCTCAAGGGTTACATCCAGGATTCGATGAACGCCCGCCTGACGGGCGTGAAGCCCACCGGCAACGGCCGCCGCGAAAGCTACGCGCACGTGCCGATGCCACGCATGACCAATACCTACATGCTGGGCGGCGACAAGAACCCCGAAGAAATCGTCGCGAGCATGAAGAAGGGCCTCTACGCCACCAACTTCGGCGGCGGGCAGGTCGACATCACGAGCGGCAAGTTCGTGTTCTCGGCGAGCGAGGCCTACTGGGTCGAGAACGGCAAGATCCAGTACCCGGTCAAGGGCGCGACGATCGTGGGCAACGGCCCGGACGCGCTGACGCGCGTGACCATGATCGGCGACGACATGGCGCTCGATTCGGGCGTGGGCACCTGCGGCAAGGAAGGCCAGAGTGTGCCGGTCGGCGTCGGCCAGCCCACCCTGCGCATCGACGGTCTCACGGTCGGCGGCACCGCCTGAAAAACCCGGCGCGCAAAACCCTGTGCTACATTGGCCACCCATGTTGCGCGCAGCTTTCTATTTTTCGTACTTTTGGTTCCGGACTTCCGGCGGCCCAGAGGCGAGCGCGTAAAGCAAACGTACACCCCTCCCAGACCGCCGGCGCTCACGCCCCGGCGGTTTTTTTATGCCCTTTTGATTGTTGATCCAGGAGTCACACGATGAGCCAGAACACCGCCCCCACCAGCGACAGCTGGTATGCGAGCGTCGAGAAAACCAGCCAGACCGACGACGAACGCATCAAGGACATCAACGTGCTGCCCCCTCCCGAACACCTGATCCGTTTCTTCCCGATCCGCGGGACGCCGGTCGAAACGCTGATCACCGGCACGCGCCGTGCCATCCACGACATCATGGCCGGCACGGACGACCGGCTGCTGGTGGTCATGGGCCCATGCTCGATCCACGACCCCGCTGCCGCACTCGACTACGCGCGCCGGCTCAAGGTGCTGCGCGACAAGCACGCCGAGTCACTCGAGATCGTGATGCGCGTCTACTTCGAGAAGCCGCGCACCACGGTGGGCTGGAAGGGGTTGATCAACGACCCCTACCTCGACGAAAGCTACCGCATCGACGAGGGTCTGCGCATCGCGCGCCAGCTTCTGATCGACATCAATCGGATCGGCTTGCCCGCCGGCAGCGAATTCCTCGACGTGATCTCCCCGCAGTACATCGGCGACCTCATCAGCTGGGGCGCGATCGGTGCGCGCACCACCGAAAGCCAGGTGCATCGCGAATTGGCGTCGGGCCTGTCGGCGCCGATCGGTTTCAAGAACGGCACCGACGGCAACATCCGCATCGCGACCGACGCCATCCAGGCGGCGGCGCGCGGGCATCACTTCCTGTCGGTCCATAAGAACGGCCAGGTCGCGATCGTGCAGACCAACGGCAACCCGGACTGCCACGTGATCCTGCGTGGCGGCAAGGCACCGAACTACGACGCGGCCAGTGTCGCGGCCGCCTGCGCCGACCTCTCTTCGGCCAAGTTGCCGCCGACCCTGATGGTCGACTGCAGCCACGCCAACAGCGCGAAGCAGCACCAAAAGCAGATCGACGTGGCGAAGGACATCGCCGGACAGATCGCGGGCGGCAGCACAAGCGTGTTCGGTGTGATGGTGGAAAGCCATTTGCAGGCCGGCGCGCAGAAATTCACGCCAGGCAAGGAGCTGATCGCCGATCTGGAATACGGCAAGAGCATCACCGACGCCTGCATCGGCTGGGACGACTCGGTCGCCATGCTCGACACGCTGTCGCACGCCGTGAAGCAGCGCCGGGGTTAAGCGCCTATCACATCAAAACGGCGAGATCGGGCCAGTGGTGACGCATGGCAGCCGCTTCGTCGCTGGCGCCGGGCATCAACGAGAAATCGCTGAAGTCGAAGCCCGGACCGACCATGCAGGCGGCGAGCGTGAAGTCGCCGGCGGTGTGGCTCACGATCGGCCGCGCCGCCTGCCACTGACCGGCCGGCACCACGTGTTGCGGGCGCGTGCCGTGCACGTCGACAGGGCCGAGCCGCACATGGGCCGGCGCAGTTCGGAGGCCCGCGTCGCAGGTCCACAGCGCCAGCGGCACGCCTTCCAGATGGACCCAGACCTCGTCGGACAGAACACGATGCCAGCGCGAGTGCTGCTGCGCCTCGAGAAGGAAATAGATCGATGTGAGCGCGCTGCGCAGTGACCTGCCGTCGGCCGGCGAAACGCTGGCGGTCGAGCGGAATACTTCGCTGTACCAGCCGCCTTCCGGGTGCGGCTTGAGCTGGAGCGTATCGATCAGCTGGTGCGCTCGCGTCGAATTCATGGGGTTTGTGCCTGCAATGCCGCCAGCAGCTTGTCGTGCACGCCGCCGAAACCGCCGTTGCTCATGCAGACGATGTGATCGCCGGCTCGCGCGGCTGCAACGATCTGCGCGACGAGCGGATCGATCGACCCGGCGACTTGCGCGCGCTCTCCCATGGGCTTCAACGCGGCGGCGGCGTCCCAATCGAGTCCGGCGGTGTGGCAGAACGCCAGGTCGGCCGCCTCCAGGCTCCACGGCAATTGCGCTGCCATCGTGCCGAGCTTCATCGTGTTGCTGCGCGGCTCGAAGGCCGCGAGCATGCGCTCACTTTGCTTGCCCTGGCCGTCGAGCTGGCGGCGCAGGCCGTCGAGCGTCGTGCGGATCGCCGTCGGGTGGTGGGCGAAGTCGTCGTAGACGGTGATCTCGCCGCCGGGGCGCGCCACGGTGCCGCGCAGTTCCATGCGACGACGCACATTCCGAAAGGTACCGAGCGCCGCGGCGGCCTCGGCGGGCGCCACGCCCACATGGTCGGCTGCGGCGATGGCGGCCAGCGCATTCATCTGGTTGTGCAGCCCGGAGAGCTTCCAGTCGACACGGCCGACGCGCTCGCCACGGTACAGCACGTCGAACGCGCCGTGCTCACCCTTGGCTTGCCAGTCGGTGTCGGGGCTACCCGCGCCGAATCGCGCGACCTCGCTCCAGCAGCCTTGGGCCAGCACGCGCCGCAGGCTGTCCTCGGTCGCATTGACCACGATGCGACCGGTGGCGGGCACGGTGCGCACGAGGTGATGGAACTGCCGCTCGATGGCGGCGAGATCGTCGAAGATGTCGGCGTGGTCGAACTCGAGGTTGTTCAGCACCGCGGTGCGAGGCCGGTAGTGGACGAACTTGCTGCGCTTGTCGAAGAAGGCGGTGTCGTACTCATCGGCTTCGATCACGAACGGCGCTGAGCCGCCGCCGGGCCGGGCCGACACGCCGAAGTCCAGCGGCACGCCGCCGACCAGGAAGCCAGGCGCCTTGCCCGCCATTTCCAGGATCCACGCGAGCATCGACGTGGTCGTGGTCTTGCCGTGCGTGCCCGCGACCGCCAGCACATGGCGACCTTGCAGGACATGTTCTGCCAGCCACTGCGGCCCGCTGGTGTAGGGCGCACCCGCATCGAGGATGGCTTCCATCAGCGGAAACTTGGGCGTGCCGTCCGCGAGGCGGGCGCGTGACACCACGTTGCCGACCACGAACATGTCCGGCTTCAGGGCGAGCTGGTCGGCCGAAAAGCCTTCGATCAGTTTGATGTCGAGTGCGCGCAGCTGATCGCTCATCGGCGGATAGACGCCGGCGTCGCAGCCGGTCACGCGGTGGCCGGCTGCGCGGGCGAGGGCGGCGACACCGCCCATGAATGTGCCGCAGATGCCGAGGATATGAATGTGCATCGGCCGATTTTAGGGATGCGCCCTGCATGCACTTCTGCGGAATGCGGTCTGCGGGCAGAATGATCCGATGGACACGCCCAAGCGCGAAATCGCAGCGACCGCCGCCCGTCTCGTCGTCGAGGAAGGGCTCGAATACGGCCCCGCCAAGCGCCGGGCGGTGCGCGATCTCGGCCTGTCTTCGCGCAGCGGGCTTCCCAACAACGACGAGGTGGAAGCCGAGGTTCGGGACTACATCGCGCTGTTCTGTGCGGACACCCAGCCCAAAGAGTTGCACGCGTTGCGCTCGCTAGCACTCGAATGGATGCAGCGCATGGCGGCGTTTCGGCCCCATCTCGGCGGCGCTGTCTGGCATGGTACGGCGACGCGGCTGTCGGACATCTACATCCAGATGTTCTGCGATGACTCGAAGTCCGCGGAGATCGCGCTCATTGATCACCATGTTGACTACGAGCCGCGCATGGTGAACGGCTTTCACGGCGAACAGGTCGAAGCGCTCAGCGTGCATGCCCACAGTCGGATGCTGGGCGAAGAGATCGGGGTGCATCTGCTCGTCTACGATCTGGATGATTTGCGCGGAGCGCTGAAACCCGATGCGCAGGGTCGAACCCCGAGGGGCGACCTGGCCGCCCTGCGTCGCCTGATCGAAAAGGATTCTGAATGACGGATACAGTGAGCCGCCGGCGTTGGCTTTACGGCGGCGTTGCCATGGTGGCGGTGGGCGCAGGGCTGGGCGGTGCGTGGTGGCGCGAGCACCAGACCCACAGCGCTGCCGGCGAGCGGATGGACGACGCATTCTGGAGCCGAACTTTCACCCGTCCCGACGGTGGCGAAGTGCGGATGGCCGATCTGAAAGGCAAACCGATGCTTCTCAATTTCTGGGCCACCTGGTGCCCGCCTTGCATCGAAGAGCTGCCGATGATCGATCGCTTTTACAAGGATCACGCGTCCAACGGCTGGCAAGTTGTCGGATTGGCCATCGATCAGCCGACGGCGGTCCGAAAATTCCTTGAAAAGCTGCCTGTGACCTTTCCGGTCGGTCTGGCCGGCCTGGAAGGGACCGATCTGGTGAAGCAGCTGGGCAATACCGCGGGCGGGCTGCCGTTCACGTTGGTGTTGAGCGCCGATGGCGCCATCGCGGCGCGTAAAATGGGCAAGGTCGAACCCGCCGACCTTGAGGCTTGGCGCCGTGCAGAAGTTCACGGTTAGAATCCGCCCCCACGCGAAGGCGTTGGCGTCGATACGCTGAAATAAGCCAACGTTCAGGCGAGTTAATCCCGAATGACCGGCAAAGCCGGCGAACACGGCAATTGGAGCCCCATGGATCTACGCAAACTCAAGACACTGATCGACCTGGTGTCTGAATCGAACATTTCCGAACTCGAGATCACCGAAGCCGAGGGCAAGGTCCGGATCGTCAAGGGCGGTGAGGCCGCTCCGGTTCAGTACGTGCAAACGCTCGCGCCGCAGGCCGCAGGGCCAGCGCCCGCCACGGCACCGCTGGCAGCAGCGCCTGCGGCGGCTCCGGCCGACGCGGTCGCCACCGGGCACGCCGTCAAGTCGCCGATGGTCGGCACCTTCTACCGTTCGTCGAGCCCAGGCGCACCCTCGTTCGTCGAAGTGGGCAGCAAAGTCAACGAAGGCGACACCATCTGCATCATCGAGGCCATGAAGATCCTCAACGAGATCGAGGCCGACAAGTCCGGCACGGTCACGCAGATCCTCGGCGAAAACGGGCAAGCGGTCGAATACGGCCAGACGCTGTTCATCATCGAGTGACCATGTTCAAGAAGATCCTGGTCGCCAATCGCGGCGAAATCGCCTTGCGGATCCAGCGTGCCTGCAGCGAGATGGGCATCAAGGCCGTCATGGTTTATTCCGAAGCCGATCGCGACGCCAAGTACGTCAAGCTGGCCCAGGAGGCCGTGTGCATCGGGCCTGCGGCATCGGGCCAAAGCTATCTCAACATGCCGGCGATCATTTCGGCGGCAGAAGTGACCGACGCCGAAGCGATCCACCCCGGCTACGGTTTCCTGAGCGAGAACGCCAACTTCGCGGAGCGCGTCGAGCAAAGCGGATTCCAGTTCATCGGCCCGACGCCGGAAAACATCCGCACGATGGGCGACAAGGTCGCGGCCAAGCAGGCCATGATCAAGGCAGGCGTGCCTTGCGTGCCGGGCTCCGAAGGCGAACTGTCCGACGATGCGACCACCAACAAGCGCATTGCGCGCGCCATCGGCTACCCGGTCATCATCAAGGCGGCTGGCGGCGGTGGCGGCCGGGGCATGCGCGTGGTGCACACCGAAGCCGCGCTGATCAACGCGATCCAGATGACCAAGGCGGAGGCGGGCGCCGCCTTCAACAATCCAGCGGTCTACATGGAGAAGTTTCTCCAGAATCCGCGCCACATCGAAATCCAGATCCTGGCCGACAAGCACAAGAACGCCGTTTACTTGGGCGAGCGCGATTGCTCCATGCAGCGCCGTCACCAGAAGGTGATCGAGGAATCGCCGGCCCCCGGCATCCCGCGCAAGCTGATCGAGAAGATCGGCGAGCGCTGCGCGGCCGCGTGCAAGAAGATCGGCTACCGCGGCGCGGGCACCTTTGAGTTTCTTTACGAAAACGGCGAGTTCTATTTCATCGAGATGAACACGCGCGTGCAGGTGGAGCATCCGGTGACGGAATTCACCACAGGCATCGACATCGTCAAGACGCAGATCATGGTGGCCGCGGGCGAGAAGCTGCCGTTCACGCAGCGCCAGATCCAGATGCGTGGTCATTCGTTCGAATGCCGCATCAACGCCGAAGACGCGTGGAAGTTCACGCCGTCGCCTGGCCGCATCACGATGTGGCATCCGCCGGGTGGTCCGGGCGTGCGCGTGGACTCGCATGTCTACACGAACTACTTCGTGCCACCGAACTACGACTCGATGATCGGCAAGATCATCACGTTCGGCGACACGCGTGAGCAGGCCATGGCGCGCATGCGCACGGCCCTGAACGAGACGGTCATCGAAGGCATCAGCACCAACATCCCGCTGCACCGCGAATTGATGGTCGACGCCAAGTTCATGGCCGGCGGCACCAACATCCACTACCTCGAAGAGTGGCTCGCCGCTCACAAGCGGTGACCGGACGCGCGCGTGTTTGAGCTGCGGCTGCTGGTTCCCGAGCAAAGCGTCGAGGCGGTGAGCGACGCGCTCGACGCGCTCGATGCGCTGAGCGTATCGGTGGAGGACGCCGATGCGCAGACCGATGCCGAGCAGGCGCTGTTCGGCGAGCCGGGCATGCCACCACCGAAAGAGGGCTGGCAGCGTTCGCGCGTGATCGCGCTGTTCGACTCCGAAGCGTTGGCCAACGATGCGGCCACGGTGCTGGCCGTGCAGGATTTCTTCGAAGGCTGCCAGCTGCTGGGCGTGGCCGTGGTGCCCGACCAGGACTGGGTGCGCCTCACGCAATCGCAGTTCGCGCCGGTCGAGATCACCTCCGACTTCTGGATCGTTCCGACGTGGCACGAACCGCCTGCCCAAGCGCGCCGCGTGATCCGGCTCGATCCGGGTCTGGCCTTCGGCACGGGCACGCACCCCACCACGCGCATGTGCCTGCGCTGGATCGCGAAGCGCGGCGAATTCGCGGGCCAGCGCGTGCTCGACTATGGCTGCGGCTCCGGCATCCTCGCGATCGGCGCGGCGAAGTACGGTGCCGCCGAGATCGATGCGGTCGACATCGACGAAGCCGCCGTGAGCTCGACGCGGCTCAACGCGGAAGCGAACGGCGTCACGCTGAACGCCGCGTTGCCGGATGCCGCACTGGGCCACTACCAGACCGTGCTGGCCAACATCCTGGCCACGCCGCTGAAGGTGCTGGCGCCGTTGCTGTGTGCGCATGTGGCGCCGGGCGGCGCGCTGGTGCTGGCCGGCATTCTCGAGCGCCAGGCCGACGAACTGAAACTCGCCTACGCGCCCTACGTTCAGCTCGAAGTGAGCGATACCGAGGATGGCTGGATCCTCATGACCGCGCGCGCCTGAGCTCACGGCGCGTGGGTGTCGACCCTACAATTCGCGCCACATGAGCCTCGTCACCCGCTGCCCTGCCTGCGCGACCACTTTCAAGGTGGTGCGGGACCAGCTTCGCATTTCGGATGGCTGGGTGCGTTGCGGGCGTTGCAGCCATGTGTTCGACGCGACGCTCGACCTGCGTGACTTGTCCGACACCGAAGCCACACCGCCAGCGGCCCCGGCGCCCGACGATGCGGATTTTTTCGACGACGATCCGGCGCGCGATGACGCACCGGCTGCCTTCGCAGAGCCGGCCGCGCCGGTCGACCTGCCCGCACCGCCTTCGTTTCCGGTACTCCCCGATTTGTCCAGCCCGGCCGGCGGCCTCGTGGCCGACGAGCCCTGGCCGACGCCGGTGATTGCCACTGTTCCAGATCGCGATACCGTTGCGCCGCATCCCGTGTTGTCGGTGGCCGAGCTCGCGCCCTCGCTCGAGCTCGATACGGTCAGCCAGGGGCAATTTCAAAAGGCACTGCGCCGCGCACGGGTCAAAGCCGCCAAGATTGCACGCGCGCGCGACAAATCGACGGCTGCGCCGGCCGTCGAGCCATCGGAAGAGTCGACCGCGGCCCCCGTCGTTCAGACCGCGAGCGAGTCCGAGCCGCCGCCGTTGCCGCCGACCGTCGTGCCATCGTTTTTGCGCGCTGCCTCGTCGAGCGAGTTCTGGCAGAGCGCGCGAGGGCGCATGGTCGTGGTGGCTGGCATCGTGGTGGCGGGATTGCTGCTGGCGCTGCAGGTCGTGCATCGCGAGCGCGACAGCTTGCTGGCAGGCCGGCCCGGTTTGCGCCCCGTGCTGCAGAGCCTGTGCGCGGTCACCGGCTGCGAACTGGCCGCGCTGCGGCGTATCAATGACATCACGATCGATGGCGCCACCTTCGCGCGCGAAAAGGTCGGTGATGGCTACCAGTTCAGCTTCACGCTGCGCAGCGCAGCGACGGTGCCGCTGGCCATGCCGGCCATCGAACTGTCGTTGCTCAACACGCAAGAGCAAGCCGTGGTGCGCCGCGTGCTCCTGCCCACAGATTTCGGTGCGCCGGCCGAATTGGCGGCTCGGGGCGAGCGCGCTGCGTCGCTCCGGTTGATCCTGACGGGCGCTGAAGCCGCGGCATTGCCGCCGATCGCGGGATTCAACGTTCTTGCGTTCTATCCCTGACCCTGCGCCAGCAAGCAGGTCATCCTTCTTTTTTCCACCACACGGTTCACCCATGGCAGCAGTGATTTGCGGTTCTCTCGCGTTCGACACCATCATGACTTTCGAAGGACGGTTCGCCGACCAGATCCTTCCCGACCAGTTGCATATCCTGAACGTGTCGTTTCTCGTGCCGGCGCTGCGCCGTGACTTCGGCGGCTGTGCGGGCAACATCGCCTACAGCCTCAACGCGCTGGGCGGCACGGCATTGCCGATGGCCACGGTGGGCAGCGACGGCGCCGATTACGTCGCCCGGTTCAAGGACCTGGGCATCGGGACGGAGTTTGTGCGCGAGCTGGCCGATACCTACACCGCGCAATGCTTCATCACGACCGATCTGGCCAACAACCAGATCACCGCATTCCATCCCGGCGCGATGCAGCAGGCGCATCTCAACACCATCTCGGCGCGCAGCGACATTCGCATCGGCATCATTTCGCCCGACGGCCGCGACGCGATGCTGCAGCATGCCGAGCAGTTCAAGCACGCGGGCATTCCGTTCGTGTTCGATCCGGGGCAGGGGCTGCCGATGTTCAACGGCGACGAACTCGCCCAGTTCATCGAGCAGGCCGACTGGGTCACGGTGAACGACTACGAAGGCAAGATGCTCAGCGAACGCACTGGCTGGAACGAAGCCGACATTTCGCGCCGTGTGCGCGGGCTGGTCGTGACGCTCGGGAGCGAAGGGTGCGACGTGTGGGTCGAAGGCGAAAAAACGCATGTGCCGGCCGTGAAACCTGAAGCCGTCGTCGACCCGACCGGGTGCGGCGATGCATGGCGGGGCGCGCTCCTGTTTGGGCTGGAACAAGAGTGGGATCTCGCGCGCTGTGCCGCGCTCGGCAACCGCATCGGTGCGCTCAAGGTCGCGCAGCGCGGTCCGCAGAATTACCAGATTGATCTGAAAGCCATCGGGCTGTAGTCCGCACGAGGCAAAAAAGCCCGACACCGTGAGGTGCCGGGCTTTTTGCCTTCAAGGCCGCTGAGCGACTCAGGGCTTGCTGGCCGTCGGAAACGGCCAAGCTGCCTGCGGGTTCAGCGTCGTCTGCGCCGCAGGGGCGGGCGCTACGGCAGCCTTTGCGGGAGCTTTTGCTGCCTTCTTGGCAGCAGGCTTTGCGGCAGGCTTGGCAGCGGGCTTTTTCGCTGCTTTCTTGGCAGCGGGCTTTTTGGCCGCGGCCTTCTTCGCAGGCGCC
Source organism: Variovorax sp. PAMC 28711 (assembly GCF_001577265.1). Classification (NCBI taxonomy): domain Bacteria; kingdom Pseudomonadati; phylum Pseudomonadota; class Betaproteobacteria; order Burkholderiales; family Comamonadaceae; genus Variovorax; species Variovorax sp. PAMC 28711. Next base: position 1,350,851 of record NZ_CP014517.1, on the reverse strand, counting down.
TTCTTGGCAGGGGCCTTTTTAGCGGCGGCCTTTTTAGCAGGCGCCTTCTTGGCTGCAGCCTTCTTCGCAGGCGCCTTCTTGGCTGCAGCCTTCTTCGCAGGCGCCTTCTTGGCAACGGCCTTCTTCGCAGGCGCCTTCTTCGCTACGACCTTCTTTGCCGGCGCCTTTTTGGCAGCGGCCTTTTTAGCCGGGGCCTTCTTGGCGGCTACCTTCTTCGCCGGAGCCTTCTTCGCGGCTGCCTTTTTGGCGGGAGCCTTCTTGGCGGCTACGACCTTCTTTGCCGGAGCCTTCTTTGCAGCGGCTTTCTTAGCCGGCGCTTTCTTTGCAGTTGCCATTTCTATTTCTCCTTGATCAAGTTGAAAAATCAACCTCTTGAAGCACTCCCCGTCCGCTTGTGAACGGGGAGCGATTCATGGTGTTGGATCAAGCCCAGCACCATGAACACCTGCGCTCCCATCCGTGTCGCACTCTTCGGTGCGATCGGCGGCGGGAGCAATTCTTGAATTCATCTGTTTTTGTCTGAAAGATTCAATCCCAGGAGAGCGCACCACCCGACTGATATTCGATCACGCGGGTCTCGAAGAAATTGCGCTCTTTCTTCAGGTCAATCATTTCGCTCATCCAAGGGAACGGATTTTCTTCGTTCGGGAAAAGCGTTTCGAGGCCGATCTGCTGTGCACGCCGGTTGGCGATGTAACGCAGGTAGCCCTTGAACATGGAGGCGTTCATGCCGAGCACGCCACGTGGCATCGTGTCTTCGGCGTACTTGTATTCGAGCTCGACGGCTTCGAGGAACAGGGCCTTGATCTCGGCCTTGAACTCGGTCGTCCAGAGACCGGGGTTTTCCAGCTTCAACTGGTTGATGAGGTCGATGCCGAAATTGCAGTGCATCGACTCGTCGCGCAGGATGTACTGGTACTGCTCGGCAGCGCCGGTCATCTTGTTCTGGCGACCCAGCGCGAGAATTTGCGTGAAGCCGACATAGAAGAACAAGCCTTCCATCAGGCAGGCAAAAACGATGAGCGACTTGAGCAAGGTCTGGTCGGTCTCGTGCGTGCCGGTCTTGAAGTGCGGATCGCTGATCGCGTCGATGAACGGAATCAGAAACTGATCCTTCTCGCGGATCGACGGCACTTCGTTGTACGCGTTGAAGATCTCGCTCTCGTCCAGACCGAGCGACTCGACGATGTACTGGTACGCGTGCGTATGGATGGCTTCTTCGAACGCCTGGCGCAGCAGGAACTGACGGCACTCCGGCGCCGTGATGTGGCGGTAGGTCCCGAGCACGATGTTGTTCGCGGCCAGCGAGTCGGCGGTCACGAAGAAGCCGAGGTTGCGCTTGACGATGCGACGCTCGTCTTCGGTCAGGCCGTTCGGGTCTTTCCACAACGCGATGTCACGCGTCATGTTCACTTCCTGCGGCATCCAGTGATTGGCACACGTGGCAAGGTATTTTTCCCAAGCCCACTTGTACTTGAACGGCACCAGCTGGTTCACATCGGTCTGGCCGTTGATGATGCGTTTGTCGGCCGCATTGACGCGGCGTGCAACGGTGGGCGTTGCTTGTGCGGTGGCTTGCGCAAATGCCTGGGCCTGCTCGCGGACCGGCGCAACCGCGCCGTCATCGAGCCGACGTGGCAGTGAAACAGAAGCGGGGGAGGCGGGCGCAATTTGCGAAGTCGGAGCCACCATCGAGCGACTCGCTGGCGAGTTGCTTTTCGGTGAGTGCTGCAATCCTTGTTGCATTTCCTTTGGCAAGGAGGGCTTGACTTCTTCGTCCCAGGTCAACATAGAAAAATCCAATGCTCAATTATGTGAGCAACGATGTGAGTTGCAAAGTGCTCGTTCACATCGCGCTCCAGTTATCTGGTTCTTATGTTGCTCACATGCATCGCGCTGAGTTGTCAGGCGATGCCGCAAACATCATTGGCATGCTTCGCACGTCGGGTCGTCGACACCGCAGAACGCGATGTCGGTCGCAGGCATCGCGCTCAGTTGCGCTTGTGCTGCGAGTGCCGCGGCTTCGAGCGCATTCATCTTCGCGCCGTCGACGTTGTGGCTGTTGCTGCCACCCGATGCGACGGCGTTGAGCCGGCCCGATTGCACCGTTGATTTTTCGGCGTGCGTCGCGCTCTGCGTGCGCAGGTAGTACGTCGTCTTCAGGCCGCGCAACCACGCGAGCTTGTAGGTGTCGTCGAGCTTCTTGCCCGATGCGCCGGCCATGTAGATGTTGAGCGACTGCGCCTGGTCGATCCACTTCTGGCGACGCGATGCGGCTTCGACCAGCCACGTCGTCTCGACCTCGAAGGCGGTGGCGTAGAGCGCCTTGATGTCTTGCGGCACGCGGTCGATCGGGCGCAGCGAGCCGTCGAAGTGCTTCAGGTCCATGACCATCACGTCGTCCCACAGGCCCAGGCGCTTCAGGTCGCGCACCAGGTAGTGGTTGATGACGGTGAACTCGCCTGACAGGTTCGACTTGACCGACAGGTTGCCAAAGCACGGTTCGATCGATGCATCGACGCCGATGATGTTCGAGATGGTCGCGGTCGGTGCGATGGCGGTGCAGTTCGAATTGCGCATGCCGTCGGCCTTGATCTTCTGGCGCAGCGCGTCCCAGTCGAGCGTGGACGAGCGGTCGACTTCGACGTAGCCGCCGCGTGCCTTCTCCAGCAGGTCGAGCGTGTCGATTGGCAGGATGCCCTTGTCCCACAGCGAACCCTTGTAGCTCGAGTACTTGCCGCGCTCCTTGGCCAGGTCGGTCGATGCCCAGTAGGCGTGGTAGCAGATCGCTTCCATCGATTCGTCGGCGAACTGCACGGCTTCCTGCGAGGCGTAGGGAATGCGCAGTTCGTACAGCGCGTCCTGGAAGCCCATCAGGCCGAGACCGACCGGGCGGTGGCGCAGGTTGGAATCGCGCGCCTTCTTCACGGCGTAGTAGTTGATGTCGATCACGTTGTCGAGCATGCGCATTGCGGTCGAGATCGTCTTCTTGAGCTTGACCTGGTCGACCTTGCCGTCCTTCAGATGCTGCAGCAGGTTGACCGAGCCGAGGTTGCAGACAGCGGTTTCGGTGTCGCTGGTGTTCAGCGTGATCTCGGTGCACAGGTTCGACGAGTGCACGACGCCGGCGTGCTGCTGCGGCGAGCGCACGTTGCAGGCGTCCTTGAACGTGATCCACGGATGGCCGGTCTCGAACAGCATCGTGAGCATCTTGCGCCACAGGTCGCTGGCGGGGATGGTGCGGGCCGGCTTGATCTCGCCACGTGCGGCCTTCTCTTCGTAGGCAACGTAGGCCTTCTCGAAATCGGCGCCGAACAGGTCGTGCAGGTCGGGCACGTTGTTGGGCGAGAACAGCGTCCAGGTGCCCTTTTCCATCACGCGACGCATGAACAGGTCGGGAATCCAGTTGGCCGTGTTCATGTCGTGCGTGCGACGGCGGTCGTCGCCGGTGTTCTTGCGCAGCTCCAGGAACTCCTCGATGTCGAGGTGCCACGTTTCCAGATACGTGCAGACCGCGCCCTTGCGCTTGCCGCCCTGGTTCACGGCGACGGCCGTGTCGTTGACGACCTTGAGGAACGGAACGACGCCTTGCGATTCGCCGTTGGTGCCCTTGATGTGGGACCCGAGTGCGCGTACGCGCGTCCAGTCGTTGCCCAGGCCGCCGGCGAACTTCGACAGCAGCGCGTTTTCCTTGATCGACTCGTAGATGCCGTCCAGGTCGTCGGGCACGGTCGTGAGGTAGCAGCTCGACAGCTGCGAGCGCAGCGTGCCGGCGTTGAACAGCGTGGGCGTCGACGACATGAAGTCGAACGACGAAAGCACTTCGTAGAACTCGATGGCGCGCGCTTCGCGGTCGATCTCGCCGAGCGACAGGCCCATCGCCACGCGCATGAAGAAAGCCTGCGGCAGTTCGATGCGCGTCTTGCGCACGTGCAGGAAGTAGCGGTCGTACAGCGTCTGCAAGCCGAGGTAGTCGAATTGCAGGTCGCGTTCGGCCTTCAGGGCGGCGCCGAGGCGTGGCAGGTCGTACTGCAGCAGCTTCTCGTCGAGCAGATCGTTGTCGACGCCCTTCTTGATGAACTGCGGGAAGTAATCGACATACGCTTGCGAGCGCTCGGCCGGCATCACTTCGCGGCCGATGATCTCCTTGAAGATCGTGTGCAGCAGCAGGCGCGCGGTCGCGAAGGTGTAGTCGGGATCTTTCTCGATGAGCGTGCGGGCCGCCAGGATCGATGCCTTGTAGACCTCGTCGAGCGGCACGCCGTCGTACAGGTTGCGCATCGTCTCGGCCTGGATCGGCGCCGCGGTGATCGTGTCGCCCAGACCTTCGCAGGCGGATTCGATCAGGCCCTTGAGCTCGTTCAGGTCGAGTGCCACGCGTTCGCCGTTGTCGAGAACGTGCAGCGTCGGCGCGGCGGGCGCGTCCTGCGCACCCTGCTTGGCGCGCTCTTGCGTGCGGCGCTCGCGGTACAGCACGTACGCACGCGCGATTTCGTGGTGACCGCCGCGCATCAGGCCGAGTTCGACCGAGTCCTGCACGTCTTCGATGTGGAAGGTGCCGCCGCCCGGACGCGAGCGCTGCATCGCGCGCACCACGGCCTGCGTCAGGCCGTCGACCGTCTCGCGCACGCTGGCCGATGCCGCGCCCTGGGTGCCATGCACGGCCAGGAAGGCTTTCATCATCGCGATGGCGATCTTGTTCGGCTCGAAGGGCACGACAGCGCCGTTGCGGCGAATGATCTGATAGTGCGCGAGCGCGTCGCCGGCGGGTGAACCTGCAACGTCGCGGGCAGGCGTGCCCGTGGATGACGACGTCGGCGCAGGACGGGAGGTGGACGGTGTGGTCTGGGCTGTTTGCATTCGGTCCTCGGTTGGCAATTCTGGTGAGGCGTCTGACGGCGAGGGGCGACTTGAAGTCGGCGATCGTGTCGGTGTTGACGCTGGCGCAGCGCACACTATATCTAGGGTGTGGAGGGGCCACAACCCACTATATGTAGTGTTTTTCACGGAAATCAATCATCGTGGACGCAGCACGTTTTCGTGCTTTCGCGCTGGCGGCGGCGTCGCTGCTGGACGAGTGTCGCCCGAGCCAATGACGACGGGCGTTGCGACGGCATTTGGGCCTGCGGGCCGCATGGTTGCTGCGCATCGCTTGACGGCCGCCATGGGCGGCATCGCGGGTCGAATCGCGCATCGATTGCGCCGTGCCGATTGAAAATCTTCAGCGCGCTGTCGTGTCTTCGGGAAACGCCGTGGCCGACCACCCCAATCCATCGCGCAATCGACGCCACATGAACCCCGGCCCCGGATCCTGCTTGCGGCCCGGCGCGATGTGTTCGTGCCCGGCCACGAAGGCGATCGGGTAGTGCTGCGCGATCGCGGGGCACAGGCCGAGGAGCGTTTCGTACTGCGCGTCTTCGAACGATTCGCCCTCGAGGCCTTCGAGCTCGATGCCGATCGAATCGTCGTTGCAATTGGTGCGGCCGCGCCACGTAGAGGGTCCCGCATGCCAGGCGCGCTTGTCGGCACTGACAAACTGCCACAGCTCGCCGTTGCGCCGCACATAGAAATGCGACGACACCGTCAAGCCGCGAATGCTTTCGAAGTAAGGATGGGCGTCCCAGTCGAGCCGGTTGGTGAAGAGCTGCTGGACTTCATCGCCGCCGTACTGCCCTGGCGGCAGGCTGATCGAATGCATCACCAGCAGGTCGATGCAGGCGCCCGCCGGCCTCGGGCCGAAATTCGGCGAGGGCCACTGCTTCGCGAAGCGGTACCACCCCTCGGACCACAGCGCCGTGCCGGATGCAGCCGCCATCGCGCTCACTCGTCGGTGTCGGCGCCGTTCGGCGTCGCGATGCCGAGGCGCGCGATGCGGTAACGGATCTGCCGAAGGCTCAGGCCCAGCCGCGTGGCAGCGGCCGTGCGGTTGAAGCCGCTCTCGTGCAGCGCGCGCACGAGGATCTCGCGCTCCTGCTGGTCCAGATAGGTTTGCAGGTCGGACGGCACCGCCGGCGGTGCGGGCGATTCGCGGGGCGTTGGCGTTGGCGCTGCGGTCACGGCAGCGACGCTGTCGATCGGCTCGGCCGGAACGACTGGCATCGACTGCAGTTCCTGATGGCCGCTGCCCATGAAGTCGAGGTGCAGTTCGTCGCCGTCGTTGAGCGCGACCGCACGGTGCAGCAAGTTCTCGAGTTCGCGCACATTGCCGTCGAGCGGGTGGCGCGCGAGCTGCTGGAGCACCTCGGGCGACAAGGTCGGCACCGGCATGCCGGCATCTTTCGCGATGCGTTCGAGCAGCGCGGCGCAGAGCGCCGGCAGGTCCTCGCGCCGATCGCGCAGCGCCGGCACCGCGATCTCGATCACGTTGAGCCGATAGAACAGGTCTTGCCGGAAACGGCTCGCCTGCACTTCGGCGTGCAGATCCTTGTGCGTCGCGCTCACGATGCGCACGTCGACCGCGTCTTCCTGCGTCGAGCCGATGGGCCGCACATTGCGCTCCTGGATGGCGCGCAGCAACTTCGACTGCATGGCGATCGGCAGGTCGCCGATCTCGTCGAGAAACAGCGTGCCGCCACGCGCCGCCTGGAAGTAGCCGTCGCGGTCTTGCGACGAGCCGGTGTAGGAGCCTTTGCGTGCGCCGAAGAATTCGGCTTCGAGCAGGTTTTCCGGGATGGCCCCGCAATTGACGGCGACGAAGGGGCCGTCGCTGCGCTGGCTGCACGCGTGCACGGCACGCGCGACCAGTTCCTTGCCGGTGCCGGATTCGCCGCGCACCAGCACGGGCGCCATGCCGCGCGCGACCTTGGCGATGCGCGACTTGACCAGCCGCATCGGCTCGGAGGCGCCGACCAGCCGGTCCAGCGCGGTGATGCCGCTGGCCGCGATCGGCGCGCCGACCTTGCCGTTGTCGACCACCGGCTTCACTGCCCGGGCCGCACTGGCCTGGTCTTGCACGGCCGAAGAAACGACGGCACGAAATTGCTTCAGGTCCACGGGCTTGGTGAGGTAGTCGAACGCGCCGGCCTTCAGGGCCTCGACGGCGTTCTCGGCCGAACCGTACGCCGTCATCACCACGCAGCGTTCGCCGCGCTGTTCGTGTTGCACGCGCTGCAGGATTTCCATGCCGAGGCCGTCGGGCAAGCGCATGTCGGTGATCACCGCGTCGAAGCGTCCCGCGGCCAGATGCTCGAAGGCTTCGCCAACGCTACCCGCCGCTTCGACGTGGTAGCCCTCGCGCAGCAGCGTCAGTTCGTACAGCGTGCGCAGGTCGGGCTCATCGTCCACCACGAGGATGCGGGGCGGGTGCGTCGACGTCGGGTTGGGTGTGCTCACGGGCCTATTGTGTCAGTCGCGTTTCGGCGGAGGCGAAGGCCACGAAAAACTCGTTGCCTTCGGGGCCGTTGGCCGCGAGCGCACGGCGCTCGTAGCCGATGGTGGCGCCGTGACGCTCGCACAGCTCACGGCACAGGAAAAGACCGAGTCCGCTCGACCGGCTTTCGGAAGAGAAGAAGGGCTCGAACAAGTGCCGCTGCACTGCGGCTTCGAGTGGCGCGCCGTCGCTCCAGACCTGGAGGTGACAACAGTCGGCTTCGTCGACCCGTGTGCTGACCTGGATCGAGCCGTCGCGCTCGCCGGCGTAGCGTGCCGCGTTGTCGAGCAAGTTCACCAGAATGCGGCGCAGATGCTCGGCATCGAAGCGCACATCGCGTCCATCGGTCGAGAGTTGCAGCAACACGCCCTGCTGGCGCGTTTGTCGAACCCATTCTTCGGTGAGCGTCCGCACCGCGGCGTCAAGCGCGACCATTTCGCCGAGCGGCAGCAACCGTTGCTGCCGTGCGCGCGCCACGTCGAGCACGTCGTCGACGATGCGCGCGAGGCGCTGCGCGTTGTGCTGCACCATGCTCGTCAGCTTGCGGTGGGCCGGGTCGACCAGGTCTTCGGCGAGCAGGCCGCTCGCTTGCGTGATGGCGGCCAGCGGATTGCGGATCTCATGCGCCACCGCGGCCGACATGCGGCCCATCGCGGCCAGCTTTTCGGTGCGGATGCGCGCCTCGAGCTCCCGCAGGTCCTGCAGGAACATCACGCACAGGCTTTCGATGCCGTGCTCGTTGGCGGGCGTGAGGCGGGTGCGAACCCGCACCTCGCGCGCTGCCCCTTGCGTCTGAGCCACCGGCATCTCGCACGATTGCGAAGAGCGGCGCACGAAGGTCTGCTCGGCCAGTTCGGCGAGCGCCTGCCAGGCCGGTTGCGCTGCGAGCACGAAGGGCATCGGCCGATCGGCCAGGCCGGTGCCCAGGATCGCGTCGGCCGCCGGATTGGCCGCATGCACGCGCCCGTCGCGGTCGATCACCAGCACGCCTTCGGTCAGGGTTTCGATGACCAGGTCGTTCACCTGCGCGTGCATTTGCGCGGTGCTGCGGTTGCGCAGCGCGAGTGCCTCTTCGCGCGCGAGCCGTCGCGCCAGCTCGTGGGCCAGCAGTGCCACGACGAAAAGGCCGGTGCCGGTGAGCGCAGCCTGCACGAAGCGGGTGGACGAATCGCCAGGTTGTTGCCACCAGGCCCAACCGGCGTCGGCCAGCAGGAGCAGCGTGACCATCGCCGTGGTGCCGAGTCCGACCGACACGGTTCCCAACACTGCGCCCATCAGCACCGGAAGGGCGAACAGCGGCGTGAAATTCACGCTGCCCGCCTGCAGCAATTGCAGCAGCGTGAACGTGGCCAGGTCGATGCCGATGGTGGCCAGCCACGCGCCGCCGATGCCGCGGATCGGCGGATGAAAGCGGGCGAAACGCGAGCCCATCAGCGTCGCGGCGAGGTAGACGAACGCGAGTGCGATCGCCGCGCTCCGCACCGGCTGGCCGATGGCGAGCGTCACCAGCTGCAGCAGCAACAACACGGCCGCGACGAAGCAGCGCGCCGTCATGAAACCTCGCCACAGGCGTTCGAGTGCCGAGCCGCTGTGGCCCGGCGCGGCGATGCTGTCGAGCGTGCCCCAATCGGTGGCGGGCTCGCCGCGCGACCAGAGCAGAGGTGTCATGCGTTCAGGTGACGCGATCGGCGGCTTGCCGATGCGCGCTGCTGCAGTACACGGCGCCGGGACCGCCGATGGCATCGACGGCCGGCAAATGGATGCCGCAGTGCGCGCACCGCACCATGTCTTGTGGTTTGCCGGGCGCCGATCGGGCGGGTGGGGCGGCCGCCTTGCGCTGTCTTTCCTCGGCGCGCTGACGCTTGCGGAAGATCCAGATCGCGACGAAGAGCACGGCGAACACCAGCAGGTATTTCATGACGCACGCCCCAGCACCACTTCGAGCACGAAGCGCGAACCCACGTACGCCAGCACCAGCAGCGCGGCGCCCGCATACAGAACACGGCGCGCGGTGCGCCCGCGCCAACCGAAGCGCGAGCGGCCGATCAGCAGCACGGCAAAACACAGCCAGGCCATGAGCGAGAACACCATCTTGTGGTCCCACTTCAAGGTTTTGCCATAGAGCGTTTCGCCGAAGAGCCAGCCGGCCAGCAGTGTGGCCGACAACAGGACGAAGCCTGCGGTGACGAAACGGAAAGTCAGGCGTTCGAGCGTGAGCAAGGGCACGCCGGCCTCGGGATCGGCGGCCAGACGGATCTGCTTTTCGGCCCGCGTAATGAGCCACGCGTGGACGACCGCTGCGCCAAACAAGCCATAAGAAGCGATGCCAAGGGCAAGATGCAACGGCAGCCAGGGCGATGCGCTCACATGCAGCGGCGAGCCCGGAAACACAACGGCCAGCAGCACGGCCGCGGCGCCGAGCACCGCCAGCGCGCGGCGCACGGTGAGCTGCGGGTACATCCGGCTTTCGATCGCATAGACCGTGAGCACCAGCCACGCAGTCACGGAAATGGCGGGCGCGAAACCGAAACGCGGATTGCCGCTGGCCAGGCTCCATGCGAGGGTGAAGGCATGCAGCAGCCAGGCGAGTCCGAGCAGCGATTGCGTCGCTTGCCGTCCCAGGCGCGGTGCGGCGGCGGCAGTCACGCCGTAGGCTGCGGCGGTCGCGATGCCCAGCGCCACGCCGAGCGGGGAGGGGCTCGCTAAAATCATGGGTCCGAGTTTAGCGTCGCCGTTGCAGCGCGCTCGCGCTTCAAGGCACCTCTATGGCCACCGCCCTCACCGAAAAATTCTCCCGTCTCGTCAAGCAGATGAGCGGCCAAGCGCGCATCACCGAAGCCAACGTGCAGGACATGCTGCGCGAAGTGCGCATGGCACTGCTCGAGGCCGACGTGGCCCTGCCCGTCGTGCGCGATTTCATTGCCCGCGTCAAGGACAAGGCGCTCGGCCAGGAAGTGCTCGGCTCGCTCAAGCCGGGCCAGGCGCTCGTCGGCATCGTCAGTCGCGAACTGACCGCCACCATCGGCGACGGCATTTCCGACATCAACCTCGTGGCGCAGCCGCCCGCCGTGATCCTGATGGCCGGCCTGCAAGGCGCCGGCAAGACCACGACCACGGCGAAGCTGGCCAAGCACCTGATCGAGAAGCGCAAGAAGAAGGTGCTCACCGTGTCTGGCGACGTGTATCGCCCGGCCGCCATTGAACAGCTCAAGACCGTGACCAAACAGGCCGGCGCCGAGTGGTTCCCGAGCACGCCCGACCAGAAGCCGCTCGACATCGCTCGCGCCGCGCTCGACCACGCCAAGCGTCATTTCTTCGACGTGCTGCTGGTCGACACCGCTGGCCGCCTCGCGATCGACGAAGTGCTGATGACCGAAATCAAGGAACTGCACAGCGCGCTGAACCCGGTCGAAACGCTGTTCGTGGTCGACGCGATGCAGGGCCAGGACGCGATCAACACCGCCAAGGCCTTCAAGGACGCGCTGCCGCTCACCGGCATCATCCTGACCAAGACCGACGGCGATTCGCGCGGCGGCGCGGCGCTGTCGGTGCGGCAGATCACGGGCGTGCCGATCAAGTTCGCCGGCACCAGCGAGAAGATCGACGGACTCGAGGTGTTCGATGCCGAACGCCACGCCGGCCGCATCCTCGGCATGGGCGACATCGTCGCGCTGGTCGAACAGGTGACGGCGGGCGTCGACGTGGCGTCGGCGCAGAAGCTGGCGGCCAAGCTCAAGAGCGGCTCGGGCTTCGACCTGAACGACTTTCTGGGCCAGATCCAGCAGATGAAGCAAATGGGCGGGCTCTCCAGCATCATGGACAAGCTTCCGCAGCAGATGGCCGCCAAGACCACCGAAGCCGACATGACCCGCGCCGAGCGCGACATCCGTCGCAAGGAAGGGATCATCCAGAGCATGACGCCGCAGGAGCGCCGCAAGCCAGAACTGCTCAAGGCCACGCGCAAGCGCCGCATCGCTGCCGGAGCCGGTGTTCAGGTCCAGGAAGTGAACCGCCTGCTCAACGAGTTCGATCAGATGCAGACCATGATGAAGAAGATGAAGGGCGGCGGCCTCATGAAGATGATGAAGAAGATGGGCGGCATGAAAGGCATGCCGGGCATGGGTGGACCGGGCGGGCCGAAGTTGCCGTTCTGAGCCTGTCGCCGCGTTCGCCAGCCCCATGGAAAAAGCCCGCCGAAGCGGGCTTTTTCACGCGTGCCGGAGCGGCAGGTGTCAGGCCGCGGCGAGCACCGGGCGCGCCAGGCGCACCGCATGCATCCAGGCGCGACGCAGCACCGCCGGCGAGCGCGACTCTTCCGGGATCAGCAACCAGCCGCGGTCACGCAGCGCGGTGCCGAAGCCGATCTGGCTGGTGAGCACCGTCAGCGGGATGGCCAGCAACAGCGGCAGGCCGACGGGCATGAGCCACACCAGGGCGCTCGGATCGATCATCGAGATGCCGACGGCGAGCGCGGCAATGATGATCGTCATCGGTGCCAGCTGGCTGATGGCGATGTTCCACGGCACCGCATTGGCTTCGCGCGGAGGCGACTTCCAGTCGAGCTTCAGGCCGGTGAGGGCGATCACGACAAACAGCGCGTGGGCCAGCATGCGCACCGGCGCTTGCACGATCGCCAAGGCGCTTTCGAGCGCCGTGCTCTTCAGCAGGCCCCACAGGCCGCCGTACTGGCGCTGCTCACCGCGCATCATCACGGCGACGACGCCCAGGATGCGTGGCAGGAACAGGAGGCACAAGGTCCAGAGCCACAAGCCGACCAGCTCCATCGGCAGCACGTTCCAGTTGGCGACCAGGCTGGAGCCCGAGAGCCACAGTGCGGTGCCGAGCGTCAGGAACGCGAGCCACAGCGGCGCCGACACATAGGCCATGGTGCCGGTCACGAACATCGCGCGGTGCACCGGATGAATGCCGGGCTCGGCCATCAGGCGGGCGTTCTGCAGGTTGCCCTGGCACCAGCGACGATCGCGCTGCAGTTCCGCCAGCAGATCCGGCGGTTGCTGTTCATAGCTGCCGACCAGGTCAGCACACAGCCACACGTGGTAGCCGGCACGGCGCATCAGCGCAGCCTCGACGAAGTCGTGCGACATGATGCCGCCCGACATGCCGCCGGTGCCCCGGATCGGGGCCAGCGCGCAATGTTCCATGAAGGGCTGCACCCGGATGATGGCGTTGTGGCCCCAGTAATGCGATTCGCCCAGTTGCCAGAACTGCATGCCCAACGTGAACAGGCGGCCCGTCACGCGAGAAGCGAATTGCTGTGCGCGGGCATGCAGCGTGACGTGGCCGATGGCTTGCGTCGCGGTCTGGATGATGCCGGCGGTGGGGTTGGCTTCCATCAGCTTGACCATCGAGGTCAGGCAATCGCCGCTCATGACCGAGTCGGCATCGAGCACCACCATGTAGCGGTAGTCCTTGCCCCAGCGCCGGCAGAAGTCGGCGACGTTGCCGGCCTTGCGATGTGAGCGGCGGGTGCGCAGACGGTAGTACACCTCGACCTGCGGCTGGTTCGGGCTGGTGGCCAGCGCAGCGCGCAGGTCTTCCCAGGCAGCGCGCTCGGCAGCGGCGGTTTCGGGGTTGTAGCTGTCGGACAGCACGAACACGTCGAACTGCTTGGCGTGGCCGGTGGACGCGACCGATTCGCACGTTGCACGCAGGCCGGCGAACACCGTGGCCACGTCTTCGTTGCAGATCGGCATGATGATCGCGGTGCGGGCTTCAGGGTTCATCACATGACCGGCGACTTGCTTCACCGACAGTGAGTGCTTGTCACCGCGCACCGAAACGTAGAAGCCCATCAGGGCGGTCACGAAACCGGTCACGACCCATCCGGACAACAGGCCGTACAGGCCGATCTGGCCGTATTCGAGCCAGACGTTGTCGTAGTCGGGTTGCACGCTGGCGAACAGCGTGGACGCAATGACCGTGCTCAGCAGCGTGAGCAGCATGAATGCCAGACGGCGTTGCTTGGCGGCGCGTTGCCACGGTTGTTCGTCGGTCAGCGTCCGGGCGCCGGCCCGCGAGGCCTTGCGCACGCCGCCGGCACCGAGTTTCACCAGGGTGGCAGTCCCGAGGCTGTTCCAGAAACCACGCCACGGGCGCGGCGCCATCGAACCGCGGTTGACCGGCGGTGCCGTGACCGCATTCGGGTGGCGTTCCTCACGCAGCGTGCTGCGGGTGGACGGCACGACGGCCGTCACCTGGTCGAGGGCGGGAAAATGGGAAAAGTCGTTTGGCTTCATGTGTTTCTTACCAACGTTGCTTGTCCAGGGAGACGGTGTCGCCAATTGCCGGAAAGCGCTTGATCACGCAATCCGGGGTGGCGCCGGAGGCGGCGTCGAGTGCGCCGAGCGAATGACCCGCGGCACGGGGCCGTGAGAGGGAAAACTGCTTTTGACGCAGGCCGTCGCGCTGCGGGCGCAGTGCGAAAGAGGGGCTCGTGAGTGCTGTCATGCCTTTACAGGGGCAAACCCTGTGCCAGGCTGGAAAAATCGTTGCGTGACAACGACTTGCGGTGTTTTCAGTCTGATTTTTCAGAGTTCGGGCGCCGCAACCGCCTCAAACCCCCCTGTTTTGTCGCCGAATCCCGACAGGTCAGGCAACCCCTCGGAAAATAGTCAACAAAATCAACGTCTTGCCTGCGTCGCTAGTCAGCGACAGGCTCGCCAGCGGGTGGCGGGCCGTCGGCCTTGAAATGCCCGGGCGTGAGCTCGTGCTTTTGCAGCAGCCGGTAGAACTCGGTCCGGTTGCGATCCGCCAGGCGCGCCGCGTCGGCCACGTTGCCGTCCGTCAGTTTCAGCAAACCGACCAGGTAATCGCGCTCGAAACGCTGCTTGGCGTCGGCATAGGTCTGCACCTCGACGCTCGGCACGCGCAAGGCGCGCTGCACCAGCGACAACGGGATCAACGGCGAGCTGGAGAGCGCGCACACCTGTTCGACCACGTTGAAAAGCTGGCGCACATTGCCTGGCCAGGACGCCGTGGCCAGCGCCTTCAGCGCCTCGGGCGCGAATCCGGAGAGCCGCTTGCCGTACTTGGTCGACAGCCGCTGCAGGAAGTGATTGGACAGCAGAGGGATGTCTTCGCGGCGCGCGCTCAGCGGCGGCAGCGTGAGCGTCACCACGTTGAGCCGGTAATAGAGGTCTTCACGGAACTGCCCGGCCGCCATGGCCACGTCGAGATCGCGGTGCGTGGCGGAAATGATCCGCACGTCGACCTCGATCGACTGGCTGGCGCCGAGCGGGCGCACCGCGCGCTCCTGCAGCACGCGCAGCAACTTGACCTGCAGGGCGGGCGGCATGTCACCGATTTCATCGAGCAGCAGCGTGCCGCCGTCGGCCTGCTGGAACAGGCCCTTGTGGTTCGCGTGCGCGTCGGTGAAGGCGCCCTTCATGTGGCCGAACAATTCAGACTCGAGCAACGCTTCGGGAATGGCGCCGCAATTGACGGCCACGAAGGGCTTGGCGGCGCGCGCACTGGCGCGGTGGATGGCGCGCGCGAGCAGTTCCTTGCCGGCGCCGCTGTCGCCGCGCAACAGCACGCTGGCGTCCGATTGCGCGATCATTCGCGCCTCCGCCAGCACTTCGGCCATGCGATTGCTGCGGCTCACGATTTCGGCGCGCCAGCTTTCGTCGCCGACCTTGCCCGCCACGGTCGGCGGCGCGCCGAGCGCGAGCGCCTGCGCGATCTTGTCGAGCAGCTCGCGGCCGTCGTAGGGCTTGGTGAGGTAAGTGAACACACCGCGTGCGGTCGCTTCGACGGCGTCGGGAATCGTGCCGTGCGCGGTCAGCAGGATGACCGGGAGCGTCGGATGGCGCTTGCGGATTTCGTCGAACAGCGCGAGGCCGTCGCGGCCCGGCAAGCGCACGTCGCTCAGCACGAGTTGCGGGTGCTCGATTTCCAGTTGGGTCAACGCCGATTCCGCCGAAGTGACCGCGGTGACCTGGTAGTTCGACGAGGCCAGCCGCATCGACAACAGGCGCAGCATGTCCGGGTCGTCGTCGACCACCAGCAGTTTGGCGCCGGTCGGCTTGGCGGGCGTCGCTTCACTCATGGCTCAGGGCGCAGGCTTCGCGCCGTTGCTGGCCGGGGCCGCAGCGGCACCATTGGCAGGACGCGCGAAGCTGCGCTCGATGGCGCGCAGCGCTTCGATGCGGTCATTCAGCTGGTCGATGCGCCGCTGCGCATCGCGCAATTGCGCCACCTGCCGGTCGCGGTCGTCTTCGATGCGGCGCTGTTCCAGGTAGCGTGCCGCCAGCATGCGAGCCAGCGGATGCAGCGGCCTCGCCTCGGCGCTCGTGTTGGCGGCCACCCGTTGCAGCAGTCCGACGGCACGGGCCAGATCGGCCGGCACACGGGTCTGCGCAAGGGCCAGCGCCGTTTGCATCTGGGCGGTCGGCACGTCGCCGGGCTCGCCCAGGCGCGCCAGTTCCGCATTGAGCTCGTTGCCGTTCAGGCTGCGCACCTTCTCGCTGTACGACAGCATGGCCGACACCGGCCCCTGGGTGATGAGCGTGAAGAGCGACGCAGGTTGCGTGGCCGGTGCAGCCGGTTCCACTTCGACCGGCGCCAGGGTCGGCGGCGGGGCGGGCGGCAGCGTGGCCTGGACGGAGGGCTTCGGTGCGGCGACGCAGCCTGCGAGCCAGAGCGGGGTGGCCACGGCCAAGGCGATGGCAGACCTGCGGACGATCGGAGAGAACATGTTTCGGAAGTGGGACGCGTGGGCGTTGGATTTACACGGTGCGCGGCAGCTCGATGCGGAAACGAGCACCTGGTCCGTCGGGCAGCAGCGTGACGCGGCCACCATGGGCTGCAATGTACTCCTGCACGATGGAAAGTCCGATGCCCGTGCCCTTGACCGCGTGATCAGGTTGGCGTTCGCCGCGAAAGAAGGGTTCGAACACGCGGTCGCGGTCGCTTTCGGCCACGCCCGGCCCGTCGTCGGCGATGTCGATCAGGGCCGTTTCCGGCGTGCCCGAAACGTCGATCGAGATTTTTCCGCCGCGCGCCGCAAAGCGGATCGCGTTCGACAGCAGGTTGGCAATCGCGGTGCCGAGCTTGACCGGGTCGACCTGCACGCTCAGCGGGTCGCCGCTGGCGCGCACCGTCAGGCCCTGGCCTTGCCACTGGAGCCGCTGGGCATCGATCTGCTCTTCGATCAGCGGCAGCAACGCCGTTCGCTGGCGGTGCAGTTCACGCGCCTCGAAGGCGGCCGCGTTGAAACGCAACAGCGCCTCGATCTGCCCCTGCAAGGCGATCGTGTTCTGGTTCAGGATCTGCGCGACCTCGCGCTGGGCCGGATTCAAGGCGCCCGTCACGCCGTCTTCCAGCAGCGACACGCCTTCGCGCAAGGCCGCCAGCGGCGTCTTGAGTTCATGCGACACATGCCGCAAGAAGCGCGCCTTGTCGGCGTCCAGTTCTGTCAGACGAAGCCGCAACCATTCGAGCTGCTGCGAGACACGTCGCACGTCGGCCGGACCGCGAATGTCGATCGGTTCGTCGAGCCGGTTCTCGCCCAGCCCGACGATCGCTTTCTGCAGCCGCTTGAAGGGCCGCGCCAGCCACACGCCGAACGCCAGCGCCAGCGACACCGCCAGCACGCTCGCCGCGATCACCTGCCGCATCACGCGATTGCGGGCGTTCTCGATGCGTTGCGCCAGTGCGTTGTTCTGCGTCTCGATCAGGAACTGCGCCTGCTGCGCGATGGTGGTGTTGAGCGCGTCGAGTTCGCGGAACTGCATCGCCATCGCGCTTTCACGCGACAGCGCGCTGTCGGCCGGTCCGATCATCAGGCCGCCGATCACCTCCAGCTGCTGGCGCCAGGCGTCGGCGGAGGCGGGCGCAAGATCGCTCTGCACCAGCTTGTCGAGCGTGGCGCTCGCATCGCGCGCCGCGTCGCTGAACCGCTTGCGCAGCACCGTATCGTTCAACACCAGCGACTGGCGACCGGCGCGCTCCATGGCGGCGCTGCGTTCGGCCAGCGACTGGGCGGCGCCCGACAGCGTGAGCGCGCGCGCTGCCGCATCGCGGCTCTGCGTCATGAGCGCGTCGTACTGAAACACCGAGCGCAGCGCCACACCGACCAGCAGCGCGGTGATCAGCAGAAAGGCGAACAGCAACAGTTGCTGGAACGAACCGCGCGCCGACACGCGCTCGTAGGGCAGCTTCGCCATCAGGCCGGCATCGCGGCGAGTGCCGCTTCCTGCGTCTCGCGCGTGATCACCTCACCGCGCAGCGTGTACGCCAGCGAGCGCGTGATGCGCAGGTCGGTCATCTGGCCGACCAGGCGAGCGTCGCCCTCGAAGTTGACCACGCGGTTGCAGGCGGTGCGGCCCATCAGCTCGTTCGCGTCCTTGCCCGCACTTTTGCGTGAGGCCCCTTCGACCAGCACGCGCTGCGTGCTGCCGACCAGCGCATCGCCGAAACGGCGCACGTTGCCGTCGATCACGCGCTGCAGCGTCTGCAGGCGCGCGAGCTTCACCGCGTGCGGCGTGTCGTCGTGCAGTGCGGCGGCCGGCGTGCCGGGACGCGGGCTGAAGATGAAGCTGAAGCTGTTGTCGAATGCGCAGTCGTCGATGAGCTTCATCATCTTGGCGAAGTCTTCGTCGGTTTCGCCGGGGAAGCCGACGATGAAGTCGCTGCTGAGCGCGAGGTCGGGGCGAATCGCGCGGAGCTTGCGCACCGTGCTCTTGTATTCCATGGCGGTGTAGCCGCGCTTCATCGCCATCAGGATGCGGTCGCTGCCGTGCTGCACCGGCAGGTGCAGGTGGCTCACGAGTTGCGGCACCTTGGCATAGGCCTCGATCAAGCGCGGCGTGAACTCGTTCGGATGGCTGGTCGTGTAGCGGATGCGCTCGATGCCGGGAATCTCGGCGACGTATTCGATCAACAGCGCAAAGTCGGCAATCTCACTCGTGCCGCCCATCGTGCCGCGGTACGCGTTCACGTTCTGGCCCAGCAGCGTGACCTCGCGCACGCCCTGGTCGGCGAGGCCCGCGATTTCCACCAGCACGTCGTCGAGCGGCCTGTTCACCTCTTCGCCGCGGGTGTAGGGCACCACGCAGTAGCTGCAGTACTTGGAGCAGCCTTCCATGATCGAGACGAAAGCGGTCGCGCCCTCGACACGTGCCGGCGGCAGGTGGTCGAACTTCTCGATCTCGGGGAAGCTGATGTCGACTTGCGGCCGGTTGAGGCGCTCACGCGCGTTCAGCATCTCGGGCAGGCGGTGCAGCGTTTGCGGGCCGAACACGATGTCGACGTAGGGCGCGCGCGCGATGATCGCCTCGCCTTCCTGGCTGGCGACGCAGCCGCCGACGCCGATCTTCACGCCCTTGGCCTTCAGGTGCTTCACCCGGCCCAGGTCGCTGAACACCTTCTCCTGTGCCTTCTCACGCACCGAGCAGGTGTTGAAGAGGATCAGGTCGGCTTCGTCGACGTTCTGCGTCGGCTCGTAGCCCTGCGCGGCATTCAGCACGTCGGCCATCTTGTCCGAGTCGTACTCGTTCATCTGGCAGCCGAAGGTTTTGATAAAGACTTTTTTGCTCATGGCGTTCACCTGGGGGAAAGCCTGCTCGCTGTGATGGACAGCGGATTCCGCAGGCGGGACGGGCGCGGCGGCCCGAATTGGCACGGGAGCGAGACGGCAGTGCGCCGCATCGCATGGGCTGTGTGGACGTCTATTCGCCGTACTTGGGCAATTGATCGAACGGTGTCTTGCCGTCGTCGCGCGGTCGGCCGTCCGACGAGGCGAAAGGCCAGAAATTGAACATCGGCCGCTCGGCCGATGCGCGCTCCGCATTGGCTTCGGCGGGCGTCAGCACCCAGACCTGCGACACCAGGCCGGCCGGGTCGCGCGTGTAGTTGACCAACAGGTTCTGGCCGACGACGGCCGCCGGCATCACGAGCATGTTCTGTGCGCTGCGAATGCGCCCGCCGGGCGCGAAGCGCTCGGGCTGGCCATCGAGCTGGATCTCGGGCGGATTCGTCACCATGAAGCGGCCACGCAGCGTGCCGATGGGAAAGTTGCGGCCGCCGGCTTCGGATTCGAACTGCGTCTGGGGAATGCCCTGCGCCTGGGCGCCGGACGAGACCAGCGCCGAAAGCGGCGCCAGTGCGGCACAGACTGCCATGAAAAGAAGAGCGTGAGGCTTGTTGTTGCAGCGGTTCATGGGGTTCATCCAGAGGCTGTGGGAAACAGCGATTTTAGCCGGCCGATCTCGCGGGCCCTTGGCGCTGGCCCTCCGGCTGAAACCCTGTATGGACGTCGACACGCCAGCCCTGCTCCAATAGCGGAAGTAAGAAGATGTTGCTCAGGCTTCCCCGGAAAATAACCACATGAAGAAAACCGCTGTCCGTGCCCTCATCTGCGTGTTGATCGTCGCCACGGCCGCTGCCGCATGGCGCCGCGGCCCTCGCCTTCGTGCTCAGCGCGTGGCTGTTCGTCACCATCCCGAAAGGCTTCTTTCCCGAAGAAGACATCGGCCAGATCCAGATCACGACCGAAGCGGCCGAAGACATCTCCTTCACCGCGATGAGGGTGCTGCAAGACCGCGTCGCAGAGACGCTGGGCAAAGACCCGAGCGTGGCCTACGTGAACTCCTTCGTCGGCGTCGGCAGGCCCACGGCCACGCAGAATTCGGGGCGGCTTTTCGCGGTGTTGAAGCCGCGCAGAGAGCGGCCGAAGATGGCGCAGGTGCTGGGGTCGCTGCGCAAGCGTTTCCGGGATATTCCGGGGGTCGCGGTCTACATGCAGCCGGTGCAGAACCTGCGCCTGGGCGGGCGGCAAAGCAAGGCGCGCTTCCAGTACACGCTGCAGAGCGTGAGCGCCGGCGAGATGAGCCAGTGGTCCGAGAAGCTCATGGCGCGCATGCGTGTGTTGAGTTGCAATAGGTTGTTCCCGCAGAGGCGGGAGGCTGGAGGCTTGTAGCCCAGGGCCGAGTGCGGCCGCCGGGTGTTGTAGTAGCTCAGGAAGGCTGGCAGCCATGCAGTGCGCTCCGCGCTGTTGGTCCAGACGCGTCAATAGGCCCACTCGCGCAGACACGTCTGGATGAATCGCTCGGCCTTGCCATTGGTCTGTGGGCGGCAAGGCTTGGTGAAGGTGTGCTTGTTACCCAGGGCCTGGCAGGTCTTGGCAAACAGCTGCGATCGGTAGGCCGAGCCGTTGTCTGTGATCAGGCGTTTGATCTTCACGCCCAGCGCCTCGTAGTGCGCCACCGCCGCCAGAATGAAGTTCACGGCCGAATCCTTGCGCGCGTTGGCATGCATCTGCACGAAGCTCACGCGCGAGTGGTCGTCGACGGCCACATGAGCAAACTCCCAGCCGGCGCCTCGCGTGGCATCGCGCCGGTCGCCCGTCACACGGTGGCTGGGCTGCACGATGCGCCCGAGCTTCTTGGCGTTGGAGCAGACGACTGACCGTGGACACGCTCCGCCCGACAATGGAGGCGATGCGGCGCATGGGCATGTGCGAGCGGCGCAACTGTTCGATGCGCTCGTGCCGTGCGACGTCCAAGTTTGTGCGCTTTCTGGCCGGGCAAGAGCTGCGATCGTGCAGGCCCTGCACGCCGCCCTACCGGAAACGCTTGAGCCACTTGCGCGCGGTGCGCGGGCTGATGCCTGCCGCCTCGACGGCAGGCATCAGCCCAATTCCTGCGATGCGTTCGACAAGCAACTTGCGACCTTCCAATGTCAATCTGGCATTTTTATGGCTGTTCATCTGGTGGGATTCCGCTGTGACTCTGAAGCGTGGTAACTCCAGTTTCCCAGACCCATTCGGGTAAACAACCTATTGAGACATCACAGCAAGAAGCTAAGCGGTGCGTGTCGCCGCCAGGTTCAATCCCTGCATCCACTGCTCGACGCCGTCGCCGAAGCGGGCTTGCCCGGCAAGCAGCGTGAACGAGTGGTCCAGTTCGGGCATGAACTCGTAACGCACGCGCGAAAGGAAGTCCGCGCCGCGCAGCTCTTTCAGCTGATCGTGTCGTTTGTCCGAGCCCCCGAGGCTGGCCGAGTAGACGAGGTAGACCGACACAGCGCGCGACAGCAGCACTTCCATGCTGCGGCTGAAATCGCTCGCCTTCACCGGAACTTCGGGCTCGTTGGTCTCAAGCATGTTGTCGCCCGGCGCCTTCGCGCCCAGCAGTCGTTTGATCCAATGGCTGCCCTGTGCCCAGGGGCTGCGACGGAAGCGCTGGAAGCGGCGCGCGACGTTCGACCAGACGCCCGCGAAGCGGTAGGCGTCGAACATCAGCAGGCCTGCGACGCGCGCATCCTGCAGGGCAAAGCGCAGGCCGTGCCCGGCGCCCGAACACAGGCCGATGACGGCGATTCGGCTGACGCCGCCGCTCGACTGCAGAAGGTCCACCGCAGCCTTCAGATCGTTCTGGGCCTGCAGGTCGAACGGCATGCCGCTCGACGGCGACGGACTCTCACCGACGCCTGACAAATCAAAGCGCAGGCTGCTCACGCCCTGGCGGGCGAGCCGGCGCGCCAGCTTGACCTGCACACGTCGCGGCCCGATGTGCGTGTGGATACCGAAATTGAACATGAGGCAACCCACGGGCTCGCTCGGCATCCCCACGCCCGGCCGGGTCAACATCCCGAACAAGCCGGACGACGGACCGAACTGGACGGGCGTTTCTTCAAACTGTTTCATGGAGCAGGGTCGACAGACGTCGGATCACTTCGGATGGGACGATCGCGCTGTTCGCGAGCGGGTCGGATGTCCAGACGATAGGGTGGACGAGCGTCTCCAGCGCGACGCGGCGCACGCCTGCGCTCTGGGCCTTGCACCAGCCGGCCACGTTCGTGTCGTCGGGGCTGGCAAAAACAGTCGCGGGCACGGAGGCGGGCACCGCGAGGTCGCTGCTGCGCAAGCGGGCGATCTGGTCGGCCAGCTCGGCACTGATACCGAATCCCATCGACTCTGTGAGCGGGCTGGTGGCAAGCTCGGGCTTTGCCACGTACCAGGACGGGCTGCGCGCATAGAACGCCAGGTCGAGCGTGGCAGCTTGCGTCACGCGCAGTTCCTTCACATAGGTGGCTCCGTCCACGATCGGGTCCCACAGCACCAGCCGCTTCAGCTCGCGTGCGGCACCGGCCGACCGGAGGGCCAACGTCGCGCCGAGCCGTGAAGCGAACCAGCTCACGCAAGCCGCGGAGGTCATGCGGACAAGCTCGCCATGCGCCTGCAGGATGTCCTGCTCCCAGCCTGACATTTCACCGTCCGTGTCGGCGCCTGGCGAATCGCCGGCGCCATGAAAGTCGAAACGCAACACCGCGATACCCTGGCGGCAAAGTCGTTCGGCGAGCACGCGGTACAGCCGGTGGATGCGTGTCGCCTCGTGTCCGAAGGGATAGCACATGAGCACCGCGGCGCGCTGCGCATTGACTTTTTCGGCCGGATGGAAAAGTCCGACAAGGCGCCGTTCGGGGGGGCCAAATATGATGGGTTTCATGGAGTCCGATCTGAAAATTCCAAAAGTGCAATGGAGGCAATGGCCGATGGTCCGACATAGAGCGACTGCAGGGAAACCGTCGCGGCATCAGCGCCACCGAAGCGTACGAACGCCTGTGGGGCGGCCTTGAGCCCCGTCGGCACGGTACGGGTGTCCACGGCCAGGCCGAGCCCCAGTGCTTTGACGCACGCTTCCTTTCGCGTCCAGCCCGTCAGGAATGACCGGAGCCGGTCATCCGGCGCTTCGCGTTCGAGCGCCGCACGCTCGGCGTCGGTGAAATGGGCCGCGGCCAGGTCGGACAGGCCGTCGAGCGGCCGCAAGACTTCCAGGTCCACACCGATCGGGCGATCGCCGATGGCCAACAGCCCCAGATGATGACTGTGGCTCAGGTTGAAGTGCACGGCCGTCGATCCGGCAAGGTGGGGCTTGCCGAGCGCGCCGATGTCGAATTGCAGTTCCGAGGACGGCCGACCGAGGTGCAGACCCAGCAAGTAACGTGTGGCGCCATGCGCTGCCTCGTAGCGCGCGCGATCTCGATCGAAAACGAATCTTGCCGCGCGCGTTCTTTCGGTTTCGTCGAGCGAGTCTCGCCACTGCAACGCTGCGTCCTGGTCGAGGTGGACCAGCCACGCCGTGCAACCCACGGGTGTCTCCAGGCGACGGATCGACGCGTGCACCGGCCGGGTCAATTTTTTCGACCGAAGCGCGTCAGCATCCGGACGAGAGCAGACGGTGTGCGCGATTCGCCGCCGCTTTGCGTAGCGGTGTCTGCTGTAGCGTGAACGGGTGTCGCTGCCGGCGCCATGGCAAGTTGGCCGAGACTTTCGAACACGTAGCGCGCCGCCTCCACCCGGAAGCCGACCGCCTGCTCCGCCTGCTGCATCACGCGCATCGCCAGCAACGAGTCGCCACCCAGGTCGAAGAAGTTGTCCGTCGGGCGGATGTCGTTGACGTCGATGTTCAGGGCACTGGCCCAGACCTGTGCCAGCCGCGCCTGCTCTGGCGGCAGCAAGGCCATGGGGCGCGCTTCGCGGGCGACCGCTGCGGCGACGACTTCCTCGTCGTGTTCGCTGTCCGATCGGGCGGCGAGCCTGGCCAGCACCCGGGCGCTCGACGAGTCGTCGGGCGCGAGCAGCACGTTCAGGGGATGGTCCGGCGCAGCGACGAGGGCGTTCAACAACTCCACGTAGCGCTGCTTGAAGGCAGCACCGGTCTCGGGCAGGTAGATGTCGGAGTTGTAGGTGACGGCGCCGACGAGGCCTTCGGTTTTCTCGACGAACCACAGGCCGATATCGTCGGTCGCGCCGCTTTGCCGCGTGTGGATCTGCTGGTGCTTGAGGCCGCCGAAATCGGTCGGCCGTCCGCGCGCATCCTCGAATGAAAAGAGCCCCTGGTAGAGGCCGACGCCCTGCGCGCGTGCCGCGAATTCCGGCTCGGCCACGAGGCGCTCGAACGGGATGAGCTGGTAGCTCATGTGGTCGAGCAAGGTCTTCTTGACGTAGCGCATGAACTGGCCGGCGTCTATCGAGCGGTCGATCTCGAACGACAGCGGCAGCACGTTGTTGAAGAAGCCCATCACGGACTCGAGTTCGAGCTGCTCCCGGCCTCTCACCGGCGCCGCGATCACGAGCGAATCGGTGTCGATGGCGCTGCCGAGCATGAGCACGTACGCTCCGAGCGCGAACATGTTGAGCGTCACGTCGTGCTGCGTCGCTGCGGTGCGGAATCGCTCCGTGGTGGCCTTGTCGAAATTCATCCACAGGGTTTCGCCGTGGCCGCTCATGCCGGACTTGCGCGGGAGGTCGGTGCGCGGTGCACGCGGCACCGGCGTGTTGGCGAAACGTGCCTTCCAGTACTTGAGCTGTTCGCCGGCTTCGGGGCCCGCGAGCCATTCCTGGTACCACTGCGCATAGTCGCCGGTACCGACCGACAGCTCGGGCAGCACCGGCGTTTCGCCGCGGACCAGGGCGCCGTAGAGCGCGGCCAGCTCGGTCTGAAAAAGATCGTAGGACCAGCCGTCCCAGATCAGGTGATGCGCCACGAAAACGAAGGCGTGGTCGGTCGGCGACATCCGGTAGAGCGCCGCATGGAACAGCGGGGCCCGATGAATGTCGATGGGCCGATCGATGGCCTGGCGAAGCGACGTGGCCAGTTCGATCTCGCGTTCGGACGCAGGCACGCCCGACAGGTCGATGAGCGGAAACGGAAAGTCGACGGACGGGTGAATGATCTGGCACGGCTCGCCGGTGGCCGGGTCGTTGCCCATCGTGGTCCGCAGCGCCGACTGGCGCCGCACGATCTCACGAAACGCCTGCTCGAATCTGGCCGTGTCCATCGGCCCGGCGAAGCGGTGCGTCGCGGGCTGGTTGTACACGGAGCGGCCGGGGTGCAGCTCTTCGATGAAGCGGATGCGTTGCTGCATCGGCGTTTGCGGCGCGCTCCTGCGGTTCGGCAGCGCCACGATGGGCTGGCGTCGCGGTGCGCCGGCGTTCTCGATGGCGTCGATCGCCAGCGCGAGCGCCTCGGCGGTGGGCGCCTCGAACAAAACGCGCATCGGCACCGGTACATCGAATTTCCGGCTCAGCAGCGTCGCCAGCCGTGCCGCCAAGAGCGAGTGGCCGCCCAGCGCGAAGAAGTCGTCGTGGATGCCGAGGCTGGGGAGGCGAAGCACTTTTTCCATCGTCTCGAGCACGATGCGCTCGCGCTCGGTGCGCGCGGCAACGCGCGCGAGCCCGCTGGCGGCGAGCGCCTCCGGTTTGGGCAGCGCCTTGCGGTCGACCTTGCCGTTCGGTAGCAGCGGAATGGCCTCCAGCGGCACGAAATGCTGCGGCAGCATGTACTGCGGCAGGCTCGTGGCCAGTTGGCGCTTGACGGCGTCCAGGTCGAGCGAAGCGCCCGGCGCGAGCATGAGATAGGCCACCAGGCGAACGTCGCCCGGCACGTCCTCGCGGGTGATGACGACGCTGCGCGTGACGCCCGGCGCTTCGTTGCAGCGCGCCTCGATCTCGCCCAGCTCGATGCGGTAGCCGCGCACCTTCACCTGCGAGTCGAGCCGGCCCATGTGTTCGAGCAAGCCGTGGTTGCGCCAGCGCCCGCGATCGCCGGTGCGGTAGAGACGCGACGGCGCTCCGTCGACATCGATCGTGACGAAGCGGTCGGCCGTGAGCTCGGGGCGATCGAGGTAGCCGAGCGTCACGCCGGCGCCGCCGATGCAGATTTCGCCCGGCACGCCGACCGGCATCTGCTGCAGGTGCGCGTCGAGGATCCAGACGGTGGTGTTGTCGATCGGCTGGCCAATCGAGATGCCAGCGCTGCCGATGAGGGTCGGCTCGACACGCCACCGGGTGGACCAGATCGTGGTCTCGGTCGGGCCGTACATGTTCCAGACCTCGCCGGCGACGCGCAGCAGATCGTGCGCGAGGTCGGGCGGAAGGCTTTCGCCGCCCACCAGCACCTTGAACTTCGCCTGGCCTTTCCAGCCGCTGTCGAGCAACAGCCGCCACAGGCCGGGCGTACCCTGCATCAGGGTGGCGCCCGTCAGCGAGATCAGCGTGGCGAGGTCGCCGCCGTTCAGCGTGGCTTCGCGCGGGGCGATGATGACTTCGGCGCCGACGGTCAGGGGCAGCAGCAGTTCGAGCACCGCGATGTCGAACGACAGCGTGGTCACCGCGACCAGCTTGTCGCTCGCCGCGATGCCCGGTTGCCGCTGCATGCTCTGCAGAAAATTCGCCACCGGGCGGTGCGGCACGACGACGCCCTTGGGCTTGCCGGTCGAGCCCGAGGTGTAGATCACGTAGGCCGGATCGTCCGCCAGCGGATCGAGCGGGCCGGGGGCGAGCGCTTCGCCCGACGCCTGCAGCCAGCTGGTTTCGGCGTCCAGTTCGAAGACGCGCACCGCCGCGTCGTCACGCCAGCGGCGCGGCGCCGCGGCCACGTCGGAGCGCGTCAGCAGCAGTGCCAGTGCGGCGTCCTGCGCGTAGTAGTCGAGGCGGGCCTGCGGGAAGTCCGGGTCGAGCGGCACATAGGCCGCGCCCGACTTGAGCACGGCCAGCAGCGCCACGACCATGTCGTTGTCGCGCGGCAGGCACAGGCCCACGCGCTGGCCCCGGCCCACGCCGCGTTCGCGCAGCGCGCGCGCCAGCCGGTTGGAGCGGGCGTCGAGTTCGCCGTAGCAGAGGCCGCTGCCGGCGTACCGGATGGCGGCATTCGAAGGACTGTCGATGGCCTGCGCGCAGAACGCCGCGTGCATCAGCGGCGCACCGAGGAGCGGCGTCGCGGCCGGCTGCAGCGCGCGCAGCGCGGCTTGCTCGTCGGGCGGCATCACCGCAAGCTGGCCCACCGCCTGGACGGGCGACGCGACCGCGCTGCGCAGCAGCTGCTCGTAGACCTTGAGCCAGCGCGAAATCGTAACGGCGTCGAACAGGTCGGTGTTGTACTGGACCTCGACCTGCATGCCGAGCGCCACCGGCACGATGTTCACGAACAGCTCGAAGTTTTCGCAAGCGCGCGGCACGCTGCCCAGCACCGCCTCGATGTCGGGAAAGCTGCCCTGGTTGGGCGCCGCATCGCGGTCGACATTGAACATCACGCTCACGAGCGACAGGCGGCTCGGGTCGCGCGTCACCGGCAATTTGCGCAGCAGCGTGCCGTAGGTGAGGTTCTGGTGCTCGAACGCGTCCAGCAGCAGCACGGCCGACTGGCGCAGCAACGCGTCGAACGGCAGCGCCGCATCGACCGCGACGCGCAGCGGCAGCAGATTGACGCAATGGCCGACCAGCGCGGGCATGTTGCTCGCCATCTGCCCGGCCGCGGCGATGCCGATCACGAGATCGTCTTGGGCCGTCAGCCGGTGCAGCATGGCGGCAAAGCCGCTGAACAGCGCCGCATAGAGGCTCGCGCCCTGCGCGGCGCCGGTCTTGCGCAGCGCGTCGACCAGGCTGCGGTCGAGCACATGATCGATGCGCGCCGACGAAAACGTGCGAACGGTCGGGCGTGCGCGGTCGAGCGGCAGTTCCAGCACCGGCAGGCTGCTTCCCGAAAAGCGCGAGAGCCAGTAGTCGACGTGCGCCTGCATGGTCGCGCCGTTGGCTTCCTGCTGCTCCCAGGCCACGTAGTCGGCGTAGCTCGGTGCGGCGTCGAGCGCGGGGCCCGCGCCGATCTGTTCTGCATAGAGCTGGCCGAGGTCATCGGCGACGACGCCCCACGACCATCCGTCGCAAATGGCGTGGTGCGCCGTCATGAGCAGGTGGAATTCCACCGGCGACAACTGGTAGAGCGCCGCGCGGAACAGCGGCCCGACCTCGAGCGCGAACGGCTCGCGCACCGACGCCGCTTCTTCGGCCGCCAACGCGCGTTTCTGCGCCTTTGCATCGAGCGGGCGCAGGTCGCGTTCCATCAGTTGCAGTGGGACGGGTTCTCCGATCAGCAACTGGGTGCCGTCGGCAGAAAACGTCGACCGCAAGGCGGGATGTCGCAGCACCAGTGCGTCGAATGCCGCTGCGAGCGCGGCGGTGTCGAGATCGCCGTGCAGCCGGAGCGTGAGCGATTCGTTGTACGAGAGCGAAGCCTGCGGGCCGAGCTGGTCGGCCAGCCAGACTTCCCGCTGGGCTTCGGTGCTGGGCACCGTCAACTCGATGGCGCCGGCAGCGAAGGGGTCGAAGTCGAGATCGCTGTCGGAAGGCTCTTTCACGTTGATCGGGCTCATGCTTGCAACTTCACGAATTTGCCGTTGGCCGTCGGGTCCGGCACGAACCACGCAGGCGTGCCATCGCGATCGCGACCGAGTCGGGCATTGGGAACAGGGGGATGCGCCGCATCGAACGACCGCGCCGAGGGGGCCGAGCCCGGCAGGAATTCCGACTGCTGCATTTCGGCAACCGATTCCTTGAACGCGGATTTGATGGTCGCGATGTCGTCGTGCGTGTGCGCCGTGGTGAGGAAGCACGGGAAGTTGTCCAGGATGTGCACGCCGCGGCTGCGCATCATCGCGAACAGCAGGTCCTGCAGCGGATGGTCTTCGAGCCAGCTCACGCGCCAGAGCGACGAGAAGTAGCGGATTTCGAGGGGCGCGCCGACTTCACGGCAGAACGCGGTGAGCTCGTCGGCGAGCGCCGCCGTGTGCAGGTTGAGCTGCGTCTGCAAGCCTTCGCCGGCTTCTTTCAGGTGGATCAGCGAGGCCTTGCAGGCCGCCAGCGCCAGCGGATGCCGCACGAAAGTGCCGGCGAAGTAGGTGACGCCCACGGTCGGCATCGACGAATCGCCGTATTGCCAGGCGCCGCCGTCGAGCGCATCCATGTACTCGCGCTTGCCGGCCACCACGCCGACCGGGAAGCCGCCGCCGATCACCTTGCCGTAGCAGGCCAGGTCGGCGCGGATGCCATAGACCGCCTGGGCGCCGCCCAGATGCGAGCGGAAGCCGGTGATCACCTCGTCAAAGATCAGGCAGGTGTCCGACTTTTCGGTGATGGC
Organism: Variovorax sp. PAMC 28711; assembly: GCF_001577265.1. NCBI lineage: Bacteria > Pseudomonadati > Pseudomonadota > Betaproteobacteria > Burkholderiales > Comamonadaceae > Variovorax > Variovorax sp. PAMC 28711. Next base: position 1,321,544 of record NZ_CP014517.1, on the reverse strand, counting down.
GCGCACTTCGCGCAGGAACTCGCGCGGCTGGAAATCGGGCCGACGGCTCTGCACCGGCTCGACCAGCACGGCGGCGATGTCGTTGGCATTGGCTCGGATGAATTCCAGCGCTTCCGGCGTGCCGTAGTCGAGCACGCGCACGTCGCCGAACATGCCCTGCAGAACGCCGGGTGCCGCGGAAAGTCCCTTGGCATTGCGGCCCGCGCGGACGAGCACCTCGTCGAAGGTGCCGTGGTAGGAGCCGGCGAAGAGCACCACCGTGTTGCGGCCGGTGACCGTGCGCGCGATGCGGATGGCCGCCATGACCGACTCGGAACCTGTATTGCACAGCGCCGCGCGGTCGAAGCCGGTGAGTTCGCAGATCAGCTGCGTCACCTCGGCCGACAACGGATGTTGCGGGCCGATTTCGTAGCCCAGGTCGAGCTGCCGGTGGACGGCTTCGTTGACGAAGTCGGGTTGCCAGCCGAACAGGTTCATTCCGAAGCCGTTCAGCACGTCGACGTACTCGTTGCCGTCGATGTCCCACAGCCGCGAGCCCTTGGAGCGCTCGACCACCACCTGATAAGTGATTTCCTTGGTCGCAGGGCGAAAGCCGTTGACCACGCGCGGATCGGCCATGTGCGGCCGGTTGACCTCTGTGAAGGTCTTGCTCTTTTGCGTGCGCTCGTTGTAGCGGCGCATGAACGCGGCGAGCCGCGCGCGCTGCCGCTCGCTCGGCTCCTTGCTCTGCGTGTGGATCCGTGCGATCGCGCCGAACGCCTTCTTGACGTCGTAGGTGATGCGGACGGGGGCGTCGGTCGGCTCGCTGTCGGTCGTCGGCACCTGAACGGGCTCGGCGGCGAGGGCCGGCGCGGCCATTGCGACGGGCGACTCCGCAGAAGTCGCGACCGCAGGCACACCCGCAAGCAATGCCAGTTGCTGCTGCATCAACTGCATCTGCTGGGCGATCAACTGGTGCATCAGCGGCTGGCCGTCGATCGATGCGGTCGGCATGAACTGCGGCATCGCGAGGGCCATGCTGCGCGGCGCCACGACAGCTTGCGCAGCGGCAGGCACTGCAGCCGGCATCGCCACGGCGACGGCCACGGGCGCCGCTTCGGGCGGCAGCGTGGCATCGAGGAAGCCGGCCAGCGAGTCGAAGGTTCGGTAGCTCTCCATCAGTTGACGAAAGCTCAGGTTCACCTTGAAGTGCTTCTTCACCTGGCCGGCGGCCTGCGTCAGCGTGAGGGAGTCCAGCCCCAGTTCGACGAACAGCACGGCACCATCGGCCTGGGCCATGTCCACGCCGGAAATGTCTTCGAAGATGGCGCGCAGGCGCGACGACAGCGCAGCGTGGCGCGCAGGGGCAGTGGACGCGTGCGGCATTGCAGCAGTCATGGGCGGCTCCGGTATGAGGGGCAAAGAGAGGGGTGGGGTGGCCGGCGCGGCGACGTCAACCCAGAAGCGCTTGCGCTCGAAGGGATAGGTCGGCAGCGACAGGCGCGATTTCCGGGTGCGTGCGTCGAGCTTCGCGGGATCGATGGCCACGCCGTCGATCCACAGCCGGCCGACGGCCAGGCGCCATGCGGCGCACTCGCCGTCCGGTTGATCGGTCAGCAAGGCCACGGCGCGGATCGGTGTCGCCCCGGACGGCTGCTGGCGCACCAGCGTCGTGAGCGTGTTGCGCGGGCCCACCTCGATGAAGAGGGCGTGCGGCACATCGGCGAGCGCAGCGCGGACCGCGGGAGAAAAGCGCACCGTCTCGCGAAGATGGCGCGACCAGTACCGCGGGTCGGTCGCTTCGTCCGGCGTCAGCAACCGGCCGGTCAAGGTCGAATAGATCGGGATCGCAGGCGGCGACAGGCGCACGGCGCGCACCCGCTGCTCGAACGGTGCCACGGCCGCGTCCATCATGGCGGAGTGGAAAGCGTGCGACGTTTGCAGGCGTCGGGTCGTGACGCCCTCTGCGTCGAGCACGACACGAAGCGCTTCGACGTCGGCCGACGGACCCGCGACGACGCACGCTTTGGGACCGTTCTCGGCCGCGAGCGAAAGCGTGTCGGGCAAGCGCGCCAGCACGTCGGCGGCGGGCAGGCGCACCGCGAGCATGTCGCCAGCCGGCTGGGCCTGCATCAACAAGCCGCGATGCGCGACGAGCCGGGCCGCATCGTCGAGTCGCATCACGCCGGCGACCACGGCAGCGGCGAACTCGCCCACGCTGTGGCCGATGAGCGCGACCGGCACGAGGCCGAGCGACAGCAGCTGGCGCGCGAGCGCGTACTCGAGCGCGAACGTGGCCGGCTGCGTCACCGAGGTCGGCGCCAGAGCAAGGGGGTCGGACGACTGCAGGCACGCGCGCAGATCGAAGTCGAGCACGCCGTCGAAAGCGCGCAGGCAGTCGTCGAACGCAGCGCGAAACACGGTGTCGCCTTCGTAGAGGCCCTGGCCCATGCGCGCGTACTGCGCGCCTTGGCCGGTGAACAGCAACACGGGCTGTGGCTGGAAGGCCGCTGCACCACCGCTGGCCCGCTGGGGCGAATCGGTGCTGCGGAGCGCAGCGACGGCTTGCGCTGCATCGCCCGCCACGACGCAGGCGCGGTTCGAGAACACCTTGCGGCCGACGCGCAACGTGTGCGCGACATCGGCCAATTCGAGCTGCGGATGCGCTTCGAGATGGTCGGCGAGCCGCTGCACCGCGGCGCTCAGCGCCGCGGGCGTACGGGCTGACAGTTGCAGCAGTTGCGGCAACGCCGAATGCTCGGGCGGCAGCGCGGGCGGCGCCTCTTCCACGATCACGTGCGCATTGGTGCCGCCGACACCGAAAGCGCTCACACCGGCACGACGCGGTTGGACGCTGCGCGGCCAGGCCGCGAGGCTGTGCTGCACATGGAACGGCGTGGCGGCGAAATCGATCGACGGGTTGGGGGCGTCGAAATGCAGCGAAGGCGGCAACGTCTCGTTGTGCAGCGCCAGGACCGTCTTGATGAGGCCGCCCGCGCCCGCCGCGGTGACCATGTGGCCCACGTTGCTCTTCAACGAGCCGATGGCGCAGAAGCCGAGGTCGCTCGTGTGGCGCGCATACGCCTGGCGCAGGCCTTCGATCTCGACCGGGTCGCCCATCGGCGTGGCCGTGCCGTGCGCCTCGACATAGGAAATGCTGCGCGCATCCACGCCGGCCGAGGCGAGCGCGGCGGACACCACGGCCGCCTGCCCCTTGATGCTCGGAGCCGTGAAGCTGGCCTTGGCGCCGCCGTCGTTGTTGATCGCCGCACCGCGCAGCACGGCGTAGACGGTGTCGCCGTCGGCCACGGCATCGGACAGGCGCTTGAGCAGCACCACCGCGGCGCCGTCGCTGAACACCGTGCCCTGCGCGCCGGCGCTGAAGCTGCGCGTTTTGCCGTCGGGCGACAGCATCGAGCCTTCTTCGTAGAGGTAGCCGCTGCGTGGCGGGCAGGTCACCGAAGCGCCGCCCGCGAGCGCCATGTCGCACTGACGAGTGCGAAGGGCGTAGAAGGCCTGCGCGATGGCGACCAGCGAGGTCGAGCAGGCGGTGTGCACCGAGACGGCCGGGCCGGTCAGGTTCAGCTTGTTCGCCACCCGGGTCGCGATGTAGTCCTTCTCGTTCGCCAGCATCACCTGGAATTCGCCGACCGCTTCGACGAGGTCGGGCCGGCTGCTCACGTGGCGCTGGAAATACGTGGCGTTGTACATGCCGGCGTAGATGCCGACCGGCTCGGTGCACCGGTCGGGCGCGTGGCCGGCGCGCTCCATGCACTCCCAGCAGAGCTCCAGGAAGATCCGGTGCTGCGGATCCATGAGTTCCGCTTCTTTCGGGTTGATGCCGAAGAAGGCGGCGTCGAACAGGTCGACGTCTTCGAGCACGCCGCGCGCCCGCACATACGCCGGGTTGCTGCGCAAGGCGGCACTCACGCTCGCATCGAGCGTGGCGTCGGTGAAGACGCTGATGGTGTCGCGACCGGCGACGAGGTTGTCCCAGAACTGCTCGAGGTCTGCAGCGCCCGGAAAGCGGCCAGCCATGCCGATCACTGCAATGGCCTCTTCTGCGTTGCGATCGCTCCGTGTCGGGCTCGCGCGCGGCGGCGTGGCTTCCTGCGGACCCGCCATCTCGGCCGCGATCGCCATCGGCGTCGGGTCGCTGAAGAACAGGTTGGCCGACAGGGTGTGCGACATGCCTTGCTGCAATTGCGTGAGCACTTTCAGCACGAGCAACGAATTGCCGCCCAAGTCGAAAAAGTTGTCGCGGCGACCGATGCGGTCCAGGCCCAACGCGCCGGCAAAGGCCTGGCACACCCGCACTTCCAGCGGATCGCGCGCGGCCTCGAAGTCTTCGGCCATCTCGGGTCGGGCGCGGGTCGGTTCGGGCAGGGCGCGGCGGTCGAGCTTGCCGTTGAGGGTGATCGGCAGCGCGTCGAGCCACACCTGCGCGGCCGGCACCATCACGTCCGGCAGGCTGGCGGCGATGTGCGCGCGCAGATCGTTCCACGGCACCGGCTTGTCGCGCGCCACCAGGTAGGCCACGAGGCGCGGCGCTTCGCCGTGGTCGGTGCGCGCCACCACGGCGCTGGTCAATATGCCCGGGTGCGCGTTCAGCACGCTCTCGATCTCGCCGGTTTCGATGCGATGGCCGCGAATCTTCACCTGGCCGTCGACGCGTCCGATGAAGTCGATGGTGCCGTCGGGCAACCAGCGCGCGTGGTCGCCGGTGCGGTAGAGCCGGTCGCCGGGGCGGCCGAACGGGTCGGGCACGAAGCGCTCCGCCGTGAGCTCGGGCTGGCGCAGATAGCCGCGCGCCAGTCCGCGCCCGCCGATGCAGAGTTCGCCGACCAGGCCGATCGGCAGCAACTGCAGCGTGGGCGACAGCACATGCAGCGTGGTGTCGGTGAGGGGGCGTCCGATGGGCACCGACCGGGCGCTGGCGGGCAGGTCGCGCGGAATGCGGTAGGTCGCCGCGAAGGTCGTGCACTCGGTCGGGCCGTAGCCGTTGATCAGGGTGAGACCGGGCAACGCCGCGAGCGCGCGGCGCACGTGCGCAACCGACAGTGCTTCGCCACCGGTGAGCAGTTGACGCAGGCCGGCAAGGTGCTGGGCGTCGTCGTCGACGACGGCGTTGAACAGCGCGGCCGTGAGCCAGGCGGTCTTGACGCCGTGCCGTTCGATGGTGCGGGCCAGCCCGGCGCCGGTCGGCATGTGCTCGTCATGCACGACGCAGCACCCGCCGTTGAGCAACGGACCCCAGATTTCGAGCGTGGAGGCATCGAACCCGAGCGGCGCGGCGTGCAGCACCGGTTCGTCGGACCGGAGGTCGACATAGGCGGCATCGAGCACCAGCCGGAGGATCGAGCGATGGCAGATTTCGATGCCCTTGGGCGTGCCGGTCGAGCCCGACGTGTACATCACGTAGGCGCGCGCCTCGCTGTCTACCGTCACGGATTTCAGCGGCGGCAGCGCGCGGGCGTCGGGCGGGGCGTCGTCGATCCACAACGCGGCCATCTCGCCGGGCAACGCGTCGGCGTGCAGGCGTTGGCTGACCACGAGGGTCACGCCCGCGTCGCCGAGCATGAACTTCAGGCGGTCGGCCGGAAAATTCGCCTGCACCGGCACGTAGGCGGCACCGGTTTTCAGGATGCCGAGGAGCGCGACCACTGCCATGGGCGAGCGCTCGAGCATGACCCCGACGGCGTCGCCAGGCATCACGCCGAGCGCCTGCAACTGCCGCGCCATCCGGTCGGCACGCGCATCGAGTTCGGCATAGCGCCACGCGGCCGTGCCCGCCTCTCCCGCGATGCCGGTCAACGCCGGGCGGGCCGAATGCAGCGCGGCCTGCTCGGCAAAGCGCCCGTGGACCGTGAGCGACGCGTCGCGTTGCGGTATCGGTCGATTCCACGTTTCGCACATGCGTCGACGCTCGTCGGGCAGGACACCGGGGATCGAATCGACCGGCGCAGCAAGGTCCAAAAGCAAGTTGGCAGTGGTGGCGGAGAGGATCGCGAGCAGTTGCCGCGCCGATTCGGCATCCAGCCGGTCGGCGGGACCGCTCAGCCACGCATGCGACGCATCGACGCCCAGCCACAGTGCGAGCGGATCGCGGTCGGCCTCCGGCGTCGTGCCGCCCCAGCCGATGGCCGTGTCGGGCAGTTCGCCATTGCGCCGGGCCGCATCGACCTGCGACAGCCAATCGCGGCACAGGCCGCGAGGCACCAGCGGGCCGTTGCCAAACCAGCTTTGCTGCAGCCAGAGAAAGGCGGCGACCCAAGGGGTGGCGGCTTGCCAGCCCTCGGCAGCGATCTGACCACGCGACGCCGCGACCCACCCGACATCCAGCGCCAATTGCTCATTCAGGCGGATCCCGGCGGCACAGGGAGTCGATGCCGCGGGCGACAGCAAGTCGAGCAAGGACAGCGGAGATGCAAGGGCTGGCGGGCGCAACGTCATGGCCGTTGCTGCAAGCAGGCAGGCAGGGAAGGCAGAAAAATCTGCGGTGTGTGCGGGCAGTACGTAACCTGAAGGATGTGGCGCAACATAATGTTTCTACCCGTTGTAAGTAGTGCCAAAGCATTTACTTTGCAGCAGGCTCAAAGACTGCGCAACTTTCCATTGGTAGAACGCAATGTCGTGGAGCGCTAACTCGAAGGGGCTATGTCTTCCGGACAACCTGACCTCGAAGATGCAACTGGTTGCCATTGTCGGATTGACAACTGCACCGAAAAATTTGGTCTTCCGCTATTCTGCGCTTTTTTTAACGATTTGTGAGTACTAAAAGCTGACATGCCTTGGCGCCGAGAGGGTCAACCTGGCGGAGTGGGCTGGAACGGGAGGAATCCGCGCTCGGTCAGTCGACTTTTTCCTCCAGCGGGCTGCCGTTCAGGTGACCTGCATCGCCCCATCCCACCAACCCGAAGCCGCCAGGCGTCCACAGCAGGCGGTTGATCGTCGCGTTGCCGAGGTTCCAGGTGCGCGGCGCCTGCAATGCCTGGCGCGTGGCCGCCCGGTACAGCACGTCCAGGATGCCGCCGTGGGCGACCAGCACCACCAGTTGGCCGGCGTGGCGCGCCGCCAGTTCGGTGACCGCAAGGGTGATCCGGTCGCTAAACACCCGCAGGCTTTCGCCGCCTTCGGGGGCGAAGGCCGGATCGCGGGTGCGCCACAAGCGGGCCTGCTCGGGCAGCGTGGCATCGATTTCTGCGAAGCGCATGCCCTCGAAAAGGCCGAAGGCGCGCTCGCGCAACCGCGGTTCCGGCTGCACCGCGAGGCCGCGGGGTCCGGCGATCTGCGCGGCGGTTTCCCAGGCGCGCGCGAGGTCGCTCGCGTAAATGACGTCGATGTCCTCGTCGGCGAGCGCGGCACCGACGCGGCGCGCCTGCCACTGGCCCGTCGCGTTGAGCCCGATGTCGAGCTGCCCCTGAATGCGCGTGTCGGCGTTCCAGGCGGTTTCGCCATGACGCACGGCGATCAGGCGGGTGGCCTCCATCGACTTACTTTTGTCGAGACAGCGGGATGTTGACCCGACGCTCGCCATCCGGCGGATTCGGGAAGCCCTGCAGCGCAGCGTCGAACATCACCGGCAGGATGTCGGCGCTGCGGTTGTAGGGGCCGTCGTTGCGGGCGCGGGTTTCGTAGACGACCCGGCCGGAAGCCAGGTCGCGCAGCACGAGGCTCACTTCGCGCTCGTACCAGGGGTTCGAGGCCGGCGGAAAGTCGAGCCCGTACCCGCCGCCGAAATAGCCATCGCCCCCCCAGGGCGACGCGTGGCGAAATCCCGGGCCCCATGCGCGGGGGCCGTACAGGCCCGGTCCGTACAGCCACGGATCCGCCCAGGGCGAAAGCGCCAGCGTCACGCGGGCGCCGATCTGGGCGCTGTAGCGGGCACCGCTGTCGTCGCGCCGCAGCCCGACCCTGGCGAGCGCCGCACCAGCCATCGTTTCGAGCGACTGTTGCGCCGCCTCGTCGACCTGTTGCGACGGCAGGCGCTCGAAGCGGTAGGTGGCGTCGGGCGGCACAGCGGCCAGCTTCGAAAAGCTGCGCACGTCGCTGTCGACCACCCAGGTGGCGCAGCCGCTCAGGGTTGCAATGAGGAGAAGGGCTGTCAGTACACGCTGCATGAGGATCGAGGTCTGAATCGTTCGAAGAGTCCCGTCTCAGAGCTGCACGATGCGCAGCGCCGACGAGGCGCTTGCCGACGGCAAATCGGGCGCGTCGAAGGCCTTGTCGCCCTCGTCGTCCGCCACGCCGGTCGCCTTGAGACCCTTGAAGTCGTGGCGCGTTCCGTCGAGCAGGTGCGAAGGCACCACGTTCTGCAGCGCGGTGAACATGTTCTCGATCCGGCCGGGGTATTTCTTGTCCCATTCGCGCAGCAGCTCGCCGACTTGCTGGCGCTGCAGATTGTCCTGGCTGCCGCACAGCGTGCAGGGAATGATCGGGAATTCGCGGTGCGCTGCCCAGCGCACGAGGTCTTTCTCGGCCACGTACGCGAGCGGACGGATCACGATGTGCTGCCCGTCGTCGCTCACGAGCTTGGGCGGCATGCTCTTCAACTTGCCGGCGAAGAACATGTTGAGGAAGAAGGTCTGCAGCATGTCGTCGCGGTGGTGGCCCAGCGCCACCTTGGTCGCGCCGAGTTCGTCGGCCACGCGATAGAGGATGCCGCGGCGAAGGCGCGAGCACAGGCCGCAGGTCGTCTTGCCTTCGGGAATCACGCGCTTGACGATGCTGTAGGTGTCCTGGTTCTCGATGTGGAAGGCCACGCCGAGTTCGCTCAGGTACTTCGGCAGCACTTCTTCCGGGAAACCGGGCTGCTTCTGGTCGAGGTTGACCGCGACCAGGTCGAAATGGACGGGCGCCCGCGCCTTCAGCTTCAGCAGGATGTCGAGCATCGCGTAGCTGTCCTTGCTTCTTAGAACACTGCCTTTGTAAACATCACAGAGCTTGCTGCGCGGTCCTATGGCGGAACGGTTCGAGTTCGGCCCGCAATCTTTACGACCAACGAGACGCGAATGTTTACGGCTCATCCGACCACGGCAGGCCACAGTGCCAGGTGGGCAGCTCCACCGAGGTGGGTTGGTAGAAAATAAGGGCATGGACAACGTCACGACTTTCCCACAGGTGCCGCATGCGGCCAAACCGGGCTCAACTCCCTTCCCACATCCTACTCAGGCGGCGGACGGCCCATCCCGCTCAGCGATGGCGGTGCAGAACAAAATCTACAAGCTTGCGGGGAAGGCGGTGCATGACTTCTCGATGATTTCGGAAGGTGACGTCGTAATGGCGTGCATGTCGGGTGGGGCCGACAGCTACACGATGCTTGACGCTCTACTGCATCTACAGCGGAAAGCTCCAATTCACTTTTCGATCGTGGCCGTCAATCTTGATCAGAAACAGCCAGGCTTTCCGGAAGAAGTCTTACCTAACTATTTGTCGAGCATTGGAGTCGACTTCCGAATCGTACAACAGGACACCTATAGCATTGTCAAACAAAAAGTTGCTCCAGGAAAAACGACGTGCTCACTTTGTTCTCGATTGCGGCGGGGAATCCTGTACAACACCGCCGTGGAACTGGGAGCTACCAAGATTGCGCTAGGCCATCATCGAGATGACATTTTAGAGACACTCTTGCTGAATCTATTTTTTGGCGGTTCTTTAAAAACAATGCCACCAAAATTGAAGTCTGATGATGGCAGAAATGTAGTCATCCGACCTCTTGCTTATTGCAAAGAGAAAGACATTAAGCGTCATGCGAACGCAAAGATGTACCCAATTATCCCGTGCACTCTTTGCGGATCTCAGCCCAATCTGCAGCGACAAGCGATGAAAGAGCTGCTAAAGAGCTGGGAGATTGAGAATCCTCAGAGAATTCGTAGCATGTTTACTGCATTGACCAACGTGGTGCCTTCACATTTGATGGATCGAAAGCTTTTCGATTTTCAGAACTTCGATCGCTTTGATGCAGTCAACCAAGGCGACATTCTTTTTGATTCCGACGATGCTATTTCTGAGTTTCAACGTGTAGTGGCAATCGACTAGAAAGGCGAATTTCGCTTTGGTTTTGCTCTTGTAGCATAGTGTGTTTGACTTTGAACGTTGGACGGAATCGGCGTTAAAAGCAGTTCCTTGCCCTGAGTTAAGAAGCTTACGTTGTGTGCTAATTGCCGATGGCGATGCATTAATGCGTGGTATTTCTCTTCTAATTCTTTGAATTCCTGCTTCAGTCTGGTGTACTGATCTTCAGCTCTCGTCTGATCCTGCAAACCTGCATTTATCGTTCTTGCTGCAGTTGCATCAAAGGCCGATTTTATAACTGCATGCTTTGTGAGTGCTTGGCGAGACCAAACTTTGTCAATGGGTAAGCTCTCGCTGAACGCGAATGCTGCGCGGAGCGATTCCCAGCTAAATTGTTTCTCGGCCGGCCATGTATTTGCAAGCGCTGCAAATCTTGCTGCCTCTGAAGCCTTAATTTTTGGTTGGCCCATTTACCCTTACCTACTATCCTTGCGCTCGGATGTAAGCGCTGCGATCACTGACACTCATTGAGGTGCTTGCTTTCTTAAAAGTTATTAAGGCACCTTTAGGCGCTGTGGGATCTTCCTCAAATGCAAAAATCTCGTTGGCTCGATCGAGCGCCTCTTGCGCATGAGTGATTTGATTTGCAATTGTGATCCGACGAGGATTTTTTATAAGCTTCATTTTCCCGGCGGAAATGATCTCTTCCGACATGGCTTTAATGCTTGCTATTCTTGTGAGTTTGATAGCGTCTCCCTTTATCCATACTTGACCTCCGCAGCGAAGGCAGTCACCTAGTTGTTCGCATGGATTAATTGACCAATCAGATTTGCATCCGCCGAGTTCTGTCATGTGCTTTGGGGATGCGGTGCGAAATAGGAAATCCCGTCGATCAATAATGGGGATTCGTCTTTCAGCGATTGCCATCGCCGGTCCGGCTACGTGAAGAGTTTTAACGCCACGCAAGGCGTCAATTAGGCCTCGAAGCTTTTGTTGCCTAGACCTATCGTCGTAGTAGTCACTTTGCCGGCCACTGCTTCGCCCCGAAATTTGGTCTAGAAAGATGAGTGGAACACCAGCTAGGAGCCCCTCAGTCTGATGCCATTTGCGGGCGTCCTCCACGGAAAAGGTGGGGTATGCGCCATCAAGCAAACTGACGTCTAAGGCCTTGAACAGCATGGCTGGTCCTTGACCAGTGGGCCGAAGCCAGCGCGCCATCATGTCGGGCGTAAAAAGCATAGGCTTCCACCAAAGCAACTGCTTTCTCTTCGGATCCACATTTTTCGAATTCGCGCTCTCATAGAACACCATCAGTGCATCGCAAAGTTTGAGATCCCGCTCTTTTGAAGCGTACGGCCAATGTGGAAAATTGCTGAGCTTGAAGTCATTTAACAAACACTCAAGCACATCTTCAGTCTTAAGCCAGGCACGAACGGAAGTTCCAAACTGATAGATTTTCTTCAAAAGCGCTTTCTTTGTCTTCGACTTTGTCCCCATCATGCGCTCTAGAGCTCCCGGCGTTATGCGCTTTCGCATGTCGATTCCAAATGGAAGCGCAACGACTAATCCAGCACTCTTGCAGAACTCAACTGCTGTACCAATTTGCAGAGTAGGCTGACCAACGTAATCAGTGGAGTATTCGCTCAAATCACCCGGCTCATCCACAAATTTGTGTATAGAAATTCCTCTCAGTACACCTGGGATCTGATCGAGATACGCGGCATCGTGAAGGTTTAAGGCTGCGCGAGCACATTCAAAAGTGATAAAAGGATGGGCGAACGTTTTTCTTAGGTGTGCCGGTATAAAAAGCCGGTCAATGTCTTTAAAATCGTGGAAGTGCGAACAATAAAACGAAAAGGCTTCATGTGCCTCTTTCGTCAGCTTAAAAACTCTCAAGTGACACTGTTCGGCCAACTCGACGAGAATGTCTGGGATCTTAAGATCTTGATCTTCGTCAATTTTTGGACGAGACAGTCGTAACCTTGATTCACCTGTGTCGTTACGATAGACACAGTCCCTCCGTAGTAACGCGAGTTCTATGCTGCGCATTGATGCAGCGGTAAACCCCAACGCGATGGAGGCGGCGATAAAGCGAACTAAATCTCCTGCCTGTTCGTCAGCGAAGGCGAGTTGATAAGCTAAGCCAACGCATGCGACCACCTCGTCCGATACGGTACCTACCGGTGGAATGTCCATGCGCTGATTTTGGGCGATTCGTAGATCGTTGAGTCGCGGCGGGGAAACTATGGGCGATTTGTATTCAAATCGAGCTGAAAGCAAGTTGAAACCGTCGTAAGGGAATCTGAACGACTTTGAGCTGTATCCGCCTTGCAGCATTCCGGCGATTAATTCCAGCTCTTTTCCGATGTCGTACTGCTTCTGCAGGGTGTACCGTGATTGTTGGAGGAGCGAAGTTGCTATAGCGAATGTCAGGTGATTGAACAACGCAGGATCATTGTTCAACTGTTGAATGCGAAGAGCCTTTTCGAGAAACGATAGCGCGGTGACAATTTCTTTAGGTATAGTACGACGATGCGACTTTCGCAAACACAACACGTTCAACAGCGCTTTGCTAAAATGAAGAAATTTTCCGTCTTCAATGCAGTGAGTTCCATCTTTTGATTCGCGATTCTGAATGTTTTCGCTCAATGACAAATTGGCATAGTAATTTGCTTCAAACTTGATAAACCAAACACGGGCCGTCACTTGACCTAAGGGCACGTACTTGTCTGCTGCCGCAAAATAAGGGGACTGACGCCGGTAGGCAGGCGCATGTTCGCTGTTGATGCCCTCTCGCCCACCTGGTTCGTACCGCTCGACGAAGTCATCAAATTTGCACTTGGCCAAGGTGCTGCCCTCCGATGTCTGCAATGACTTGCTTGACTGCCTCGATTAGGTGATCGTCGCGGGTGACGACCGCGTCATCGAGGTGTAGTGCAGCGCGGTCGAGTCTTAAGCTTTCAAGGTGGTCTAGCGCTTCTTGGTGTGGTCCATCGGCGAAAGCTTCAAACTTGTAGCAGCCGTAACAGCCGACATTCATCAGACCCTTGCAAGGCTGAACGGCGCATGCGCCCAAGTCTTCGTCGGAGAGACCTGGTGCTCCAATGAGGTGTTCTTCGTCGGGATGAGTAGCCCCCGCTCGGTCAACGATTCGCCCCTTAAAAAACCTGACAAGCGCATTGTGTGAGTTGGCCATCTTCGTCTCGAAGCTTCGCTGGACATCCTTGGAGACATTAACGTACCTTCTGACTGACCCTGAAGACGTTTGATAAGCACATCGTTGCAGAACTGATAAGGGTGCTCCTAAGAGACCTAAATGGGTCAGCATCGTGTGCTTGAACCGCCGACAAAAAAGGATCACATTTTCGAGATCCGGAATTCCCGCGATAATTCTTGCTCTTGTTTCGTTCACAATTAAATTAATTCTTAAAGGACTTTTGCTAATTACGTAATTCCCAAGAAAATCTTTGGTCAAGCAAAAAATTCTGTCCTCGGGCATCAACTCGCGGCCGGCTACAGTAGATACGAAGTTCAGATGCTCCGTCAAAGGGACCCACGCTCTCGACGCAAGCGTTTCCGTTATTAAATAACTGAGTGCCGGCGTGCCTTTTTGCTTGACTGCCGGCACATGTATCAAAACCTCAAGTATTTCGCCATGCTCGTCCTGAATGATCTCGAAATGTTTTACGCGCAAAAGAGCAAGTTGCGACGGCCTTAGTCCTTCTGCTGAGATCAGCGTCCATAAAAGTTGGTCTTGGGAACTAAATTCCTTTGCAGCGTAAAGCTCACCGATGCGTTCGGAGATCTGCCGAGATTGAGCAATCGTCAGTGGGCGTTCGTCAGGCTTCTGATTCTGAATTTGCTGCGTCGATGGACGTTTGGGCGGGGAGGCTGAGTCCAAGTGTCGAGCGAGTCCTCGGTGCAGTCCTTCAACATTTTGTTTGCACCAGAAACTAAGAAACGTCCTTATCAGCCCAACCTGCGATGGGTTACAGGCTTCTGTGTACCAAAGGTACATTCCTAAAGTGATTGTTTCGATTTTTGTCGCTCCGAGCGCTTCGCAACACAGGCGGAAAAATAGATGAGCCTCCTTTTCCCATCTAGAAACTACAGAGGATTTGTACCGGCGATCCAAGGCCGTAATCATCACATACGAAAAACTCTCGAATGTCTTCGAAGTTAAAAAGAGCCGGAAGCGATTCAACTTAATGTTTACAGTTCCACCGTCGCCATCGATTTTCATGCAGTCAAGGTTGACTGGTATGGAAGTTGTATGCTCGATCGGTTTTATTTGAACGGGACAAACGAAAGAGCGATACGAAAATACCGTTGGAAAATCGTCGGCAGACCGAAAAAAGAGCTGAACGGCATCCGCGGGAAAAGTCCGTTTAGGTTTTGTTTCCACGAATTTCATCTTCCCGTGTTTTCTTGAATTTCGCCGTCTGAGCTCTTACGTGTCTACCGGTGTAATGCGCCACCTGCGGTGAGCCAGGCGTGAAGCGACCGATGTCCGTTACCAACTGCTCAATTTCCGCACCGTCGCGACCTCGCTCCTGTGCGCCATCAGCGAGCTCAGTAAGACCCGTGTGTCGCAATGAATGGGGGTGTACCGAAGATCTAATCGCAGAATGAACCGTCAGCTTCTTAACAACACGATTGATGTTGCGCTGGGATGTTTCCTTTCCAATGTGTTCAGGATCGCCTTCGTGATTGACGAAGAGGTAAGCGGTTTCGACGCCGTCGATGCGAAGATCAACGGCATCCCGCCTCGGTCCAAGAATGTAATTTTGCAGATCCTTGAAGAGCTCGTTGCTGATTGGCACGTCCCCGTTGCGGGTCTTAATAGCTGGTTCGTATTTTCGGCAGTCCTCAGCAGATTGAGGGTCGCGGATCGTCGTCATGTACGGGGATGGAAGCAACTCTGAAGGTTCGCAGACCTGTTCAGTTTTAATTTTTAGTAGCTCACCGGCACGGAACGATGTTTCTCTTAAAGTTCTTATGATGAGAGAATCCCGCTGAGCGCTTACAGAATTGGTAAATAAGGGGTGGTTGTCGAGCAATAGCTCCATTGCCTGAACTTCAACGGAATTGAGCGAGAGAACTTCCGAATGTTTGGGGACTGGAACAAGCTTGTTCTGCAGTTCAGTCTCTAGTGATCTTTTAAGTTCCGAGATGTAGGGGTAGAAATGCAGATCTTGAACATTGGCGGGCTTGCGACCATGATTGAGGAGGTGCGTCAAAAACCTCTTTGCAGTACGAATTCGGCCATTTAAACAGGCCGCGCTCACTGTCTCATGAGATGAATAAATGTCCAACGCCACCCCATTTTTCAATGCGTCTAGCGTCCTTGACAAAAAGCCTGCCTTGAAACTGCAAGAGTTTGCGAAATCATCAATCTCACTCGATGACATGGGTGGCTCTGATTGGAGCGCGCGTTGCAGACTGTCTTTCCAACCTTTGTCTTTGAGGCTCTGAATAAGGCGCCATTGTCTGAAAACAGCAAGTTCGTCTCCGGCTTTGTCTTGCGTACCAACTGCCTTAGTCCCGAGTACGACATCGATGTAATTTTGCTCGAGCTCGCAAGGGAGACCAGTTTCTCGATCAACGAGGTATACGCGACGAACAGCATGGCGAGCAGTCGCATCGATGCACGGATCACTGATGCGCTTGATCTGAGTTACAAGGTAGGTGTTGGTCATTTCAGCAGTTCGTCTTTGCTGAAATCTTGTCACCGATGTTGACGCTGCGGCAGTGTTCCACAGTCAACCTGTAACAACGGGAAGATTAAGTCCTAGATCGAAACGGATTTAATAGAAACCCGTTCGGGTTTATCAGTGCACTGCGAGGGTGCGGGTCACCGTTTTTCGAAAGATTACCCAACACCGGCTTGTCCAGCCCTGTGGTTGCGGGGCCATTGTGGGAATTCTGTTCTCGAAGATCACAATTTCGCCCTATTAACTTCTCACGGCTTCAATATAAAGCGGCGTCATTCGTAAAAATCGCCTACATTTACTTGAATCTGTCGCAAAAGTTACGTTTGCTTTCGTCAACCCCTGTTTGAGGCAAACGATAGGCCGCGATGCTCCCATGATTCGGTTCCAGCGGACCGATTCCAAACAAAGCCTAGCTGCGCCGGCCACTTTGAACGCCTGCCGGGAGCTGCTACGCGAAGGTGTAGTTCAATTTTGGAGGCCATCCAGCGGGGCCGTACAGGGTTCGTCCGGCTCACTCGTCGCGTTGTATGGGTGCGTTGCCATCATGGCCACCGCTCTCCCACATCCAGAGCGTGACTGATGCCCAAGACAGTGATGGGTGTTCCAAACATCCGGACTGTCCTCGCGGGCGAACGGCTTCGGTGTCGATGCACAAATTCACCAAGCATCAGCGATCTTGGCAATGGTGCCGACGTGGAAGCGACGAACGACCAGCTTCTCGCATCCCCTGATCGGACTTCATCTTTCGATGCAGGATGCCCTTGCGCAGGGATCCACAGGCGACTCGCTCGTCAATCCTTCAAAAGCCGCGCAACGTGCACTCCTAACGCAACGGCAAGTTTCTCGAGGTTGTCCAAAGAAATGTTCCGACTTTCCCGCTCAACGTGAGCGATGAAGGTTCGATGCAGTCCCGACTCGTGGGCGAGAGCTTCCTGAGACCACTGCCTTTTCTGCCTAAGGTGCACTAGGTTGACCGCCAACAGCGCGCGTGCTGACTTGGCGGAAACATGAGGGGGATCGTCGACAGCCACAAAGCCGAGTCTGTTGGCTTGCCGCTTTTACGTCAGCCGCGTTTAAGTCACAATGGCGGGTCGGCGCCTCTAAGTTTGCTGTACAAGCACTTTGCCCTGTACCGCAACTTGCGTCGACGCAACTCTATGTTCTCGACGCCATCATCCAGAGCCACCGTCGCCGAAGGCGAGCAGCTTCAGTTCGCGATCTCACACATTGGCGTCAAGGAGCCGGTGTTCCTCTGCACTTGGTCTCCTAACGGTCAAGTCGGCGCCGACGAAACCGGCGCATTTCTTTGCAGCAAGGATGAGCTCAGTCGCTTTCTGCTGGCCCAGAATGTTCCGAAACTGGTCGCACTACAAGTTCTCGTGCCTTCTGGACCTTTGAGCTGGTCGCTGCGGACTGCACGGACCGTTGCGCATCGCTCCGCTCTAGGTTCCGATTCCGTCGACCTAGTGTTCAGCGACGATCTGGAGCTTTTCGACAGCTGGTCAGAACGACTGCCAAGTTCAATCGTGTTGATTCCGCTTTGGAGCGCGCCGTCAATCGATGCTCAGCTCGGGTGAGAACGCATCAAAAACACGTCGAAGCGGTGGGCACTGAATAATCAAAGAGGACAAACCTATGACGCTCCCCTACGAAAGACGTCGTGCGCTCGAATGGGCAGGTGAAGCTCTTCGTGCCATTCGCGCCGAGAGCAAAGACATTGAGCAGTGGGGCGGGCCAGTCCCAGAAAAGCTCCGGATTCTTGCGACGCGAATCCTTCGACACTACCCAACGCCACAGGAGATCAATGCAGCAACCGCGATGGAAGACGTGCCTGTAAGCGGCTGGATCGCAAACGACCATGACAAACCCCGCCGGTTCGATTGACGAGCCAATACCTATCGCTAGTCTTCAAACCTTTCCGGTAGGGCCAGCTCGCCACTGCTCCCGACGACGTCGACAAAACTAATCGGTGAAAGAAAAACATGACATCTGACCAGCTCAAGGTCGAGTACCCATACATGTTCGCAGGCCCCAACATTGGCTTGGACATGTATGACGGGTGGACGCAAATCCTTGCGCAAGCGTGTGGAGAGATCGACGCGATTTTGGGGGAGAACAAGCGTCGTTTTCACTTTTCACAAATTAAGGAAAAGTACGGAAGTGCGAGGTACTACTACAACTCCGAATCTCTGGGCAGTGAAGAACTACAGCGAATTCAGACCTTGCTCGACCAGGCAGAGTTGGCAACGGAAACCGCTTGCATGCTTTGTGGACGCCCGGCCACCATTGAAAAGCATGGCGGATGGTTTCTGTGCCTCTGCACCGCGCATGCAGACGAACACCGCGACCGAATCAGTGCTCGGCGGTCGGGACTTGGAGTTTAAGCAAGCGAAGGCGATGACCGCTGCCACACCCAAGAAGCTGCAACGTCGATACAAACACACCGGTAGCCTGGTGCCCGATTTTGTATTCGCTGAGTGGTACGACAGCGAAACCGAGACCCTCACAATCTCGGCGCAAGATTTCGACAGCATTGCGGTTGCCGAACTCGTGATTCACAACGACTACGGGGTCGTTGCCCACGAGGATGAGACAAGGCAAAGCGTGCGCCCGTCGGCGTTTGTGATTGTTGAAATCTCAGGTATTCGATTCCGCGCCTTTGTTGTGCGACAACGTCGGTATGGAACACGGGGCGGCGAACATGTGATGGTGAGGTTAAGCATCATGTGAACGTCGCATGATTTGCCGGCTCGCTGAAGGCGGCACTGCCCAGTGAAGCGCCGATGAGCAATGACCGCCTAACCAACCGGCTCTTCGCGAAGCTCCGCCGCCGTCCACACAGAGCTTCCTATAAGTCCTTTGAGGAACGTACCCGTCCGATGCTCGACGCAAAGGGATGACCAAGGCCCACAGGCATTTGTGATGATCGAAGGCGCCCCGCACACGATGCATGATTGTCGGAGTGTCACTTCCCCACGCAGCACGACTTCTTGAATCTCCACTGCGGAAGGATCAAACGAATCGGCCGGCGCACAAACTATCCGAGTGACTTGATCCGGCCGATGCGCGTGTATCACGTGCCGCGCATGACCGCACATCTGGTAAGAAAGGCTCGGCGCACCGAACTTCTCGCGAATCCTTGCCCAAGCGAAGTCCCGCTTGTCATCGCCGAGGCTTATGTCGATCTGCTCGCACATCTGCGCGAATGTGGGCATCCATCCGCGAAAGAACACATACGCTCGCCGCCTATCTGACCCCACGAGCGGGAACATGTATTGGAAGCGCGCGAGGAAGCTTCCAAGCTGAGAAGCCTCATTCCACGCGGCTGAAGTCGGCTGGTTCATGGCTCCAGAGGCTTTGAGTCAAAGAACATAATTTTCGGTGCGGTTCAATGCGCAAGCAAATTCTTGAGAGCAGTCGGCAAGACTCGGTCATCAAACTTCGGAGCGCAGGATCAAAGCGAGTACCGACGTGACCCAGCCTGGTTCGAGGTCAAGCTGGCAACAGTTACGTTTAGTGGGGTCTCATGAAGAAAAGTCCAACCTTGAAAGTCGAGAATTCTGCCGAGGGGCGTCTCAAGCGGAAGGATGCGGTGGACTTTGCTCGCGCTTCGCTCGGTCTATCTGGTTTCAAAATAACTTCAGAACACGAAGCTCGCGCCCGACGCTTTATCGATGGCGAAATAAGCTTGGAAGAGTTTTTGGGTGCAGCTGACAAGTCGTGACTGATCGCTGAAGACTAGCTGTTCCCTTCACCATCAAAATCGTCAGGGACGAAGTTTGCTGTCCATTGGCATGGCAACGTAGACCAACCTCAGGCTCGCGACCGCTTTGGCGAGGCCAAGCAGAGAGCGATGCACTACTCAACGTCAGTGCGTTCCATGCACGTGTTTCCTGGCTGACCGGATGAAATAATTCACTTATGGGTCAACATTTCCGCACCAACGCCTCGCTGCCTGCCGTCAGAGGCGGGTTGCTGGCGCTGCTGGCGGCGGCGCTGTTTGGCGTCAGCACACCATTGGTTCAGCATTTCGGCAAGGGCATGGGCGCGTTAACAACCGCATGCGTGCTCTACGCCGGCGCGGCCGCCGCAGGCGCAATTTCGCGTCAGCGCACTCAGAAGGAGGCGCACCTGCTCCGCAGTGATCTTCCGCGCCTGTTCCTCATGGCGGCTTTCGGTGCCATCATCGGTCCCGTCGCGCTCGCGTGGGGCCTGCAGCACACGAGCGGCGCCAGCGCGTCGTTGATGCTGACGCTGGAGGCCTTTTTTACCGCCGTTCTGGCGCGACTGATGTACCGCGAGATGATGGGAAGGCGGGTCTGGGTCGCCATGTTTTTGCTACTCGCCGGAGGAGTGGCATTGGTGATTGATCTGGGCCTGAGCGGCGGCGTCCAGATTTGGGGTCTGATGGCCGTATTTTTGGCGACCGCCGCCTGGGGGACAGACAACACGCTGTCGCGCGCCCTGGCCGAGCGCGACCCAAGCCAGGTAGTTCTCGGCAAGGCGTTGATTGGCGCAGTCGCAACAGCCTTGCTAGCGTGGGCATTCGGTGAGCGACTTCCCACTTTGAGTGCAGCGATCATTTTGCTGCTCGTCGGTGCGACCGGCTACGGGCTGAGCCTGCGATTCTATCTATTGGCCCAACGCGCCTTCGGTGCAGCGCGCACGGGATCGGTGTTCGCTTGTGCGCCATTCATCGGCGCCGCCTTTGCCATCGCACTCGGCGACCGCAGCGGCTCCTGGATCATGCTTGCCGGAGGTGCGCTGATGCTTATCGGGGTCGCGTTGCACCTTGAAGAGTCGCATGGTCATGAACACCGGCACGGAGCGCTGGACCACGAGCATGCGCACACGCACGACGACGGGCATCACGATCACGTGCATGCCGATTTTGAAAGTGACTCGCACAGCCATCGGCATGTGCATACGCCGCTTCTTCACAAGCACGCGCACGTGCCGGACGCGCACCATCGCCACGAACATTGACGCTCCGTGGTTTAGGCAAGCTAAATTCCGGACGAAAATCGCTTGACCTTGTCACTGTGTCAACGTCCATAATTCGAAAGATGTCGCTGTTTCGTTCCCTGCTGCTCTGGGCTCTCATGCTCGCAGTGCCCTTTCAGGGTTATGCAGCCGCGACCATGCAATTCTGCGCAGCAGGCGAAACATCGGCAACGGCAGCAACGTTTTTAGAGCCAGCCCTGCCGCACGAACACGTGAAACCGAAGTCGCACGCGCACGACGGTGGACATGTGGATTCGGCCTCGGGTATCGAAGCCACTCCGCACCATCACGAAGGTGCCTCCCTGGACACGGATTCGGGCCACAAGTGCGGCACCTGCGGTGCCTGCCACTCCGTCGCTCTCATTGGCGACCCGCCCGTGGTGGCGTCACCTGCTTTGCCCCCTGCCGCCTTGGCAGAACCTTTTTCTGCAGTGGCGTCATTGACGCCGCGCGTCCTCGACAAACCTCCTCGCGCCTAAAGCGTTCGTGTGCCAGTGACTTGACGTCACCGGGTAGCGGCGAACGCACATGCATCGCATGCGTCATGCCCTTTTTCGGGCAGCACTGACGCACTCCGTTCATGAACTCGCGAGGACTCCATGTTCCATTCATCGTCGGCCCGTCGGCTGGCAACTTTTCGCTTTTTTGCCGCCGCGGCCGTGGCAGCCGCGGCAACATTCAATGCCCTCAGCGCGTTGGCTCAGCCCGCATCGGCGAACCCCAGCGCGCCGACTGCGTCGACGCCGCCCGTCCTGACCTACAAGTCCGTGCTCGAGGGCTTTCAGCCCTTCGCTGACGAAAAACCCATCCCCTGGAAGGAGGCCAACGAGACGGTTTACCGCCGCGGCGGCTGGCAGGCTTATGCCAAGGAGGCCTCTGGCGCAGGGGCGGCCAAGACTGAATCTCCGAAGGACGGTGCCGCGGCGCCCGCTTCGCCGCCAAGTCACTCGGTGGGCATGCCTGGAATGCCTGGCATGTCGGGTGCGTCCGCGAAGAAGGACAAGCGATGAGGCGCGCCTTGCGTTTGACCGCCATCGCCTTCGCGGCCGCGTTTCTGGCTGGCTGTGCCTCTGTCGGCATCGAGGACGCCCTGAAGGACACGAACACCAACGCCCAGCAGTTCACCGGCGGCAAGCTCGAACTCAGCCGCACCCAGGAGCAACGTGACCGCCGGGCGGCACTGTCCCAGGAATTGCTCGCCAAGCCACTTTCGCAAAGCGACGCGGTCCAGCTCGCACTGGCCAACAGCCCGTCCGTCCAAGCCCTGATTGCCCAGAGCTGGGGCGACATCGCCGCGGCCAACCAGACCAGTCGTTTGCCCAATCCGATTTTCACGTTCGAGCGCATGCGCCTGAACAGCGAACTGGAGTTCGGACGGCTGCTGTCCTTCGGCCTCGTGGACCTGATCCTGCTACCGCAGCGCCTGTCGATTTCGAAAGGCCAGGCCAATCAGGCCAAGGTTCAGCTGACCGGGGTCGTTGTCGACCAGGTTACGCAGGTCAAGCAGGCCTGGGTCCGCGCGGTTGCTGCCAAACAGTCGCTGCAGTATGCCGAGCAGGTCAACAAGTCGGCCCAGGCAAGCGCCGAACTCGCGCGCCGGATGCAGCTCATCGGCAACTTCAGCAAGCTTCAGCGTGCACGCCAACAGGTGTTCTACGCCGACGCGACCACACAACTCGCCATGGCGCAGCACGCCACCACCGCTGCGTGCGAGGAGTTGATTCGCATCTTGGGCTTGAACGACGAACAAGCCGCCAAGTTGGCCTTGCCCGAACGTCTCCCGGATCTGCCCAAGACGCCTCGCGAAGCGAAGGAAGTCGCGGCCACCGCAACAGAGCAACGCCTCGATGTCCAACTTGCTCGCGCTCAGCTGGACGTGGCAGGGCGGTCGCAAGGCCTCAACCTGCTGTCGACTTTTACCGACGTGGAAGTGGGTGGGCGTCGCGACACGGTCTTCGACAACGCGGCGGGCACCAAGAGCACACGACGCGGCTTCGAGCTCGACATCCGGCTGCCGCTCTTCGACTGGGGTTCTGCCCAGCGCGACGCGCTGAACGCGCAGTCGTTGGTCGCGGCCAACCGTTACGACGCCGCCGTGCGAGGCGCCTCCTCGCAGCTGCGAGAGGGTTACTCGGCTTACCGCACGGCTTACGACATCTCACGGCACTACCGCGACGAGATCGTGCCCTTGCGTCAGGCGATGGCCGACGAAAACGTGCTTCGCTACAACGGCATGCTGATCGGCGTCTTCGAGCTGCTTGCCGAAGCACGCGACCAGATCTCCAGCGTGACCAACGCGATCAACGCACAGCAGCAGTTCTGGCTGGCCGACGCCGCGCTCGCGGCTTCGGTGATGGGCAAGCCCACCTCCATGGGCAACTCCATGTCCATGTCAGGTCGCGAAGGCGCCTCCGCTGGCGCAGGCCACTGAACCCAACCGATTCGAATGACATGACAAACAGACGCAATTTTCTGAGCGGTGCGGGTGCCATCACTGGCGCCATTGCCGCAGCCAGCGTGAGCAAGGTGGCAATGGCCGCCTTGCCCGAGCCGGTGTTCCAGACGACCCCTGACACCATGGCGCCGCTGGTGCCATCCAGTGGGCGCCCTTACAACCCCGTGGTCACGCTCAACGGCTGGACGTTGCCCTGGCGCATGAACAACGGCGTCAAAGAGTTCCACCTCGTGGCCGAGCCGGTGGTGCGCGAGATGGCCCCCGGCTTCAAGGCCAACCTCTGGGGGTACAACGGCCAGTCGCCTGGGCCGACCATCGAAGTGGTGGAAGGCGATCGCGTGCGGATCTTCGTGACCAACAAGCTGCCTGAGCACACGAGCGTGCACTGGCATGGGCAGCGCCTGCCCAACGGCATGGACGGCGTCGTGGGGTTGAACCAGCCGCCGATCCGCCCGGGCAAGACGTTCGTCTACGAGTTCGTGGCGCGACGCCCCGGCACATTCATGTACCACCCCCATGCCGACGAGATGACGCAGATGGCGATGGGAATGATGGGCTTCTGGGTGACGCATCCGAAGGCAGACCATCCGCTGATCGACAAGGTCGACCGGGACTTCGTCTTCCTGCTGAACGCGTACGACGTAGAGCCCGGCAGCGCGACGCCCAAGATCATGACGATGCTGGACTTCAACCTGTGGTCCTGGAACAGCCGGATCTTCCCGGGCATCGATTCGCTCAACGTGGGCCTGAACGACAAGGTGCGCATCCGCGTGGGCAATCTGACGATGACGAACCACCCGATGCACCTGCACGGCCATGAGTTCGAAGTCACGGGAACCGATGGCGGCCCGACACCGAAGAGTGCGCGCTGGCCCGAAGTGACAACGGATGTGGCCGTTGGCCAGATGCGCCAGTTCGAGTTCCTCGCCAACGAAGAAGGCGACTGGGCCTTTCACTGCCACAAGAGTCATCACACGATGAATGCGATGGGCCATGACGTGCCCACCATGATCGGCCTGGACCACAAGGACGTGGCCAAACAGATTTCCAACCTTGTGCCTGACTACATGGTCATGGGCGAGCGCGGCATGGCGGACATGGCCGAGATGGAAATGCCGATTCCCGACAACACCGCGCGAATGATGACGGGCGAAGGGCCGTTTGGCTCGGTCGAGATGGGCGGCATGTTCAGCGTGGTTAAGGTGCGCAAAAACCAGAAGGCTGGCGACTACTCCAATCCCGGCTGGTTCAAACACCCCAAAGGCACCGTTGCGTATGAGCTAGATGGCCCGCTGCCGGTAACGCCGCGCCAGCAAGGTGCCGGCGCGGCCGCGATGCCCGCTCAGAACATGCCCGCCAAGAGCATCGAAGTTCAGATCCGCAAGCCCGTCAACGGCCATTCCGGCCACTGACTTTTTTCACTCCCCTCGAACCTCCCAGCCTCTCAAAGGAAAACCATGAACCACGCCTTCCGCAATACCGCCCTCGCCGCATTGCTCGCTCTGGCCGCAGCCAGCGCGTCAGCCTCGGGTACCCACGCCGGTGGTCACGATGCCAGTGACGCGATTGGCAAGCCCGGAGTGGCTTCCCAGTCGACACGCACGATCAACGTCGACATGGCCGACAGCATGCGCTTCACGCCGGCCGACATCAGCGTCAAGCAGGGCGAGACCGTGCGCTTCGTCATCAAGAATTCCGGCCAAATCAAGCATGAGCTCGTGCTCGGCACGCAGAGGGAGCTCAAGGAGCACTACGAAGTCATGAAGAAGAACCCGGAGATGGAACACGCCGACGCGAACATGCTCACGCTGGCACCCGGCAAGAGCGGGGAAATCGTTTGGCAGTTCACGAAGGCCGGCAAGGTCGACTTCGCTTGCCTGCAACCCGGTCACTACGACGCAGGGATGAAGGGTGCCGTGAACGTCTCAACTGTGTCTGGCAAGGCTGTCAACAAGTAAACACAACGTTCGGGTGTGCGGTCCTGCTGCCGCGCCCCGTCAACCCAACAACCAATCGATGCTCAAGGAACTCTCAATGCAAAACATTCGTCTCGCACTCGTTGCATCCGCAGCCGCGATGCTTTTCTCCGCCATGGCTGCTGCCCAATCGGCCCCGCCCTCTCAGACCACAGTGCAAGGAACGTCCACTGCCGCTGCAACGTCCGAACTGTCCGATGGAGAAATCCGGAAGGTCGACAAGGATGGCAAAAAGCTGACCATCAAGCACGGACCCCTTAAGAACCTCGACATGCCGGGCATGACGATGGTGTTCAGCGTCAAGGACGATGCAGTGCTGGACCAGGTTCAGTCCGGCGAGAAGGTTCGCTTCCTCGCGGAAAAGGTCGACGGAAAGATCACCGTCACCAAGATCGAAGCAGCCCGTTGACGCGCTTCCGAGCAACGCATTTGCGGATGTTTTATTCAACCCACCGCCGGATCTTCCGGCACTTAACCAAAGGAGACATCCATGTCACATGAAACCTACGCAGCTTGCATCGAGGCATGCAACGCATGCGCCATCGCGTGCAACAACTGCTTTTCAAGCTGCCTCAAAGAAGAGGACGTCAAGATGATGGCCAAGTGCATCGCGATGGATGCAGATTGCGCTGCCATCTGCCAGCTCGCCGCCGGCGTCATGGCCCGCGACAGCGTCCACGCAAAGGCTGTATGCGCCTTGTGCGCCGAGATCTGCAAAGCCTGCGGCGACGAGTGCGCCCAGCACAAGGCCGCGCATTGCCAAGCTTGCGCAAAGGCCTGCCACGCCTGCGCTGCCGCATGCCTTGCAATGACGCACTGAAGTTCAATCCACTCACCAAGGACAACGTTATGAAAAACTCTTTTCGCACACTCACTTCGTCGCTGTGTTTCTCTGCAGCGATCGTGCTTTCTTCCGTCGGTGTTGCGCAAGCGCAGCCAGCACCTGCTTCGGCGCCCATGTCGAAGGATCACATGCAGCACTCGGGCGCCGGCTCGGCCGACATGAAGCAATCCATGATGGCCGGCATGGACGGGATGCAGAAGATGCAGATGTCAGGTGACACCGACAAGGACTTCGCCATGATGATGAAGCTGCACCACCAGCAAGCCGTGGAGATGGCGCAGATGGAATTGGCGCACGGCAAGTCGCCTGAGATGAAGGCGATGTCAAAGAAAATCATCGCCGCACAGAAAAAAGAAATTGCCGAGTTCGACCGCTGGCTTGCGAAGCAAAAGTAAACCTGCTGCCGGCGTAGCGGCCAAGTACGGGGTGGCATTTCGCGCATCTCGATCCATCAAGGAAAGAAGAGATGAACGATCAAGAACTTGAGCGCTCCGGCGTGCTGGCCGCCGTCGACACACACCATCAAGCGGGTGAATCGGCACGACGCTCTGGAGCCGACGCCGCGGGTTCGTCGGGTGCCCTGAAGGATCCTGTCTGCGGAATGAACGTGACGGCGGCTTCGCTGCATTCGACGCAGTACGAAGGCGGTCCAGTCTATTTCTGCAGTGCCGGCTGCAAGGCCAAGTTCGCCTTGAATCCTTCCAAGTTCATGGGCGAAGCCAACATCGGTGGAGCGGAAAGCAAAGCCACGCCCCCTTTTCAAGAGCCGGTAGTCGTCGGGGGAGACGCGATCTACACATGCCCCATGCATCCTGAGATTCGTCAGAGCCACCCGGGCAACTGCCCGAAATGCGGCATGACGCTGGAGCCTGAAACGCCGACGCTGGACGAAGGCGACAACCCGGAGCTGGTCGACTTCACCCGTCGATTCGTCTGGACGCTCCCGCTGACCATCGTCGTGACCGTGCTGGCCATGGCGGGCCACCGCCTGCAGTGGTTTGAGATGGCCACACAGAGCTGGATCGAATTCGCGCTCAGCGTGCCGATCGTGCTGTGGGCGGGTTGGCCGTTCTTCGTGCGAGCGGTCCAGTCCGTCGTGAATCGCAGCCCGAACATGTGGACCCTCATCGGCCTCGGCACGTCTGCGGCGTTCCTCTACAGCGTCGTGGCCACGGTGGCGCCGGGCGTGTTTCCGGCGGCCTTCGTGTCGATGGGCCGCGTCGCCGTCTACTTCGAAGCGGCGGCCGTCATCATTTCCCTGACGCTGCTCGGCCAGATACTCGAACTCAAGGCGCGCTCCCAGACCTCTGCCGCCATCAAGTCCCTGCTCGGCCTTGCGCCCAAAACCGCACGGCGCATCGACGCCGCTGGCGCTGAAGAAGACATCCCGCTCACGCACGTCCATGTCGGCGACACCCTGCGTGTGCGGCCCGGCGAGAAGGTTCCGGTCGACGGCGTGGTGATCGAAGGGTCAAGCGCCGTGGACGAATCGATGCTCACCGGCGAACCGTTGCCGATCACCAAGCGAGTCGGCGACAAGCTGATCGGCGCGACGCTCAACACCAACGGCGCGCTTGTGATGCGCTCCGAGCATGTCGGCTCGCAGACCGTGCTGTCCAGCATCGTCCAGATGGTTTTGCAGGCGCAGCGGTCTCGGGCGCCGATGCAGCGAATGGCGGATCAGGTCGCGCGCTACTTCGTCGTGACCGTCATCAGCATCGCGCTCCTGACCTTCGTCGTCTGGGGCCTGGTCGGGCCGGAACCGAGCTGGGTCTACGGCCTGATCAACGCGGTCGCGGTGCTCATCATCGCCTGCCCCTGCGCTCTGGGGTTGGCCACGCCGATGTCGATCATGGTGGCGACCGGCAAAGCCGCGACGCAGGGCGTGCTGTTTAGAGATGCCGCAGCGATCGAGAACTTCAGAAAGGTCGACACGCTCATCGTCGACAAGACCGGCACGCTGACTGAAGGCAAGCCGACGTTCGAGCGATCGGTCGCGGCGCCGGGCTTCACCGAAGCAGATGTGTTGCGACTCGCTGCGAGCCTCGACCAGGGCAGCGAGCATCCGTTGGCCGACGCCATCGTGCGTGCAGCGAAGTCGCAAAAGCTGGATCTGCAGAAGGCGGACGGATTCGAATCGGCCAGTGGCATCGGGGTGAGCGGCAGCGTGGGCGGCAAGAAACTGGCCCTCGGCAACACGGCGTTGATGACGCAGTTGGGCGTGCCGGTCGAGGGCTTGGCGGCGCAGGCCGAATCGTTGCGCGTCGGCGGCGCCAGCGTGATGTTCCTGGCGGTCGATGGCAAGGCTGCGGGCTTGCTGGCCGTGTCCGACCCGATCAAGGCAACGACTGTCGAAGCACTGGCAGCGCTCAAGGCGTCCGGCCTGCGCGTGATCATGGCGACCGGTGACGGTTTGACCACCGCCAAAGCAGTTGCGGCCCGGCTCGGCATCGACGAAGTTCATGGCGAGGTCAAGCCCGCCGACAAGCTGGCACTCGTCGACAAGCTACAACGCGAGGGCCGCATCGTCGCGATGGCAGGCGACGGCATCAACGACGCGCCGGCGCTGGCCAAGGCCGACGTCGGTGTTGCCATGGGCACCGGCACCGATGTGGCGATGAACAGCGCGCAGGTGACGCTGGTGAAGGGCGACTTGCGTGGCATCGCGCAGGCTCGCGTGATTTCCGACGAGACAATTGCCAACATGAAGCAGAACCTGGCATTTGCGTTCGTCTACAACGCGCTCGGCGTACCGCTGGCAGCCGGCGTGCTGTTCCCGTTCACCGGATGGCTTTTGTCTCCGATGATCGCGGCGCTTGCGATGAGTTTGAGTTCGGCTTCGGTCATCTTCAATGCCTTGCGGCTCAGACAGGTCGCGCATGTCAACGCCCCGGCGCCTGTGACTTCTCCAGTTAGGGCGGTCTGACGCTACACTGCGCCAAACATGCGTCGCCTCCGGCCTCTTCGTCACTGCATCATCACGTTCTTCGTGATGCTGTCGGTGCTGTTTTCGCAGATGGCACTTGCAAGCTATGTCTGCCCCGGCATGAACAACGCCGAAGCGATGGCGCAGGCGATGGCCGAGGGAACGCCGTGCGAAGGCATGGACACCGCGCAACCCGTGCTTTGCCACCAGCATGCGGCCGACGCATCCCAGTCTTTCGAGAAAGTGAAGGCGGCCACGCCATCTCTTCCTGCCCTTGTGCAGGTCTTGGTGGTTCCACCGCTGCTGCTCGCTGACGTCCAGGGCTTGCCTCTGCAGAGTGCGCTCGAGCCGCGGCCTCCTCCCGATCCCATCTTCCTCTCGACACGCAGACTCCGCGTCTGAAATCTCCGCCGACCTGACCGGTGCTGGTGCGACCTGTTCGTTCGCCAGCGACTTTTTCGTTCGTCTGCGGAGTTTCTATGTCCCTTCCATTTTTGCGCGCGGCCGTGCTGCTCGCCGCATCGCTACCTCTCATGGCGGCAGCAGCCGAGCCGCTGTCGCTCGATAGAGCGTTGCAACTGGCTGTCGAACGCTCAGAGGCATCGCGTGCGGCACGCGCCGGCGTGCTGAGTGCCACCGAGGCAGCGCGAATGGCAGGCCAACTGCCTGATCCGGTACTTCGCATCGGGGTCGACAACCTTCCTTTCACCGGTCCGGACCGCTTCAGCACAACGCGCGATTCCATGACGATGAAGCGCATCGGCATCAGCCAGGAATGGCTGTCTGCCGACAAACGCGCGGCACGTGAGGCAGCAGCCAATGCGACTACCGCACGGGAGGCGGCAATGGCAGGGGTCTCGATCGCCGCGACACGGCTGCAGACGGCGCTCGCGTACGCGGATGCCTTCTATGCAGGCGAGTTGCTGACGCTCACCACGTTAATGGAACACCACGCCCATGAGGAACTTGAAGCATCGCGTGCACGGCTGTCGTCTGCCGCGGGCAGCAGCCAGGAAGTGCTTTCGCTGACCGGCGCGAGAGGCAGCTCCGATGACGAGTCCGCCGACGCAAGGCAGCAGCAGAATGCCGCGCGGCTCGCACTACAGCGCTGGGTAGGCGTGCTACCGGAAGCGCTGGCTCCGATACCCGCAGAGCCGCCACCCAGCGAAGAAGCCTACGTCGCGAGACACCCGTCGGTCGTCGCCATGCAGCGTGAGTTGGAGGTTGCGACGCAAGCGGCTGCGGTGGCGGGCACCAATCGCACACCGAATTGGACATGGGAAGTCGCCTACGGTCAGCGCACGGGGTACTCGGACATGGTGTCGTTCGGCGTGAGCATCCCACTCCAAGTATCTCCAGGCGAACGTCAGGACCGGGAGACGGCGTCCAAGCTCGCGTTGGCGGACAAAGCGGACGGGGAACTGGCCGAGGCCAGGCGCATTGCGACGTCCGAATACCTGACCCTGCGCAGCGACGCTGCACGCCTGCAGGAGCGCATCGAGCGTTACCGCGCGAATTTGGTGATTCCTGCCAGACAGCGAACGGCTGCTTCGACCGCAGGCTACCGCTCCAACCAGGCAACGCTCGCAACGCTTTTCGAGGCACGCCATGCAGAAGTCGAAGTGCAGCGCAAGCTGCTCACGCTGCAACGCGACCTCGCCCGGTCGCAAATTCAATTGGCCTTGCGTCCGCTGACCGCCGAGGTGGCACCATGAAAAAATCCAGTTCCATTACGTGGTCGGTTCTCGGTGTCGTGGTGCTCGCAGCAGTCGGCGCGGGCGCCTTCTACGCAGGCCGCAGCACTGGCCATGGTCACGAAGGCGCCATGCCCTCCGCGATGGCACCTGCGGCATCGGAAGGACGCAAGGTTCTCTACTGGCACGACCCGATGGTGCCCGGCCCGCGCTTCGACAAGCCCGGAAAGTCGCCGTTCATGGACATGCAGCTCGTCCCCATGTACGCGGACGGCGACGCGGGCGCAGCAAGCGGCGGCGTCAGCGTCAGCCCATCGGTGCAACAGAACTTGGGGATCCGGCTCGCCAAGGTG
The DNA here is from genome assembly GCF_001577265.1 of Variovorax sp. PAMC 28711. Classification (NCBI taxonomy): domain Bacteria; kingdom Pseudomonadati; phylum Pseudomonadota; class Betaproteobacteria; order Burkholderiales; family Comamonadaceae; genus Variovorax; species Variovorax sp. PAMC 28711. The sequence continues at coordinate 1,290,585 of NZ_CP014517.1, read as the reverse complement.
CGCCGCGCTGACGTCTCCTCGTCGTTCGACGCCATCGGCGCAGTGCAGTTCGACGAGCGCCTGAGCGTGTCCGTCCAGAGCCGTGTCGCCGGATTCGTGGAGCGACTGTCGGTGCGTGCGCCAATGGAACGCGTGCGCAAGGGACAGGCTCTGGCAACACTCTTCGCGCCTGAATGGCTGGGGCCGCAGAATGAGCTGCTCGCCTTGCGGCGCGCGGGCGTCTCACCGGACCTAGTTGCCGCGGCTCGAGAGCGGATGCAGGCGATGTCCATTCCCGCCGAACTCATTCGCCAGAGCGAGAAGGCCGGAACAGCGCAAGCCCGCTACGTGCTCAGCGCGCCAGCCAGCGGCGTCGTGGCCGAACTCGGCGTGCGCGAAGGCGTGGCCGTTACGCCCGGCATGACGCTCTTCAGGATCGCCGGCCTCGAAAAGGTGTGGGCGGTGGCGGAGATCCCGGAGGCGCAGGCCGTGCGCCTGAAGCCAGGCCAGAAAGTGAAAGCCGTCCTGCAGGCCGACGCATCGCAGTCGTTCGAAGGCGAGCTGAAGGAGATCCTGCCCGAGGTCAGCACCACGACGCGCACCCTGAAGGCTCGCTTCGAAGTCGACAACGCCAAGGGCCTATTGACTCCCGGCATGCTGCTGCGACTGCAGGTCGCGGGCGCCAGCAGCACGCGCCTGGTCGTGGCGTCCGAGGCCGCGATCCGCACGGGCAAGCGAGCCGTCGTCATCGTGCGCAAGGACACGGGTGCGTTCGAGCCGAGGGACGTGTCGCTGGGTGCGGACCTGGGCGATAACATTGAGGTGCTTCAAGGACTGTCCGACGGCGATCAGGTGGTCGCCAGCGGGCAGTTTCTCATCGATTCAGAGGCGCGCCTGCGCTCCGTTCTGGGCGGCATGGCGTCGCCTGCCGCAGCCACTCCAAGTGCGCCGAGTTCCAGCGCTTCAACGTCCTCGGCACCTTCACCTTCAACTCCAGTGACGCCAGCCCCTGCAACGCACCGCGCGGAAGGCAAGGTCGAGAGCGTCGATCAAGACGGCATCACGATTTCGCACGGACCGGTCGCTACGCTCAAATGGCCCGCGATGACGATGGGCTTTGCAAAGCCGAAGCCGGCCGCGTTTCCGGACATCAAGCCCGGTGACCGCATTCGCTTCGAGTTTAAGGAAGGCGGGCCGACGGGCTACGAGCTCGAGTCGGTGGAGCGCCAGCAACCGGCAGCTCAAAAATGATCGCTGCGCTCATTCGATGGTCCGTCGGCAACCGATTTTTGGTGCTGATCGCGACGCTGTTTCTGGTTGCTGCTGGTATCTGGTCAGTGGCGCACACGCCGCTCGATGCGCTGCCGGATCTGTCGGACACCCAGGTCATCATTCGAACCCCATACCCGGGCAAGGCGCCCCAGGTGGTCGAAGACTTGGTCACCTACCCGCTGACCACGACCATGCTCAGCGTCCCCGGTGCAAAGACGGTCCGCGGCTACTCATTCTTCGGCGATTCGTTTGTCTACGTGCTGTTCGACGACAAGACCGATCCGTACTGGGCACGCTCGCGCGTAGTCGAATACCTCAACCAGGTGCAAAGCAGACTGCCCGCGGGCGCCAACGCTTCGCTGGGGCCGGACGCCACCGGGGTGGGATGGGTCTATGAGTACGCGCTGGTCGACCGCACGGGCCAACGAGACCTCGGGCAACTACGCGCGCTGAACGACTGGTTTCTGAAGTTCGAGCTAAAGACGGTCCCCGACGTCGCCGAGGTGGCCAGCATCGGCGGCATGGTTCGGCAGTACCAGGTGGTGCTCGATCCCGACCGCATGCGCGCACTGGGCATCACGCAGGCCACGGTTGTCGATGCCTTGCGCAATGCCAACCAGGCCAGCGGTGGCTCGGTGGTCGAACTGGCCGAAGCCGAGTACATGGTGCGCTCGCGAGGCTTTCTTCAGTCGCTGGAGGATTTCCGCTCCATCCCGCTTGCGCTGACTGGCGCCACACCGGTCCTGTTGCGCGATGTGGCGACGGTCCAGATCGGACCGGAAATGCGCCGCGGCATTGCCGAGCTGGATGGCGAAGGCGAGGTTGCCGGTGGCGTGGTGATCATGCGCTCCGGCAAAAACGCGCGCACCACCATCCAGGCCGTCAAGGACAAGCTGGCCACTTTGAAGTCCAGCCTGCCGGCAGGCGTCGAGATCGTGCCGACCTACGACCGTTCCTTGCTGATCGATCGCGCGGTTGACAACCTGCGCTTCAAGCTGATGGAGGAATTCATCGTGGTCGCGGTGGTCTGCGCCATCTTTTTGTTCCATCTGCGCTCGGCGCTGGTGGCGGTAGTCGCACTGCCCGTCGGGGTGCTGGCCGCCTTCATCGTCATGCACTGGCAAGGCGTCAATGCCAACATCATGTCGCTCGGGGGCATCGCAATCGCCATCGGCGCCATGGTGGACGGCGCCATCGTGATGGTGGAGAACGTGCACAAGCATCTGGAGGCTTTCGAGACACATCGCGACAGGCAGCCGACCGTTGCGGAGCGATGGCAGTTGGTCACCGAGGCCTCTGTCGAAGTCGGACCGGCGCTGTTCTTCTCGCTGTTGGTCATCACGCTGTCTTTCGTGCCGGTGTTCTCGCTGGAGGCGCAGGAGGGCCGGCTGTTCGCACCGCTCGCCTTCACCAAGACCTACGCCATGGCCGCGGCCGCGGGCCTGTCGGTCACGCTGATTCCGGTGCTGATGGGCTACCTCGTCCGAGGCCGAATTCCGCACGAGGCGGCCAACCCGGTCAATCGCTTTCTGATGGCGGTCTACCGGCCTGCGCTCGAACTGGTGCTGCGGTTTCCGAAGGCGACGCTGGTCCTTGCAGCCCTGCTTCTTGCACTGACCGTCTTGCCGGTGATGCGCCTGGGCGGGGAGTTCATGCCGCCGCTGGACGAAGGCGACCTGCTGTACATGCCGTCCGCGCTCCCCGGGCTCTCGGTTTCCAAAGCGGGCGAGTTGCTGCAGCAGACTGATCGACTCATCAAGACGGTGCCCGAAGTAGCGCGCGTCTTCGGCAAGGCCGGTCGTGCCGACACCGCTACCGATCCTGCTCCGCTGGAGATGTTCGAGACCACGATCCAGTTCAAGCCGAAGGACCAGTGGCGCGCGGGCATGACGCCGGACAAGCTGGTCGAAGAGTTGGACCGGGCTGTGAAGGTGCCGGGCCTTTCGAACGTCTGGGTGCCTCCCATTCGCAACCGGATCGACATGCTGGCCACAGGCATCAAGAGCCCGGTGGGCGTGAAGGTCTCAGGTGCGGATCTCGCCACGATTGACTCGCTGACGACGCAGATTGAGTCGGCCGTCAAAGGCGTGCCTGGCGTGCCGTCGGCGCTGGCAGAGCGACTCACCGGCGGTCGCTACATCGACGTCGATGTGGACCGCGCGGCCGCAGCGCGCTACGGCCTGTCGGTGTCGGATGTGCAGGCGGTGGTGTCAACGGCGATCGGTGGCGACAACGTCGGCGAGGTCATCCAGGGCCGCGAGCGCTACCCCATCAATGTGCGCTACCCGCGGGAGATCCGCGACTCGCTTGAGGGACTGCGCGATCTACCGTTTGTGACGACAAAGGGTGCAACGGTGTTCCTGCGCGACGTGGCGAAGATCAGCATCGCCGACGGGCCGCCGATGCTGCGCAGCGAGAACGCGAGGCTGTCAGGCTGGGTGTATGTCGATGTCCGCGGCCGCGACCTTCGCTCTGCCGTCAACGACATGCAGGCTGCGGTCGCCAGGTCCGTCAAAACACCAGCAGGTTATGCGGTGTCATGGTCGGGCCAGTTCGAATACCTCGAACGAGCGACCGAGCGATTGAAGCTGGTCGTGCCCGTGACACTGGCCGTCATCTTCGTGCTGCTGTACTTGCTCTTCAAGTCCTTCAGCGATGCGGCGTTGGTCATGGCGGCGGTGCCGTTCTCGCTCATCGGCGGTTTTTGGCTGGTCTGGATGCTGGGCCATTCCATCTCGGTCGCAACGGCGGTGGGCTTCATTGCCCTGGCCGGTGTCGCCGCAGAGTTCGGCGTCGTGATGCTCGTGTATCTGAAGAATGCTTTGCACCGTCGCCTCGACGCTGGTGAACCTATGAACGACGAAACGCTGCTGGCTGCGATCCGTGAAGGCGCTGTCCTGCGCGTACGGCCCAAGGCGATGACAGTAGCAGTCGTCATGGCGGGCCTACTGCCGATCTTGTGGGGCACCGGTACCGGTTCTGAAGTCATGACGCGCATTGCCGCGCCGATGGTCGGCGGCATGGTGACTGCACCTTTGCTCAGCATGCTGGTCGTGCCGGCGGCTTGGTACTTATTGAATCGAAGAATGCGCGCCGATACAGCACCCCGTCCAACGCAATCGGCATCAGAGAGTCTTTAAACCGTCCTTTCTTCCAAATGCTTTTCAGCCCGGAGTTATGCAATGAAAAACCAGTTCCTTTTTGCCACCGCGCTCGTCGTTGCCTCCTCAGCGGTCATTGCACAGAAGCCGATGGATGGCATGTCGATGCCCGCCGGGTCGTCGCAAAAATCGACGAAACAGGTAGTTCAGTTGACCGACGCGGTCGTCCAGCGCATCGACACGGCCCACGGAGAGATTGTTCTCAAGCACGGGGACATTCCGAACCTGGGTATGCCGGCGATGACCATGGCGTTCGAAGCGGACGCAGCCACGCTCAGAAGAGTGAAAGCCGGAAAGAAGGTGCGCTTTCATGCGGAGATCGTGGACGGCAAGCCAACCTTGACGCACATCGAAGCTGCACCTTGATCTTTGGCCTGCACCGAAGATCGTGCTGTTCGCAATCACATTGAGGCTGACAGACAGAGATGCGCTTTTGTGGTTTAAGCACCGGGCCGGGCACTGAACGGAACGGAGTTCGAGGTAGTGGCAGCCATCGAGCGCCTTCCCCTAGTCGAACATCAAGGGCGCTCGCTCCCTACGCAACGGCACCGGAGCATTCAGACAACCACCGCCTTCCGCATGTCTTCGGTCATGACCACCAACGCGAGACATGCCGCGAGCGCTAGAAGCGCTGAGAACCACAGCGATCCGACGCCCCAACGTTCGACTGCGAGTCCGAAAAGGAACGGCGCAGCAGCCTGCACCACCCGCGCTGGAACCATCAAAAAGCCCTGACGTTGCCCGTAACCTTTGGCACCAAAGATCAGCAGTGGCAAAGTTCCGATGGCAATGGTCAAGATGCCGTTGCCCAGCCCGTGGAGCACGGCAAAGGCCGCTGCCGCCGAGGTGCCAAACGCGCCCAAGAAAAGCGCTCCGAGCGGATGCGCCAGCGTGGCCAAGCGCGCCGAAAGAAGCGGATGCGCCCGCTTCAGGAAAGCAAACTCGATCAGCCGCCCAGCCACTTGAGCAGGCCCGACCAGCGCAGCGATGCCCACCGCGACAGTCAATGTGGCACCTGTTGCCAGCAACAGCTCCGGCAAGTGGGCCGCCATGGCCGTGCTGTTGAACCACGTTACCGCAAAGACGAAGGCCATCAAGAAGGCGGCGCGGCGCTGTTGAGCGGGCGAGAGGCCGGCACCGCCCTCATGCGCGGGCGCATCGGCCTTTGACGCTGGACCCGCCCGTGCGGCGCGTGGCACCAGCGCATTGAGCGGCAGGCCGATCGCCAAGTGCATCGCAGCCCAAGCCAGGCAGGCGCCACGCCAGCCCACCGCGCCCTCGAGATACGTCGACAGCGGCCACCCCACCGTGCTCGCGAAACCCGCGAACAGCGTGATGCCCGTGATGGCGCGACGCGCATCCACTCCATGCAGCCGCACCACGGTCGCGAAAGCCGCTTCGTAAAGACCACTGCCCATGGCGAGGCCCATCACCGCCCACGCGCCGAAGACATGGATTGGCGTGTGAGACTGGCTGAGCGCAGCGAGTCCAAGGGCGAATACCAGGTTGCTCGCGATGAGCACAGGCCGCCCACCAAACCGGTCGATGAGCCTGCCCGCGTAAGGACCGACCGCCGCAGCGACAAGCAGCGCCGCCGAAAACGCTCCGAAGATCGTGGAGGTCGACGTGCCAACGTCTCTGCCGATAGCGCCCGCCAAGACGGCGGGGAGGTAGTACGACGAAGCCCACGCCAGCGTCTGGGCAACGCCCAGCATCACTGTGGTGGTGGTTCGACTCTGCAAGGGCTCGATCAGATGCTGCGAAGGTTCACTCGCTTGGACAACGCCTCGGCGCTCTCACGCCGCTCGCTGTACCGGTCGACCAGGTAGTCGGCACAGTCGCGCGTAAGCAGCGTGAACTTCACCAGCTCTTCCATTACGTCGACCACGCGCTCGTAGTACGGCGATGGCTTCATGCGCCCGTCCTCCTCGAACTCCATGAAGGCCTTGGCGACCGACGACTGGTTGGGGATTGTGATCATGCGCATCCATCGGCCGAGCACCCGCAGCTGGTTCACCGCGTTGAAGGACTGCGAGCCACCCGACACCTGCATCACCGCCAACGTCTTCCCTTGCGTCGGCCGCACTGAACCGATGGCCAACGGGATCCAGTCGATCTGCGCTTTCATGATGCCGGTCATGGCCCCGTGGCGCTCGGGTGAGCACCACACCATGCCTTCCGACCACTTCGCCAGATCGCGCAGCTGTTGCACCTTCGGATGCTCCTCGGGCGCGGCATCGGGAAGCGGCAAACCGCTCGGATCGAAGATGTGCGTCTCGGCGCCGAACGCCTGCAGCAGGCGCGCCGCCTCTTCGGTCACGAGGCGGCTGTACGAACGCTCGCGCAGCGACCCGTAGAGCAGCAGGATCCGCGGCGCATGCGTGGCTCGCATTGCGGGCAGCAGCCGTTGCATGTCGGGCTGCTGGAATAGCGCCCCATCGACGTTGGGAAGATCAAGGCTTGACGACACTTTGGCCCTTCGCGTCGACGACAGCTTCGCCGTCTTCCTTGGCAAAAGCGCCTTGCTGCGGCCGCGGCAGGATCTCCAGCACCGCCTCGGACGGGCGGCACAAGCGCGTGGCGAGCGGCGTCACGACGATCGGTCGGTTGATCAGGATCGGGTGTTGCAGCATGAAGTCGATCAGCTGCGCGTCGGTCCACTTCGGGTCGGCAAGGCCCAGCTCGTCGTAGGGCGTACCTTTCTGACGCAGCACATCGCGCACAGGCACGTCCATCGCGGCGATCAACGCCTGAAGGGTGGCTCGGTCGGGCGGGTTCTTGAGGTACTCGATGACGGTCGGCTCTTCACCCGAATTGCGGATGAGCGCCAGCACGTTGCGCGATGTGCCGCAGGCCGGGTTGTGATAGATCGTGATGTCAGACATGGTCGAAACGAAAGAAGTGAGAGATGAAGTGAACACTCCGCCCTCAGGCAACGCTGAGTCGAAGCGCCAGCGCAGCGAGCGTGACGAACAGCACCGGCACGGTCAGCACAACACCGACCTTGAAGTAGTAACCCCAGGCGATCGTCGTGCCTTTCTTGGCGAGGACGTGCAGCCAGAGCAGCGTGGCGAGGCTGCCGATCGGCGTGATCTTCGGGCCGAGGTCGCAACCGATCACGTTGGCATAGATCATCGCGTCCTTGACGATGCCGCTGGCATTCGAGGCGTCGATCGACAACGCGCCGATCAGCACTGTCGGCATGTTGTTCATCACCGACGACAGGATCGCAGTGAGGAAGCCGGTGCCCATCGCCGCACCCCAAATGCCGCTCTGCGCGAAGACGTTGAGCAGTGTCGCGATGTGATCGGTCAGGCCGGCGTTGCGCAAGCCGTAGACCACCAGGTACATGCCCAGCGAGAAGACGACGATCTGCCATGGCGCGCCGCGCAATACCTTCTTCGTGCTGATCACCGAACCCCGAGCTGCGACACCGAGCAGGATCACTGCGCCTACTGCGGCCACGGCGCTCACCGGCACGCCCAACGGCTCCAGCCCGAAGAAGCCGACAAGCAGCAGGACCAGCACCACCCATCCCGCGCGGAAGGTCGCGGGGTCGCGGATCGCGTCGCCGGGCGTCTTGAGTTGGCTCACGTCGTAGGTGGCCGGAATGCTGCGGCGGAAGTACAGCATCAGCACCAGGAGGCTGGAGAGCACCGCGGCGATGTTCACCGGCACCATCACCGACGCGTATTCGTTGAAGCCGATCTTGAAAAAATCGGCCGAGACGATGTTGACCAGATTGGACACGATCAAGGGCAGGCTCGCCGTATCCGCAATGAAGCCGGCGGCCATCACGAAGGCCAGCGTCGCGGCCGGCGTGAAGCCGAGCGCGATCAGCATCGCCATCACGATGGGCGTGAGGATGAGCGCCGCACCGTCGTTGGCGAACAGCGCCGACACGGCGGCACCCAGCAGCACGATGAAGGCGAACAGCAAGCGCCCTCGGCCACCGCCCCAACGCGCCACGTGTAGCGCAGCCCACTCGAAGAAGCCGGCTTCGTCGAGCAGCAGGCTGATGATGATGACGGCCACGAAAGTCGCTGTCGCGTTCCAGACGATGCCCCAGACCACGGCGATGTCGGCCAAGTGAACAACGCCCAGGAGCAAAGCGATTACCGCGCCGAGCGATGCACTCCAGCCGATACCCAGGCCGCGCGGCTGCCAGATGACCAGAACGAGCGTGAAGATGAAGATGAGGATGGCGGTCAGCATGGGCGCTTAGGAATGAGTCGTTGGTCGATGGGCCTGCCCTGCAGCCTGCTGTAGGGCGAAGACAGCAAGAGGCTTGGCGCTCAGATGGCTTCGAGTGCCACGCGCAGCTGCGCGTCGCTCAGCGCGTCGAACGGCACCTCGGCAAGCTTCTGCATGCGCTCGCCGATGGCTTGGCGCGTGGACTCGAAAGCGGCCATCTTCTCGGTATCGGTGGGGCCGACGTTGGAAGGGTCCGGATAACCCCAGTGGATCTTGACTGGCGAACCCGGCCAGTAGGGACAGGTCTCCTGGGCCGCGTTGTCGCACACCGTGATTACCACTCGCATCGTCGGCGCGGAGTCTCCGGTGAACTCATCCCAACTTTTGCTGCGATAGCCGGAGGTGTCGATGCCCGCGCGTTTCAGCACCTCAATTGCCATCGGGTTGATGCGACCGCTCGGGCTGCTGCCAGCGCTGAATGCGTGGACGTCTGCGCCCACTTCCTTCGCCCAATGATTGAGCATGCCCTCCGACAGCACACTGCGCGCGGAGTTGTGGGTGCAGAGAATCAGAATGTTTGTCGCCATCTCAGCGCGTGCCGATGTCGCGCACTTCGCGCTGGATGGCCAAGGTTTCGAGCTTTGCCAAGGGCAGAGACAGAAGGAATTCGATGCGACGTTTGAGGGTCACCGCGGTGTCCATGAACGCGCGTTTTTTTGCTTCGTCCGACCCGTCCACTGCGGCCGGATCGGCCACGCCCCAGTGAGCCGTGATCGGCTGGCCGGGCCACACCGGACAGACTTCATTGGCCGCGTTGTCGCAGACGGTGATGACGAAGTCCATCGGCGGGGCACCAACGGCCGAATACTCGCCCCAACTCTTGCTCCGGAAGCCTGTGTCCTTGAAGTGCAGTTGCCGCAGTGTGGCGAGTGCCAGCGGGTGCACATCGCCCTTGGGCTGGCTACCGGCGGAGTAGGCATTGAAGCGCTCGGCACCAAGCTGATTCAGCATGCCTTCGGCCAGGATGGAGCGGGCGGAATTGCCGGTGCAAATGAAGAGCACGTTGAGTTTTTTATCGGACATGACGGTTCTCGTGGGCGGACGTGGCAAGGGAAAAGATGAGACACCGACGTCAACCGGCATCGACTTCAACAATCGCAGGCGACGGTGCTCTCCAGGGCGCATGCCTCGCCTTGGCAACAGTTGTCGGTGAGGTAGGCGAGAAGGCCGTTCATCTGGTCGAACGCCGCTCGGTAGATGAGGTTGCGACCTTGGCGTTCCTGCGAAGCCAAGCCGGCATTGGTGAGTTCCTTGAGGTGGAACGAGAGGCTGGTTGCAGGAAGCGCCAGCGCGTCGCTCAACGCGCCTGGTGTCAGGCCATCCGACCCCGCGATCACGAGAGCGCGAAACACGCGCAGGCGGCTTTGCTGGGCGAGTGCGGCCAAAGCTTTAACGACGTTGTCTTCTTCCATCATCCAATTATTATTGAATAACTGGATCGAAGCAACCGGCGAAGTTTTGCTGAGGAGAAACAAGGGCTGCTCGAAGAGGATCGTCATCGTCGGCCTCTTCACGTGTTGCCCGGCAACTGCCTTTCAGCTGTCTGTTGTCAGTGCGGCATCGATTTCCAGGGCCGTGCTGCGTGCAGAGCGCATGACGCCGATCAGCGTCGCCGAAGCAGACCCCGTCCACTCCCCGTAGCCCACGCACCAGAGCCGAGGTTGGCTCAACGAGCGCGTGCCGTCGACTGCGACGCGCCCGTCTGTTCTCACCACGCCCAGCGATGTCAAATGGTCCAAGGCCGGCCGAAAGCCGGTGCACCAGACCACCGCATCGATCTGCTCCTCGACACCGTTCGGCCAAACCACGCAGGTTTCGGTCATGTGTGCGAATGGCCGCACTGTGTGAAGCACTCCGCGCTCTCGCGCGTCCTTGACCGGAGGAACCATCACGATGTCGCCCAACCCACCCGACATCTCGACTGGCCTGCCTTCTTGCTGCGCACGCAGTCGTTCCGTGGCGCGTTCGAAGAGAACACGCCCGTCAACCTCATCGAGCAGGAATGTGGGCTCCTGTTGAGTAACCCACTGTGCTTTGGCGACGGAAGACAGTTCCGCGTAGATCTGCGCCCCGGAGTTGCCGCCGCCAACCACGAGGACCTTCTGCCCCACGAAAGCGGTTGGCCCGTCGTACAAGGCGGAGTGGACCTGCACGCCTCGAAACTCCGCCGACCCTGGGTATGCCGCGATGTATGGATTGGACCAAGTGCCCGTTGCGCTAACGACCGCTGAGGCCGACCAGTCGCTCTTGTCTGTGTGGATCTCGAGACGTCGATCACGCTCGGTCACCGAAGTCACGCGCACGGGGCGCCGCACGTCCAACTGGTAGCGTCGCTCGTAGGCGTCAAGGTATGTCACGACATCGGTCGCACCGGGCGTCCCTTCGCCCTGATAGGGCATCGGCCATCCCGCGATCGAACTCCATCCAGCGGGGGAGAACAGCCGCAGCGACGGCCATCCGTGCTGCCAGGCACCGCCGGCGCCCGCCTCAGCGTCGAGCAGCACCACGCTTCGCTTTGTTCGCCTTAGAAAATACGCGACGGACAGCCCGGCCTGACCAGCACCAATGATGGCGACATCAACATGATTCACTGCGATGGGTTCTCCGTTCGAGGCATCGAGCTCAAACGCTGAAGAGTAAACGCGTCAAACGCGTCCTGCCTCCGCCTGAACAAGCCGTGGCGCATCGGCCACCATGTCTGCGTCATCGACTGCTTTGACCTTGAAGCGCTACATCTTTTCCCAAAGCGTTTTGCGGCTGATGCCAAGCAGTTCCGCCGTGCCGGAGTCACTTCCGCCTGCGCGCTCCAGTGCTCGCTGGATGTGCCGCCGCTCTGCCTCTTCGACCATCGCCTGAAGCGGCACGAAAGGGTCCTCTCCATCGTCGGCTTCGGTTTGCTCCGCGCGATGCGCCAGACTGCCGGCCGGCAGGTCAACCACACCCTCGTCGCTGAGCACCACGGCCTGTTCCAGGTATGAGCGAAGCTGGCTGCTCCGAACTTTAAAGGGACTAGCAGTTCGAGCAGCCGCTCTGGCGACGTCGAATGGGTGACACTTAGGCCGCGCTCACCCAGATCGAAGTCCAGACGCTGGACCTCCGTCACGCCCTGCAGCGCCATTCGCACGAGACGCTCTTCCGAGGGGCAGTCCATCTTTGGGACATTGAAAACAGTGAGCTTCAAGATCTCTCCTACCAAGTCAGTCTTCGCCTGATTGGAAGCCATGAAGTCGGCTCAAGGTCAACGCCTCCCGTGCAACTCAGCCGTGCCGCAACTGGCGAGCCCTGTAGGCATTCATCACGAAGCCAAAGAGTGCAATCGCCAAAACGACGACTTGCGCAGTGACCGTCTCAGCTGACGGGTACACCCCCAGCAAATCGATGCGTGGCGCCATGATCGGGGTAGCACTGAGCCAACCCGCCTCCTGCAGGCCGGCCATGCCCTTGCCCGCAAGGACGACCGCCAACACGGCAACCATGATCGAGCTGATGCTGAAGAACTTTCCTATCGGCATCCGGGCGCTGGTCTTGAGCAGCACCCAGGTGAGTATCGCCAGCAGTGCGACGCCCACGCCGAGCCCGCCAAGCAAGGCGTTTCCGTTCCCATCGGCCGACAGCGCCGAGTAGAAAAGCACGGTCTCGAACACCTCACGGTAGACCGCGATGAACGACAGGCCGAACAAGGCCCAAGCTGATCGCTTCGACATGGCTGATGAGAGCTTTTCCTTGAGGTAGGCCTGCCAGCGGCCTGCAGCGCTCTTCTGATGCATCCACAACCCGACGCTGAGCAAGACGAGGGCTGCAAAGAGCGAAGAGAGCCCTTCAGTCACTTCACGGCTCGCGCCGCTGATGTTCACGAAGTACGTCGCAATGCCCCAGGTGAGCCCGCCAACGGCCAGGGCTGCAATCCAGCCGCCATGCACGTAGCGCAGGACGTCGGGACGATCGGCCTTCTTCAGGAAGGCGATCATGCCGACCACGATGAGCAAGGCTTCAAGGCCCTCGCGAAGCAGGATGGTGAGCGAGCCCAGGAAAGTGGTGAGCGGCTCGGCGGCTTGGCCACCCAGCTCTTTCTCCACCTCGGCAAAGAGGTAATCGAGCTTTTGCGCAGCGGCCTCTGTCTGGGCCAGCGTGTCGTTGGTGATCGCTGAGCGATAGGCCAGCATGCCGTTTTCGACCTCGGTGAGGAGCGCCTTGTTGCGCGCGCCCAGCGAGGGCTCCAAGGGCTCGAAACCGTCCAGATAGGCCGAGAGCGCCAAACGCGTTGCTGACGGCTTGTCGCCCTTGCGGATCGCTGCAAGGCTTTCGTCTAAGCGCGTGCGAGACAGCGTCAGGCCGCCGGCGTTTGCAGCCGCCGAAGCTGCTTCGGGCTGACTGCGCAGGAATGCGGTGATGTCGCGAGCGGCCTCAGAGGCGATCTTGCCGGCAGCCGCCGCCTCGGTGGTCGTGGTCACGGCAGCCAGATCTGGGAATGCTTTCCGTGCAGCAGGATCTTGCTTCCACAGTTGCTCGCCACGCTCACGCATGCTGCTGTCGTAAGACAGCGTTCCGGCAAAGAACGCCAGCGCCCATCGATCCTCGTCAGGCAGCGTGGCGAAACTCGGCATCGACGTACCGGCCACGCCTTGAGAAGCGACCTGGTAGAGGGCCATGAGGCTTCGCGAGCGCGCGCGTTCACGGTCGGTGAAGGCGATCGGGGGTGGGTCCAGCCGCGCAGCCAGGGGGCCATCACCAGCACCCGCGGCGCCGTGACAGGAGGCGCATTGGGCCTGGAACAGGGATGCGCCACGCTTCAGATCAGGCAGCCCTTTGGGTGCGACAGGGATGGGGTAGGCCGCAATCAGGAGCGCTTCAGCTTCATGCGCAAGTCGAGCCACGTCGGCTTCATCGGCCTTGTTGGTGACTGCCTCCTGCAGCTTGGTGGCCGCGGCAACCACGGCGTCTTTCGAAGCGTGCGTCGGCAGGCTGCGCGCCTGGTTCACTGCGTTGGCCGTGAAGTCGCGCATCTCGGCGTACTCGGATTCGCTGACGACAGCGCCCTTCGCGACGGCACCCCCGTAGTCCACGGCGACATAGTCCAGCAACTGCCAGAGCTGGCGAGGACCCTCGTCAGTACCTCGCGATGCCGTCTGAGCTACTGCAACGCCCCAAACACACATCCACACCGAGAACACCCACAGCAAGCGCTTCATCTTCAACCTGAATAAGAACGACAAGGATTTTCGTTCAACCACTAAGAGGAACTGCTTCCTCGAATGGCACTGCATCGTCACGATGCAGTGCAGCCAGCCGTCAGGCTTGCGTTTTTGCCTTCATGAGCCGGAGGCCGTTGGCGACCACGAGCAAGGTGGCCCCCATGTCAGCAAAGACGGCCATCCACATGGTGGCCGTGCCAAAAACGGCGAGCACCATAAACACCGCCTTGATGCCCAAGGCGAGGGAGATGTTCTGCATCAGGACCGTGTGGGTTCGCCGGGACAGGCGGATCGTCTCAGGGATGCGTCGCAGGTCGTCGTTCATGACAACGACGTCGGCCGCCTCCATGGCGATGTCCGTACCCATGCCACCCATTGCGAACCCGATGTCGGATTGAGCAAGCGCGGGGGCATCGTTAATGCCGTCGCCCGTCATGCCTGTCATGCCGTGCTGTTTCTTCATCCCTTCGATCTGGGCGAGCTTGTCCTCCGGCAGCAGATTGCCGAGCACCTGATCGATGCCCGCTTGCGCGGCGATCGTCTTGGCGGTGGCGACGTTGTCGCCGGTGAGCATCACAGGAACGACGCCCAGCGCCTTCAGTTCGGCAACGGCTTGCTTCGACGATTCCTTAATCGTGTCCGCCACAGCAAAGATCGCGAGGACGCCGTCTTCATCGGCCAGCAGCGTGACGGTGCGGCCTTGTTCCTCATGCTTCCTCAGCTCCGATTCGAGTTCTGTGGAAAGCTGGCCTCGTTCTTGGACAAGGCGAAGGTTGCCAAGGGCGTATTTCCGCCCACCGATCATGCCTTCCGTGCCACGGCCTGGCAGCGCTGTAAACGAAGCAACATCGCTCTTTGGCAACCCCAGCCCTTGGGCGATCGCCTTGGAAACGGGGTGGTCGGATCGATCGGCCAAGCTCATGCCGATGCGCCCGATCGGACCCGCATCGTCCCCGCTGCGAAGAGATCTCCACTCCACCAGCTGAGGCTTGCCTTCGGTGATCGTGCCCGTCTTGTCGAGCGCCAGCGCCTTCAGATTGCGAGCTTCTTCCAGGTACGTTCCGCCCTTGATGAGGATGCCTCGGCGTGCGGCAGAGGCGAGCGCGCTGACGACTGTGACGGGGGTCGAGATGACCAGCGCACAGGGGCATGCCACCACCAGGAGAACCAAGGCCTTGTAGATCGCGTCCAGCCAGGCGAAGCCAAAGAGCAAAGGGCTTAGCACGGCAACCGCCAACGCCAACGCGAAGACGGCGGGCGTGTAGATCGCGGCAAAGCGATCCACGAAACGCTGTGTGGGAGCGCGCGTGCCTTGCGCCTCCTCAACGGCATGGATGATCCGGGCCAAGGTTGTATTGGAGGCGGCAGCGGTCACACGGAACTGCAGCTCTGCCGTCTCGTTGATGGTGCCGGCGTAGACCGGATCGCCAACCGTGCGGTCGACCGGCAAGCTCTCCCCGGTCACGGGGGCCTGGTTCACTGCGCTGCGCCCTTCGGTGACGATGCCGTCCAACGGCACCCGCTCACCGGGGCGAATCCGCACAACGGCCTCCAGGGGGACGCTCTTCGATTGGACCGCCTTCCAGGTCCGGTCCGCCTGCAGCACATCGGCTTCTTCGGGCGCAAGTGCGATCAACCCCTTGATGGCGTTTCGCGCTCGATCCGCAGCACGCCCTTCGATCAGTTCAGCGATCGCGTACAGGGCCATCACCATCGCAGCCTCTGGCCACTGACCGATGAAAAACGCACCGGTGACAGCGACGCTCATCAGGGCATTGATGTTCAGACGACCGCGAACAAGGGCCTTCATGCCTTTTGTGTACGTCTCAACGCCAGAGAGCCAGATGGCCAGCACCGCGACCACCAGGCCGGCGTACTTCAACGCAGGGGCGTCGCCTGATAAAAAGTGGAACGCTTCAGCACCGATGGCCAAAACCAGAGCCGCTGCGAGGCGCTTTACGCCGGCGCCATGTTCATGATCATGGTCATCCTCGCCTTCAGCTTCTGCCTCTGCTTTGACGTCAACCGGGGTTGGTTCGTAGCCGGCCTTCCGGATGGCCGCGACAGCTGCTGCGATGGCGTCCTCAGGGGCTTGGATCGCCACCGTGCGCGCGCCGAGCTGGAAGTTCAGGCTGCGGATGCCTTCGACCTTGTCCAGCGCTCGGCGAATGTCGCTTTCCTCAACGGCGCAGTCCATGGCTGGGATGCGAAAAACGCTCGCATCGGCGGGAATCGCTGCGACCGGCACGGCCGACTTTGCCGCTGGCGCACAGCAAGGTTCTGCAGAACAGCAGGCATCCGACGCTGAGGCGGACATCGATGCGTTCTCAAGACCAGCACTCTTGTCCAGGGCAGGAGCCGGATCTACTGTCGACGTGGAGCAGGAGGCCGAACCACAACAGTCTTCGGCGGCAGGGATGGCGACGGCGCCAGGATGGGCATTTGACATGAAACCATTGGAAACCCTGAAGTGGGTTTAGAGTCAAGACTTTCTTGGAGGCCAAAATGAAAATCGGCGAGTTGGCCAAGGCCACAGGAACGAGCGTTGAGAACATCCGTTTCTACGAGCGGGAAGCTTTGCTGCCCTCTCCGATGCGAGCTGACAACAACTACCGGTCCTACGGGAACGAGCACATTGAGCGCCTTGTCTTCATCCGGCATTGCCGGTCGCTCGACATGGCGCTTGGTGAGATCCGCTCTCTGCTGCGCTTCAAGGAAACGCCGCAGGAAAATTGCGAGGGCGTCAACGAGTTGCTCGATGAGCACATCGGGCACGTGGCCGAGCGCATCCGAGAATTGAAATTGCTCGAAAAGCAATTGAAAACGCTCCGTGCCCAATGCGCCGAATCAAGCGCGGCGGGCTGCTGCGGCATCCTGAAAGAGCTCTCGACCGAGGTAGCAGGGTCGAGCGAGAACTCGGTGCGCAAACACGTCCACGGAACGCACTGATTACTGCCGGCTTGGGTGCCCTAGGTTGAAGAACGCAGAGCCCCTGCCGCATTGACTCTGAACCGGTCCTCGGCAGAGCCAGGGCCACAACATGGAGGCGCGGTTTTGGCTCAGGCGCTGCCACGTAGCCCCATTGAGCACGTCAGGAACGCATGTCCCTTCTCTCTCTTCGCTCCGCTCTCGAAACCCGGCAGGTTCTCATTTATTTCGCCGCGGTGGTCCTTGCCGGCATCTTGGCGTGGCAATGGCCTGCTTCGGCAGTGATGGCACTGGCCATCGATCCCTTGCTGGCCTTCATGCTGTTCGTGACGTTCCTGCAGGTGCCGCTGACAGAGTTGCGTCGTGCTTGGTCGAACATGCGCTTCCTCGGCGCGCTGCTGCTGGCTAACTTCGTGGCTGTACCGTTGCTGGTCGCCGTGTTGTTGCCTTGGATGCCGCAAGACCCGCTGCTGCGGGTCGGCGTGCTGCTGGTGTTGCTGACACCATGCATCGACTACGTCGTGACCTTCGCCCATCTTGGGCAAGCAGATGCCAAGCCGCTGCTGGCATCCACTCCGCTACTGCTGGCGGCACAGATGGTCCTGTTGCCCGTTTTCCTTGGTTTTTTCATGGGGAACGCCGCCGCTCTCTTGGTCCAGTGGGAGCCTTTTGTGCATGCATTCATCTGGCTGATCGCGGTGCCTTTGTCACTGGCGGCCGTGTTCCAGGCCTGGGCGGTCCGATGGACCGCTGGGGAGCATGCCGTCGGTTGGCTCGGGCTGTTCCCCGTCCCCGCAATGGCCGCAGTTCTTTTCGTTGTCGTGGCGGCCGTCGCGCCGCAGCTTCGCTTGGCACTGGACGCTGTGCGCGCAGTCGCTCCGGTCTATGTCGCGTTCGCCATCGCAGCCCCGATGCTCGGGTGGGGTGTCGCCCGCCTGTGTCGCTTGCCAGCCGATCAAGGAAGGGCCATTGCCTTCAGTTCGGCGACCCGCAACTCCCTGGTGGTGTTGCCCTTGGGACTGGCCATCCCCGGTGCGTTGCCCTGGGTGCCTGCCGTGATCGTGACCCAGACGTTGGTGGAACTCGTCAGCGAGCTGGTGTACGTCAAAGTAGCGCCGAGGTTGGGGACAAAGGCAGGGCGTTTAGCCTGCGTCACTCCACGCAAGCACGGAGGCCTTGAGAGCGCTGCTCATCGGGCAGGAATGCGGGCTCCTATTGGGTAATCCACTGTGCTTTGGCGACGGAAGACAGTTCCGCGTAGATCTGCGCCCCGGAGTTGCCGCCGCCAACCACGAGGACCTTCTGCCTCACGAAAGCAGCTGGCCCGTCGTACAGGGCGGAGTGGACCTGCGCGCCTCGAAACTTCGCCGACCGTGGGTATGCGGCGATGTATGGACCAAGTGCCCGTTGCGCTGACGACCGCTGAGGCCGACCACTCGCCCTCGTCCGTGTGGATCTCGAGACTTTGATCACCCTCGGTCACTGAAGTCACGCGCACGGGGCGCCGCACGTCCAACTGGTAATTCATGTGTACGCCGCCCTGCGGGACCTGCAGAGTAACTTCGGATGGAAATCAATAAGAGGTCGGCTGAGGGTGCGGGACGGCTTTACCTAGACCACGTTCATCATCTTCCAGGCTGCGGTGGACGGCCTAGGGCATTGCCATGGCAACTCGCTCAATGTAGAGGGACGGACGACCTGAAGCAGAACCAGCAAGAGCTTCTTGATGAAGTCGTTACATTGCCGGCAGGTGCCGCTGCTCGCCAACTATGGTCAGGGTTTTGGCGCCACGGGTCATTGCTACATACAGATCCTTCGCGTCCAGAGTATCTGCATCGAGGATGACCGCATGGTCGTACTCCAGCCCCTTCACCAGCAGCGTTGTGCCGATGAGCTTTCGGTGGCTGATCGGCCTCCCCGTGTGCCTCAAGTCGCGTTGATATAAGTTTCCTGCTTCTGTCAGCGTCGCCCCTCCACCGTCAACGTGAATCTTCAGCACGTTGAGGAATCGATACAGCAGATCGCGACGATAGGCAGACGTTTCAGGGTTGGCCTTCAAGGCCAAGAAGAAGGCTTTGAGTTGAGCACTGGTCGGCTCCTTTAGGTAAGCATTCGCGGCATGCATGACCAAAGGGTACTTGGTCCCTTTGCGCTGCTTCGCGACCTCGCCTCTCTTCGTGCCAGCGGTCAAGATGTCGCCTACGCCAGTGAAGCACTTCTTGGCAAACTCCAGCACCAGCAGAAAGCCCAGTTGCGTTGTCTTAGCTGCAACAAGTTTCTTGATGAACGAATGAAGGTCTTTGCCTTCAACCTCTTCGATGGAAGAGAACCGCCCACCCATGGTTTTTGCCAAGAGATGGGTCTTGTTCTTGGACTGCTGATCGCCGCCATGAAGAGCAATCACACTCTCGTTATGCGCAAGCAAACCAATGAGCGAGGAATACTGCTTTGCCGACAAGAATTCAGGGGTCGTGTGAGCACGTTTTACACATGCAGGCAAGGCGTTCAGAAGATCGATCTTTTGACCCTGTTCTAAAGTCTCCCTTGCGTTCTTGAGCCAAGCTCCAAGGTTAGGATCGCCGGCGGTTTTCCAGCGCCATGGCGTCTCTAGCTGACCGAGGCACATGAAGGTCGGGTAGACACTCACGGCCCAATCGACAGGCTTGCCTTCGTCACCCCCAAAGTCAAAGATGGCCTGCATAGGATCGCCCAGAATTCGGCACGGCATGAGTTCAGCGAAAGCACAGACAAGGGAGTGTTGCAGATCGGAGCAGTCCTGGTACTCGTCTACATAGACACCGCCATAGGTGGCAGCGACAACGCGGCGAACGAACTGCTTACCCAGCAACTCAGAACAGCACTCGTAGAGCTTGTTCCACTGCTTGCTGGTTGGGTGCTCCGCCTTCCACCCAGAAGTCTTCGGGTAGGCAAGACAAAGCCGAAGTGACCAGCTCGCAATCGTGTCGATCTGGTACTTGGAAGCAGGCACACCAAGAACATTCATCTTGGTCTTGATTGAGTTCACACCCGCGAAGGTGTGGGTCAAGATTAGCTGCCGTTTGGTAGCGGCTTTCACTGCCATGGCGATGAGATGCGTCTTGCCGTAGCCGGCAGGCGCTATCACATACCCCTTGGTAGTGAAGTCGCTGAGCTTGAGAGCCAGTTCCTCAGACATGCGCAGCCCAAGTCCAAAGCGCCTCCAGTTCGACGGCCAAATTCTTCTTTAGAAAAGCGGCGTCGTTAAACGCAGGGCTCACGACCTTGAACCACTGATCGCCCCGCGTGGTGTCCTTGAACCAACCGGCCTTCTTCGCGGCGGACCCAATAGCGGTTCGCAGCTTTGGACTCTCAGGCCACTTCTCAAGGTCTGGATCAAGTGCTTCCTGAACTCTGGAGCGCACTTGGTCACAAACCGGGTAACTCAGCTCATTCTGCGCAAGCTTCAAGCTGCCCACGACGCTCACCCAAGGCAGATCTTGGAATGCTCGCTCCTCCAGGGAGTACTTGTCGCTCCACACATGCACGGGGATACCAACCTTCGCGAGTTCCGCTTCATCAGCGGTTGAAAACTGATCTTCAGCGTCTGCATCCGCAAGCACTGAAACGTCGTATCCGAGCGACTTGAACGCCTTCGCTAAATCCTTGATCTTGCTGGCCCCCCTCGCGTCCAAAAGGGCAACGCCGTGATAAGAAAATGGATCCTTTCCTTTGCCGACTTGGTGATCGTCAAAACCTCGCACGAACCCAACTTCGGTAGCGCCCTCACAGACCACAACCTTCTTCGCCAAGAACGCTTCGGTGCTGGATCGAATCTTTCCCTGCACCTCAAGCTGTTCTAGACCGTCCCTGGCTGCGGAAGTGATCTGCACGACCCCTCCCGTACTGTGCACGACGTACAGCTCTTTTACGGTGAGTTCCCGCAGGACCGTTGGTGAGTGCGTGGTTAGGAAGTATTGACCTCTCTGGTCCTCACGGACGTGCTTGATCAGGCGGGTGATTCGATGCGGCTCCAAGCCGAACTCCACCTCGTCAAACAATGTGATGTGGCCTTCTTCCAAACCCATCTTCTGAATGCCACACAGCAGCATTCGCCGCGATCCAAGACCTAGCTGACGAAGAGGAATGTCACCGTCATGGAGGGCCAACCCACCCACTTTTAGGTTGATGGAAGCCAGGTCAAGGTGAGCCTTGTAAGCGTCTGATACCGGCACACCTAACAGCTTCGCGATGTCTTGAGACTTCTCAGCCGCTGCATCGAAATTCTTGAGGGTGACAGGCCGGTCCGCATCCAAAGAGGCTCTGGCCGTGCGAGAGGCCGTTGCCAGCAGATCGTTCAGGCTCTGGGCCTCAGTGAGCTTCGCCAACGCCGTGCCTGTAGCCCATGAAAGCTGTTTCTCGCTGTAGGCACCGATGAGGCCGACACTGACCTTGTTTCTATCGCCTTGCTTGAACGGAACACCGCCAGGATGGCGATCACAAACAACCATCCACTTGGGCTCAAGGTCTTTGTCAACCTTCAGCCGCACCGTCAGGACACTCTCAAGGTGATCTTCAGGTTCGTCAGTCAGCGTAAGGGCGGCAGTATTCCAGCCACGGAGGTACTGGCCGTACTTGTCCAAGGCGCAGAAGGCTTCGGTCAATGCTCCAATAGTGATTTCTATGACGATGGAGTCGGCTACCTTGCACTGGTAGAAATCCGCGTCGCCTAGGGTCAGGTTCCACTGGGGGTAGAAGGCATACCTGATGGCCTCAAGGATGGTGGATTTAGAAGAGTCCCCTTTTCCAATCAGGCAAAAGATGTCTGCGCTGGGAAGGCTCCAGTCAAGCTCTTTCACGCCTCGAAAGTTCTTAATTTCTATTTTTCTGATCTTCACCGAGCAAGGTCCTCTAGAACATCACTTATGCACTGGGCTACTGCCGTCGATGCGCTCCCAAGACAGCATGAAATGTCTTTTCGCGCTCGTCTCCCCATCATAGATACATCTCGTCACGTTGCCGTTAACGGGCGATAGAAGGTTCAGAGAACTTCCTGCCCCACTGTCGTGAGGCAGCTGATGCCAGCGACGTAAGGCGCGGCAGACTAGTCGGCGCCAGCTGAATGTCCGAAGTGCGGCCGCGAGCGTGCACTGATGCAGGACCATCGGCTGACAGCAATCGCTGCGAAGCGGTCCTTTGCTTCACCGCGAATCCGAACTTAAGCCAACACCCTCGGCACATCCGCCCACCGCGTCGTGTACTCCGGCGTCTTCAACGACTGCTTCATCGTCCAGGTCCGCTGCCCGTTCGATTTCCCCGTGCTAGCCAGTGCAATCGATCCCCGCCCATACCGTTCGTTGAGCCGGTCCATCGTCTCCATGAGCGCACTGCGATCCGGTGGCCCTTCATCGAGTGCCAGCTCGTGCTGCTCCACCGAGGCATCCTGCAGGTCGAGCAGCATCACGCCGGCCTTGGCGTAGTTGAAGCCGGGCCTGAAGATGGCCTTGGCCCCGTGAACCGCCGCCTGTACCAAGGCCGCCGTATCAGAAGTTGGTCTTCGCAGCGGAACAGTCACTGAGCGCGAATACTGCTTGTCGTCGCGCCGGAAGGGACTGGTGCGGATGAAGCACAGCACCTGGCCGGCACGGCTGTCTTGCTTACGCAGCTTCTCCGCAGCGCGGCTGGCGAACTGGCTGACCGCTTCGATGAGGTCGGCCAGCTGGGTCACCGGCTGCCCGAAGCTTCGAGTGCTGGCGATTTCCTTCTTGGCCGGTGCTTCGTCCTCGAAGCCGACGCACTGCTGGCCCTGCAGTTCTCGCACCGTGCGCTCCAGTACCACCGACCAGCGCCCTCGCACCATGGCCGGATCGAGCCGCACAACATCCAGCACGCTCTTGAGCCCGGCTTCCTGCAACTGCGCACCGATGCGTCTTCCAATGCCCCAGACCTCGCCCAGCGCCGTGGCAGCAAACACGGCCTCCAGATCGCTGGGCGGGAGTGCGCTGAGGTTGCACACGCGGGCAAACTCAATCGGGTAGCTGCCGGGCTTGCGGTCGGCGGTCTTGGCCACGTGGTTGGCCAGCTTGGCGAGGGTCTTGGTGGCGCCGATGCCGATGCCCGTGGGGATGCCGGTCCACTGCAGGATGCGCTCGCGCACCCGGTGGCTGCGTGCCACCAGATCACCGCGCATGGTGCTCATGTCGATGAAGGATTCATCGATGCTGTAGATCTCCTGGCCCGGCCCGAGACCGGCGGCGATCGCCATCATCCGGTTGCTCATGTCGCCGTAGAGCGTGAAGTTGGCACTCAGGGCGACCACCCCCGCGTCGGGCAAGGACTGGCGGATCTGGAACCAGGGCGCCCCCATCGCAATGCCGAGTGCCTTGGCTTCATTGCTGCGGGCGATGGCGCAACCATCGTTGTTGCTCAGGACGATGACCGGTCGGCCCTGCAGGCTTGGGCGAAACACGCGCTCGCAGCTCACATAGAAGTTGTTGCCGTCGATCAGCACGTACATGGCGTATCCGTGGACCTGCTATTTCACGAACCGCTTGATGGCGGCGGTGACGACGCCGCAGATGTCAGCTGTTGGCCTTCCTTGAAGGTGATCTCGGGGAAAGTGGGATTGGCTGTGGTGAGCTTGATGCGGCCGCTGCGCTTGTACAGGTACTTGACTGTGAAGTCGCCATCGACCTGGGCCACGACGATGTGACGGTGCATCGGGGTGATGGCCCGATTCACCACCAGCAGGTCGCCGTCGCCGATGCCGGCTTCGACCATCGACTGGCCGCTGACCTGCCAGTAGAAGGTGGCCAGCGGATGGGTGATCAGCAGGTCGTTGAGGTCTTGGCGCCGAATGGCGAAGTCGTCTGCAGGAGATGGAAATCCGGCGCGCAGCTTGCCTTCGACCACAGGCAACGGGAGCACCACAGGCTCCACTGCGACCTCGGCGGCAAAAGGCGGAATACTGTACATGCATCCAGTATATAGCTAGGATGACGCCATGAACGACACCACCGCTGAAATCTGGATCGCGGCCTGTGCGCACCGGCTGCAGCAGCACTGGCGCACGGTCGATCCGGACGTACTGGAGGAGTTGGCGACGGACCTGTCGAACGACTCACACCTTCTTGCGCTTTCGCCCGCCCAGGCTGCCGCTGAATGGCTGCAGCCCGTAGCATGTGGTCCATGTGCACCCGCTACATCTCCCCTGAGACACGAGAAATAGAAGCGTTTTGGCACATCGGCGCACGCACCCCCAACAACCCTTTCCCGAGCCCGCGTAGCCTCTTTCCGCTGGCGACTGGGCCGTTCCTGCGCAACGCTGCCGACGACGGCTCGCGCGAGCTGGCATGGGGCCAGTGGGGAATGATTCCGCCCGAGAGCAATACACGCATCCCGATGACCCGGCCGCGCGGTCCGGGCGAAAAGCCCAAGAGGCTCAGCACGGTCAATGCGCGCATCGAATCAGTCAACAGCCGGCCCACGTTCAGCGGCGCCTGGCGTGCCGGGCAGCGCTGCATCGTGCCGGCCTCGAGCTTCGACGAGCCGAACTGGGAGACCGGCAAGAACGTCTGGTGGCAATTCCGCCGGGCCGACGGTGCGCCGTGGGGAGTGGCAGGTCTGTGGAGCCGGTGGATTGACCCGGAGACGGGCGAGACTGTGGACAGTTACACGATGCTCACCCTCAACGCGAACGCGCATCCGCTGATGAGCCGCATGCACAAGCCCGAGGTGGATCCAGCGACCAAAATGCCGTTACCGCCTGAGAAGCAGGACAAGCGCAGCCTGGTGCTGATCGAACGGGAACATGTCGACCGGTGGCTCCAAGGCACGCTCGACGATGCGAAGGGGCTGCTGGTGCCGACGCCGGCCGAGAGGTTTCTGGCAGGGCCGCACGCGATCGATGCTTGAACGGCCATGCGAGTATTCATCACCCTTGCCTGGTTCGCCGGCGCGTCTCGGCAGTGCTTGCAAGCTTCGAGCCGGATCCGTATCTAACGCATGTTCGTCGCGTTCCCCGCTTTGCTGTCCGCTTCAGACTGACTGCAGTCGGTCGACCTGGCCCGATCAATGTCGGCGCTTGCACAAAGCAGCATCACGCTGGCCCCTCGCGCGCGCAAAACTTCGGCCTGGTTCGCCAGCGGCACTACATCGATGCCCAGTTGCTCCATCAACGTCGCATTGCCGATGGCAAGGGTCTTGACGCTCACGACGCCCTTGATTCCGATTCCCGACGCGGAGTCAAATTGCTCGGCCTTGTCCAACTTCAGCTCGCGATCCCTTCTGGGCGAAACAGTGAGATGGCCAAACGCGCGAGCGATCGACCGCCTGGCGTTCGGCAGCCTGCTGTTCGGTGTCAGTTGGGGCCTTGCGGGCTTCTGTCCTGGACCGGGTCTGGTGGCGCTCGGAATGGGGGAAAGCGAGGCGCTTGTCTTCACCGCCGCGATGCTCACCGGAATGATCGTCTTCGAAGGCATTGAGCGTCGCAAGTCGCTGCGTGCAGAACCCGCGATCTAACACAGGCTCAGGGATTCGGCTTCTGCGCCATCGGCGATTCGATCGGATTGCCATAGAGCGGTCGCGCGCCGAATTGTGTGCTGATGGCGTAGGCCACGCCGCAGGCTAGCATCACGGGAACGGTGAGCTGGAATTGATTTGTCATCTCCAGCACCATCACGATCGCCATCAGCGGTGCATGGGTGACTGCGGCCAGCACCGCCGCCATGCCGACCACCGCGAGCAGACGCGGATCGCCCACCCACACCGCCGGCAACCAGAGCGCCGCCACTTGGGCCAAGACACTTCCAGCGGTCGCCCCGACGAAGAGCGATGGCGTGAACACACCGCCGATCGCGCCGCTGCCCGAACTCAGCGTCGTCGCCACCACTTTTGCGAGCAGCACCCACGCGAGCCATTGCCAGGCGTGGTCACCGTGAAGCACCTGCGACACCACGCTGTAGCCATTGCCCCAGACCTGCGGCACCCAGGCCGACAACAGGCCCACGAGCAAGCCCCCGAGTCCCAGGCGCAGGACTGGCGTACGGATGCGCGCGAACCAGCTTCGCCCTGATTCCAGCAGCGCCAGCAACCCCCAGCCCAACCCCCCGAACAGCACGCCGGCGAGTAAGGCGATACCGAGGCTCGTCGGTGCCATGACGACAGGCGGAACGTCGTAGAGCGGTTTGGGTTCGACCAGCCAGTAGATCAGTGAACTGGCCGTGGCCGACGCGATCAGCACCGGAGCGACCGTGTGGCGCGCGAGGAAACCGAGCGCCAGTTCCAGAACGAAGACGACGCCCGCAATGGGTGCGTGATAGGCCGAGCCGATGCCTGCGGCGATGCCGCACACCAGCAGCGTGTTGCGTTGTTCCGGCGCCGTCGCGACGAGTCGTGCCAGCCGCGCACTGACCCAGGCAGCCAGTTGGACCATCGGCCCTTCGCGTCCGATGGAAGCGCCCGTGCCGACGGATAAGAGCGCGGACACGGTGCGTGTCAACGTCGTTCGATCGTTCAGGTCGACTCTTCCTGCGCGCGCGGCATCGATGTAGTCGAGGTTCGCCGCGCCGCCCGGGCCCCGCCTGGCCCAGGCCGTTCCGCCTTGCAGGACCAGCCCTGCGAGCAAGCCGCCCAAGGTGCAGACCAGCGCGCGGTGCCAGGGCGACAACGACAACGCGGCTTCGACCAGTCCGCCGCGCTGACCGGTCGCGAGTTCCTCGACCCATTGCGTCAACCACCGGAAGCCCAAGACGGCAGCCGCAGCGAGCGCGCCCGTCACGGCCGCCCACCACCAGACGCGCAACGTTTCGGCAGCCGGTCCCATGGCCCACAGGCGCGCACGACCGCGTCTGGGAGACGCTACTTCTTCGGGAAATTCGTTGGCAGCCACGGGGATTCCATTTCAAGACGCTCGCAGTGCGCCACGAAGCGTTGCAGGTTGCCCGAAAGGCGCTTTTTCTGATGGTGCACCAGATAGAAGCGGCGAGTCAGACGAGGCAACGTGGTTCGCAGAACGACCAGTCTGCCGAGTGTCACCAGGTCCTGCACCGCGCACAGCGACAGGCAAGCCAGCCCGAGGCCTTCGGCCGTCGCCTGCTTGATCGCCTCGGTGCTGCCCGGCTGCATGTCGCCGTCCAGGTGGTGGAGGTGCGGCAGCAACACGTGCTCCACGGCCTCGCGCGTGCCGGAACCCGGCTCACGGAGCAACCAGCGTGCCTGCCGCAAGGCCTTCAACGGAACGCGTGCCTGCACGCCCTCCTGCACCAGCGCATGCGTCGGTGCAGCCACGATGACCAACTCGTCCTGAAGCCATGGCGTCACTCGAAGCTCGGCCTCGTGGCAGGGCCCTTCGATCAGACCAATGTCGACCTCCAGGCGGGTCACGGCCGCAGCGATGTCGCGCGTGTTGCCGATGACGACATCCACTGCGGCACCGGGCCACGTCCTGCTGTAGCCGGCGATCAGCGCCGGCAGCACGTAATTGCCGATCGTCGTGCTGGCACCGACGCGAAGTCGCGTGACCAGCGGCGCGGTGTCAGCGCCCGCGCTTCCGAGACCGAACCGGCTTTCGATCTCCTGTGCGCCGTCGAGCAATGACCTGGCTTGCGGCAGCAGCGCACGGCCGTTGTCGTTCAGCAGCAAGCGCTTGCCGATGCGGTCGAACAGTTGGGCGCCGAGCAGGCTCTCCAGTTCGTTCAGTGCGCCACTGGTTGCCGACTGGGACAGTGCGACGCGCTCACCGGCGGCCGTGGTGCTGCCGGTGTCCGCCACGGCCGTGAAGATCAGGAGTTGACGCAATGTCAGGCGCATCCAAACGCTTTCGTTACCTGTTCGATGGCTAGGTTATAGCGGAAGTATCCGTTTGTCGGATAGATCGTGCCGGTTCAAAGTTCGTTCATGCCTTCCGAAAACGACGTGATGGAGAAAACGATGCACACCGCCACTTCCGCAGCCCACCTGACGCACACCCCCGCAGCGATGCACCGTGTACGCCTGTTGGTTCCTGGTCTCGCACTCACGGGCGCTCTGGCTTTCGTGTCGATCCAACTGGGCAAGATCGGCTGGCTGCAGTCCAACGGCATCAGCGCGCTGACCCTGGCCATCGTGCTGGGCATGGTGGTCGGCAATACCGTCTACCCCCGCATAGGCGCCGCGGCCGGCGGCGGCGTGACCTTTTCCAAGGCCAACCTGCTGCGCCTGGGCATCATCCTGTACGGCCTGCGCCTGACCTTCCAGGACATCGGTAACGTGGGCTGGACCGGCGTCGCGATCGACGCCACGGTGCTGTGCAGCACCTTCGGGCTCGCCTGCTTCCTCGGCACCCGAGTCTTCGGGCTCGACCGCAAGACGGCCATGCTGATCGGCGCCGGCAGTTCGATCTGCGGCGCGGCAGCTGTGATGGCGGCCGAACCCGTCGTGCGCGGTCGCGCCGAGCAGGTGATGGTCGCGGTGGCCACGGTGGTGGTGTTCGGCACGCTGGCGATCTTCCTGTATCCGGTGCTGTATCACCTGGTCGCTCAATACCGGCTGTTCGACCTGTCGCCGACCGCTTACGGCGTGTTCGCCGGCTCGACCATCCACGAAGTGGCACAGGTGGTCGCTGCCGGTCGTGCCGTCAGCGAGCAGGCTGCGAACACCGCCGTCATCGCCAAGATGGTCCGCGTGATGATGCTGGCGCCGTTCCTCATCATCCTGTCGGCTTACCTCTCCCGCTCCAGCGCCAAGGATGCCGATGCTGTCGACGGCGGCGACGAAAGCAAAGCCTCGCCACGCGGCGGCATCGTGATTCCCTGGTTCGCCCTCGGTTTCGTGGCGGTCGCCGGGCTCAACTCGCTCGCGTTGCTGCCCCATGCGGTGGTGACGCAGGTGATCGACATCGACACCGTGCTGCTGGCGATGGCCATGGCCGGCCTCGGGCTGACGACGCACGTCTCGGCCATCCGCAAGGCCGGCATCAAGCCGCTGGCGCTGGCGGCCGTGCTCTTCGTCTGGCTGGTGTGCGGCGGCTTCGCCATCAACGCGGGAATCACTGCACTCCTCAAATGACAGGGCGGACCTGGAATAAATCGCCCCCGCCATTCGTCCATCCATCCAGACAACCGAAAGAATCTCATGAAACTCCGTCCTCTTGCACTCTCGCTGTGCCTCGCCCTCTCGACACTCGCCTCGATCCCTTCGACGGTCACGGCACAGCCGGCGCCTGTCGCAGCGTCCGCAAGTGCGACGCAGCGCTGGACCTTCGACGGTGCCATCCACAACAATTCGCTGGCGCTCAGCCCGGACGAGGGCACGGCCGTGGTGTCGTACAGCGAACGCCCGGACGTCGTCGTCTACGACCTGAAGACCGGCAAGGTGCGCAAGGTGCTGGATGGCTTCGTGACGCCACGCAACATCGTGTTCGCGCCGTCTGGCGAGTTCTTCTATGTTTCGGACAGCAGCCTGGGCACCGTGGCGAAGATCGCCACGTCCAGCCTGAAGACGGTCAGCAGCCTGCCGGCAGGCCCCGGTGCCTTCGGCACCGTGCTGAGCAAGGACGGCGCCACGATGTACGTGAACAACCAGGCCGCCAGCACCGTCACGCGTTTCGATCTCGCAAGCGGC
Source organism: Variovorax sp. PAMC 28711 (assembly GCF_001577265.1). Classification (NCBI taxonomy): domain Bacteria; kingdom Pseudomonadati; phylum Pseudomonadota; class Betaproteobacteria; order Burkholderiales; family Comamonadaceae; genus Variovorax; species Variovorax sp. PAMC 28711. The sequence goes on along the minus strand of NZ_CP014517.1, from coordinate 1,261,223 downwards.
GAACCGCGCGCCGTCATCACCGGCTTCGCGCAGCCGCGCCAGGGCGTGCGCCTGAGTCCCGACGGATCGGCGCTGTACGTCACCAACTTCATGGGCGACAAGATCACCATCGTGAACACGGCGACCAACAGGATCGACGGCGAGATCACCGGGTTCAACAAGCTGCGCGCGATCTCAGTCACCGCCGACGGCAAGACGCTCTTCGCTGCGAACAGCGGCAGCAACACCATCGCGGTCGTCGATCTGGACAAGCGCGCCATCGAGTCGACGATTCCCGTCGGAAAGGACCCGTATGGTGCGGCGCTGTCGCCCGACGGCAGGCGCGTCTACGCCGGCAACCTGGGCGACAACTCCCTGTCCGTCATCGATGTAGCGAGCAAGAGCGTGGTCGCCACCATCACCGGATTCAAGGAGCCGCGGCAAGCCATCGTCTTCACGCGCGACGGCAAGACGGCCTATGTTCTGAACGAAGACTTGGGAATCGCCAAAGTGGACTTGGCGAGCAACCGTGTGGAGGCGACGCTGGCTGCGCCTGCGGCAAAGATGCAGAAGGCCGCGCCGTGAAGAAGCGCTCGTGGACTACCTGAGATCGCCTGCAGCACAAGCAATCTTCGAGAAGTGGGGTTGGAAGACACCCTGAATAGCCACTGTATTTATCTAACAAACGAGACAAACCATGAGATCAGGTCGCGAAGCCACACCCACCGCGCAGCACGACGCCAAGCGCCCTCCATCCCGTCGGCGCTTCGTCCAGGGCGCCGGTCTTCTCGCGCTGGGTGCGTCGCCGCTCGCCGCGCTGGCGGCTGGTCGCGATACTGGCGAAGGCGTGACCTTTGCCGACGGACCGCGCCCCATGGTGACGTACCCGCAAAAACGGCCGCTGATTCGCGTTCACACCCGGCCGCCGCATCTGGAAACGCCGTTCTCAGTCTTTAACGAAGGGCCGATCACCGCCAACGACGCTTTCTTCGTGCGTTACCACCTGGCCAACATCCCGCTGGCGGTCGACCCTGCTACCTACCGGCTCACCGTCAAGGGAAAGGTCAACACGCCGCTGAACCTGTCGCTGGCCGATCTGAAGGCATTGGCAGAGCCTGTGGAAGTGGTGGCGGTCAATCAGTGTTCCGGCAACAGCCGCGGGTACTCGTCGCCGCGCGTCTTCGGCGCCCAGCTCGCCAATGGCGCGATGGGCAATGCCCGCTGGGTCGGCGTGCCGCTGCGCAAGGTGCTCGAGAAGGCGGGTGTGGCTGCGGGTGCCCGGCAGGTGACCTTCAACGGCCTCGACACGCCGGTGCTGCCCGCGACCTCGGACTTTCGCAAGGCGCTGGACATCGAACACGCGCTGCAGGACGAACCGATGCTCGCTTGGGGCATGAACGGCAAGGACCTTCCGTTCCTCAACGGCTACCCGGTCAAGCTCATCGTACCGGGCTACTTCGGCACCTACTGGGTCAAGCACCTCTCGGAAATCGAGGTCATCGACCATGTGTTCGACGGCCATGACGCGCTGTTCATGACGACCGCCTACCGCGTGCCCGACAACGACTGCCAGTGCGTGGCACCGGGTTCCGCAGCGGCGAAGACGCGGCCGATCTCGACGCTGCCCGTGCGCAGCTTCATCACCAGCGTCCAGGCCGGTGGCATCCTGCCTTCCGCTCGCTCGATCGAACTCAAGGGCATCGCCTTCGATGGCGGTGCCGGCATCAAGACGGTGGAAGTCTCCATCGACGGCGGCCAGAGCTGGAAGGCGGCGACGCTCGGCAAGGATCTGGGGCGCTTCTCGTTTCGGGAATGGCGGGCACCGGTGAGCTTCGCGAAGAAGGGCCGAGCCGTGCTCATGGTCCGCGCGACCAATCAGAAGGGCGAAGGCCAGCCTGCCACGGTGGACTGGAATCCGGCAGGTTACCGCCGCCATGTGGTCGAGTCCACGCCGGTCACCATCGCCTGAGGACACGCCATGAAAACCACCACTTTTTTGGCCCGCGCCGTTCTTGGCTGCTGCGTGTTGATCGCGTTCAACGCGTTGGCCGCGCCGCCCGACATCAAGCTGCAGCCCGACACGTCGAAGCTGCGCCCGTCGAAGCTGCCGGGCTACGCCATCGCGATGCAGAAATGCGCGATCTGCCATTCGGCGGACTACGTCAACTACCAGCCACCCGGCATGACGCAGACGCAGTGGACCGCCGAGATGGCCAAGATGCAGCACACCTACGGTGCGCCGATCAGTGATGACGAAGTCAAGCAGTTGGGTGCCTATTTGGCGGTCGCCTACGGGTCTGCGAAGGCCACAGACGCCAGTGTGATCGCCGCATCCACACCAGCGTCTGCGCCGCCCGCTCCGCCAACGTCACCGGGTGCTGCGGCCGCGCCACCAGCTGGTGGCGGGAGTGTCAACGTCCAAGCGCTTCTTGCGAGCAACGCGTGTCTGAGTTGCCATGGCCTGACCCAGAAGATCGTCGGTCCGGGCTATCACGACATCGCCGAAAAGTACAAGGCCGATCAGCAGGCGCAGTCGAAGCTGGAGGCCAGCATCCGTGGCGGCAGCGTCGGCAAGTGGGGCAGCGTGCCGATGCCGCCTTTCGCCGCACTGAAACCCGAAGAGGTGAAAGCGCTGGCTGCGTTCGTCTTGAAGCAGTAAGCACGCCCCCGATCGCCGGAGCGATGACTCCGGCAACGACTAAAAACCCCCCACGAGATTAAAAAAATGACCCCCACGAATCGCCGCTTTTTCATCTTGCAAGTTGCCGGCGCGGCAACTGCGCTGTCCGTCTCCGCCGCCCACGCACAGTCCGGTGGCCCGAAGCTGGCCGAGACCGATCCTCAGGCCGTGGCGCTCGGCTACAAGGAAGACACCACCAAGGTCGACGCCAAGAAATTCCCCAATCACGCGGCCAGCCAGAACTGCGCGAACTGTCAGCTGTTTCAAGGCAAGCCCAAGGAAGCGACGGGCGGCTGCCCGCTGTTCGCCGGCAAGCAGGTCGCTGCTGCGGGCTGGTGCAGCGCATGGAACAAGAAAGCGGCATGAGCAGCGGCTTCGTTCGTGCGGGGTTCCTCGGGTTGCTGGTCGCAGGGAGCACGTTGACGCAGGCGGCCGACATGCACGCGCACAGTATGAAAGCCGAGGGCGTCGTGCCTCCCAGCTTCATGGCCAGCACGGCCAAGCCCTTCGATGCGCTGATGGGCGATGCCATGGCCGTAATGGACCACGACATGCGCACCGCACCCATGAACGGCCAGCCCGCGCACGACTTCATGACCATGATGATTCCCCATCACCAGGGCGCCATCGACATGGCCAAGTCGATCCTGCTCAACACGCAAGACCCGGAAGTGCGCAACCTCGCGCAGGGAATCATCACCGAGCAGTCCAACGAGATCCGGCTGATGCAGGCCTGGCTCGCACGCCACGCATCACCCGCCAAGTAGTCGCTCCAGACACGTCGAAGAAGGACCTTTCATGAATTCACTCAAACCCCTTGTCCTTGCCACGGCGCTGGCCGTTGCATCTTTCGGTGCATCGGCCGCTTCCAATCCCGGCGACCGCGTCTACACCGCAGACCAGAACACCAACACGGTGTCGGTGATCGACCCGAACACCAACACATTGCTCGGCCAGATCAAGCTGGGGAACCAGCGCCCCGACGTGCTGTCGCCGATCTACAAGGGCGAGATCAACGTTCACGGCCTCGGTTTCTCGCCCGACCACCGCGCGCTGGTCGCCATTGCCAACGGCTCGAACTCGGTGACCTTCATCGACACGGCGACCAACAAGGTCAAGGGCGTGACTTACGTCGGCCGCTCGCCGCACGAGGCCTTCTTCACGCGCGACGGCAAGGAGGTCTGGGCCGTGGTGCGCGGAGAAAACTACGTCTCGGTGATCGACGCGAAGACCTTCAAGGAGAAACGCCGGATCGAGACCGCGCCGGGTCCCGGCATGGTGCTGTTCACGCCGGACGGTGGGCGCGCCTTCGTGGTGTCGAGCTTCACGCCCGAAGTGGCCGTGGTCGACACGCGCTCGTACAAGATCGTGAAGCGCATTCCGGTCGTGAGTCCGTTCTCGCCGTTCCTGCAGTTCACGCCGGACGGCAAGGAAGTCTGGATGGGCCACAAGGACGTCGGCAAGGTCACTCGCATCGACGTGAAGTCGATGGCGGTGACGAGCGTGATCGACACCGGCTTCATCACCAACCATCTCGGCTTCGCCAAAACCGCGCGCGGCACGCTGGCTTACGTCGCCGTGGGTGGCGAGAACGTCGTGAAGGTCTACTCGACCGATGGCGAGGCGAAGCTGCTCAACACCATCGCGACTGGCGCGCTGCCGCATGGCGTCTGGCCATCGGACGACGGCACGCGCATGTACGTCGGACTGGAGAACGGCGATGCGGTCCAGGTGATCGATACCGCCAGCGACAAAGTCATCGCGGCAGTGCCGATTGGACAGGCTCCGCAGGCGCTGGTCTACGTTTCGAACGCCGTACCGTCGGGTGCCGGCACGGACAACCTGAAGCCGCTGGCCAACGCCGCGCCGGTCAACATCCCGCTCATGCCCGCTTCAGGCGATGCCAAGGGCTTCGTGGTGGCACGCAATTTCGGTGTGGTCGATGCGCTGGAACTGTTCCTCTACAAGCTCAAGCCGGAGACGGTCTACAGCATCTATGTGGGCGATCAGAAAGTGCCCGTCGCCAGCTTCAAGACCAATCCGATGGGAATGGCCGACGGCACGGCGATCGGCGAGATCCGCGAGGTCACTCGTCTGCAGTCGGAAGCCAATCCGAAGACCGCATCGATCGTGGTCATCGAAGGCGATGGGCCGATGGATGCAGCCAAGGTGGTTCTGCGCAGCCCGATGTGATCCAAGGCCCGCGCATCTTTCGTTACGTCGTGCGGCAAGACCGCGGCGGGTCGCCGAATCCTTTTCACGGCTGGTGCTCGCTCGCTGTGTGCAAGCCGCAGATTCGTCGCTCGGCACGTGTCGGCGACTGGATCGTCGGCCTGCGCAGCCGCCACAACGACCAGCTCGTCTACGCGATGCGCGTCGATGAAGTCATGGCGCTGGGCAACTACTGGGCGGACCCGCGCTTTGTCGCCAAGCGACCTGGCGGCGACGGCCCCCCGGACAACTTCTATCGGGCGATGGCGAACGGCTCGATGAAGCAGGTGGCCAACACGTTGCACGACGACAGCGAGGCCGCGCGAGACATTGCGGGCCTCAACGCCCTGGTGTCGTGGAATTTCTGGTACTTCGGCGACCAGAGCCCACCGCTGCCGACCGATCTGGTGCACCTGACGCATTCGGGCCAGGGACACTCGCTGCACCGGCGGCGGCGGGCTGATGACGTCGCCGTGCTGCAGCACTGGCTTGACCACTGGCCGATGGGCCGCAACGGAGCGCCTGTCGATGCCTGGCGGCCCCGCGTGTTCGTCACGAGGCGGGCCTGAAGCCGCGGTGGCCGAGCGCTGCTCTTATTCAATTTTTCCGATGAGACTCTCGATGAACTTCCAGCCATTCGTTGCAGCGGCATTCGCCATCGCCATCGCAGCCGGTGCCCCGCCCGTTTTTGCACATGGCGACGACAGGCCGGCCGCAGCCGCCGGCGGTGCCGAACTGCTCATACAGGGTGGGCAACTCGGCAAGTCCGTGTTTCCTGACGGTAATACCGCCCATGGCGGCCAGGGCCAGCCGGTGGATGGCATCGAAGGTTCGAGCCAGGAGATGCTCAAGACCCATTTCCATGCCCACCTGGCCATTTACTACAAGGGCGAACAGATCGCAGTGCCACGCGGCATCGGCATCATTGCGCCGCTGCGCATCGATCGCGGTTTTGTCAGTGGCGGTAAGGGTTTCTACTGGCTGCACACGCATGATGCCAGCGGCATCCTGCATGTCGAATCGCCGAACGACCGGGTGTACACGCTGGGCAACTTCTTCGACGTGTGGGGACAGCCGTTGGCGGCCGACAACGTGGCAGGGCTCAGGGGCGCGCTGCGGGTGTATGTCAACGGCAAGGTGCAATTCACGCCGGTGCGCGACCTTCCGCTCAAGCCGCACGACCAGATAGCGCTGGTGATCGGGCAACCCTCGGCGTCTCCCGTGACGTACACGTTTCCCGATGGGCTGTGAAGTACGAGCCAAGCTTCAGTGCATCACGCAGTGGCAATAGACGAACTGCTGCTCCACGCCTGCGAGTGTCCGATGGGCTTTCGGCGCATGTTCGACCAGTTCGAAGGCATCGCCGAACTGGGCGTGCAACGCATCTGGCGCATACCGCATCACCGGGAGCCCGCTGCACTGCATCGGCCCGTCCGGCCCGAACACCGCGACGATGACGTGACCGCCGGGGCGCACAGCCTGGCGCACTTGCGCGATGTAGGCCTGGCGTTGCTCGGGTGTGGTCATGAAATGAAAGACGGCCCTGTCGTGCCAGATGTCGTAGGCATGTGCGGGTAAGGCAAGCCGGGTGATGTCTCCCGCCAGCAATCGCACCCGCCGGGCGTCGAAAGCGAGCCGTTGACGGGCCACGTCGAGCGCATTCTCCGAAATGTCGAGCACAGTGACGTCGAAGCCATGCAGTCCGAGCAGATCGTCCACCAGTGTCGAAGTACCGCCTCCGACGTCGATGACCCGCGTCTGACCGCCAGCAGCAATTCGCTTGATGAGTCCGAGGGACCGGTCCGCATGCGGTTGAAACCAGCTCAGCGTACTGGACGACTTCGTCTGTAGACACGCTCCCAATGCGACTTGTCCTGCATGGTTCCAATTCCTGAAAATTTGCGCATGGCAAAACATCTTGCCAGTCGAAGGACCAAATTATTTGCGTGCTTCAAGCTGGCTGTAAACCGCCTCGGCGACCCGCAGCATTTCGGACTTGCTGTCGCCTGACGAAATGGCGTAGCCGAAGTCCTTGTCGACCCAGTAGAAGACATTCACCGGGCCATCCTGGCCGAACTTGAAGGCCGTCTCGCGTCCGGCGTCCTCGCGAGTGACGTACAGCGTCAGACGCTCGCCCTTTGCGCCGCCGAACATGAACTGCGCCACCGGCCCCTTGTCGCCCGGCAGCAGCCGCCCGCCGATGAGCTCGTAGCCCAGGGCGCGCAGGTCGGGCGGCTTCACTTCGGTGCCCATGCGCTTGGTCAGCCAGGTGACGAGCGCCTGCTCCTGGTCGGCGCCGACCTCCACCGGACGACGCACGTCCGGGCTGTAGACCACGTGGGCCACGGCCGCGCGGTGGGCAAAACCATTGAGCGTGCCCGCCCGCGCCGCGGCCAGCGTGGCACTGCGCTGCAGTTGCCCGTCGTAGGCGCCACGGCCCCACCAGGCCGACCCGGTGCTGACGACCGCGATCGCCACGCCGGCTGCCAGGGAGCGCCACGGCCATCCCTGCCAGCCCGCCCCCGGCGCCGGCTTCAGCGGCAGGCGCAATGGCAAGGGCTCGGACAGGACCGGGTCGAGCAACTGCTTGAGCGCCAGGTTCTGGGCGCGCCAGTCGTCCACGCGCTGGCGTTCGGCCGGGTGGGCATCCAGGAAGGCATCGATCTCTACATGCCGCGCAGGGTCCAGAAGCTGATCCGCAAAAGCATGCAGATCGGCTTCGGTCACCGGCTTGATGCCGTCGGTGGAAATGGGTTTGAGTGGGGGAGAGTCCATGTCACTTGATCCTGCGCAGGGGCGCGGCAACTTGGGCTGATGGCGCGCGGCCTTGCAGTTCCTGTCGCAGCTTGTCACGGCCGCGCGCCAGGCGGGACATCACCGTGCCGATGGGCACGCCGAGCACTGCGGCGGCTTCTGCGTAGCTTAGTTCTTCGACTGCGATGAGCAGCATCACCTCGCGTTGCTCCACAGGCAACCGCTGCAGGATACGGTCCAGATCGCGGACCTCAATGCCGTCGGACTGGCTGGCACGCTGCGGGATTTCGGGCAGGTCGTCGCCCGCGCTGTCCTCGGGTCGGCTGCTCCTGGCGCGTACACCGTCGATGAAGTGGTTGTGCATGATGCCGAACATCCAGGCGCGGATGTCGCCGCGTTTCTGCCAAAGCGAGAACCGGCTCCACGCTCGCTCCAGCGTGTCCTGCACCAGGTCGTCGGCCCGAGTGGTATCTGCCACCAGCCCGCGCGCGTAACGGCGCAGGCTGGGAATGCAGGCGACGATCGCGGCTTCGTCCTGTGCGCGCATGGGATGAAGCGTCGTGCTCTCTGCGGTTCTGGTCGATCAGGGCTTGATGACGTGCCAGACGTTCTTGAAGTTGTCGCCGGTCATGTCGCCGGCCTTCATGTCGGACTTGTACAGGTACACCGGCTTGCCCTTGTAGGCCCATTGCTTGGTGCCGTCGTCGCGCGCGACGATGGTCATGTCGCCTTCAGGCTTCGCGTCCGCTTCTGCCATCACCGGCGGCCACAGTCCGGCGCACGGGCCGTTGCAGGCACTCTTGCCGCTGCCCGCCGTGTCGTTGTCGAAGGTGTAGAGCGTCATGCCGCTGGTGTTGACCAGCATGCCGCCGGCTGTCTTGACCGGAGCGGCGGCCATAGCGGCGCCAGAGGCGAGCGCGGCGAGCGCAAGAATCAGGGTGGGCAGAAGGGAAGATTTCATGGGAAGTCCTGTGGAAGATGGAATTGGTCAGAGTTGACATCCAGACAGACGCTTGGCCGCCTGCGTTTATTCCGCTGTCTCAAAGAATTTTTGAGATGGGCGCCAGCGCAGATGGCTGCCAGATGCATTGCAGATGCAGTGTGCGACCAGCGCCTGACTCATAGGCACGCATTTCGCCGTTGGCGATCTCCAGGCACGAGACCGCTTGTTCACTGAGTTCTTCAAGCTGCATCACCAGCGCCCGCAGGCTGTTGCCATGACCGACGACAGCTACCGTTTGGGCCGACGCCAATGATGGTTCGATCAGTTCCTGCCAGAGCGCGGTCACCCGCAGAACGGTTTGCGCGAGTGATTCCGCCAAGGGCAGGGGTTCCAGCCCTGCGCAGGGTGGTTCCATCGATGGATCCGTCGCCACCCGATCGACATCGTCCTGAGTCCACGGCGGCGGTACCGCGCGGTACGACCTGCGCCAAGCTTGCACCTGATCGGCACCGTACCGCGCGATGGCTTCGGCCTTGGATGACCCCGTCAATGCACCATAGTGCCGCTCGTTCAACCGCCAGTCGGCTGTGCGTGGCGCCGATGGACTTCCCGCTGCGAGCAGCAAGCAGTCGACAGACCGTATGCAACGGACCAGCATGGAGGAGAAGACGCGGTCGACGACCAGACCTGACCGCCGAATCGCACGGCCGGCCTCCTGCATCTGACGCACACCCCGCGGCGTGAGACCCACGTCGGCCCAGCCGGTGAAACGCTGTGCCAGGTTCCATTCGGACTCACCGTGTCGGATGAGCAGCAGTTGCACCTGCGATCGTGGCGCCGACACGTTCAATTGCCCTGCCTGTCGGCATGCGGATCCGGTGGCGTGGGTGTTCTCAGCCGAGCCATTGAACGTCGCAGATGCGGCGGCGATGCCCAGGCGAGCGCACAAGCAAGGTGCCTGTTCATGATCTTCTTTAGATTCGGGATTTTCGAAACATGATCTGAGTGTTACTTCAGTCGATCTGCGCGCAGGCGCTGTCGGTCGTCGGTGACAGCCCTCGCCGCCAGATAGACCGCGCCCGCCGACGCGAGACCGCCGGCGCCTGTGAGCAGGAAAAGCAGCAGGATCTGGTATTTCACGGCCTCGAGTGGATCCATGCCGGCCAGCAACTGCCCCGTCATGATGCCGGGCAGCGTGATGACACCCGCGGCCGACATCTGGTTGATGATCGGAATCATCCCGCGGCGGATCGCATGGCGGATCGGTGCGGCCAGCGCTTGGTGGATGCTGGCGCCGAGCGCCAGCTGCGCCTCGATCGCCGGGCGCCCGGTGCTGATGCCTTCGAAGAAGCTGTCGAGACCCAGGCTGGCCGAATTGAGCACACTGCCGAGCACGATGCCCATCAGCGGGATGGCGTAGCGCGGGTCGTACCAGGGCTGCGGGCGGATCGCCGTCATCAATGCGAGCAACACGGTGGCGATGCTCGAGAAGCCGACGACCACCGCCGCGATGCGGTAACTCCCGGCACCCTTGAGACGCCGAGTTGGACGCACTGCGACTTCGCGCGCGGCCGCCAGCAGCATGAGCGCGACGATCCCGAGAGTGGCCGCCGGCGACGCCGCCTGGAACACGAAGCGCAGCACCAAGCCGACCAGCAGGAGCTGGACGACCATGCGGGTAGCGGCCCAGAGCACCTGCCGATGCAACTGCAGGTGCAGGAGCACGGACGCCAGGGCGTTGATCAGCACCAGCAACGTGGCGAGCGCCACGTCCGTGGCGTGAAGATGGATGGTGCTCATGGCGCGTGCAGCTTGCCGTCGCGCATCTCGAAGTGGCGATGGCTCATCCGCACAGCCTGCTCACGCGAGTGCGTCACCATCACGATGCCGAGGCCGGAGCGGAGCTGTTGCAGAAGCAGGGATTCAATCGCCAGCGTGGAGGCGCCGTCGAGCGAGGCCGAAGGCTCGTCGAGCAGCAGCACGTCGGGCTCCCGCACCATCGAGCGGACGAGCGCCAGGCGTTGACGCTCGCCGGTCGAAAGGCGTGCGATGTCGGCGTCCAGCAGGTCCGGGCCCAGCCCGAGCGCCGCCATCAGTTCGGCGACCCGGCTCGACGCGGCAGACGGGAAGTGGGCTGCCGGCGTTGACGCCCACCAAGCGGGTTCGGCTGACTGGTAGATCACACGACCTCGCCACGCCGGCGCTGCAAATGTCTCCCGGCGTTTCCCGGCCAGGTTCACGCCGCCGGTGCCGGGGTCCATGTCGGCGATCAGGCGCAGCAGGACGCTCTTGCCCGATCCTGATCTGCCGAGCACGCAGACACATTCGCCGGCGTTCAAGGCCAGATCGAACGGACCGCCGAACGGCGACGCAAGACCGGAGATCGCCAGCAAGCAGTTGTCGACAGTCATTCGTAAACGGTCCTCGGCGAAGGTCAACGCTGCGGTCAATCGCCGGCATCAGCGGCATCACCGGCCGACGCGGGCGGCGTTGCTTTGCCGATCCGCCCGTAGACCATTGGCACCTGGATGTAGAACACCGTGACCGGCTCAAGCGCAATCGCTGCAAGCAGTCGTTCGGCGACCTCTTCCGTGGCCGATACCGTCACCGCCACAGGCTGCTGGGCCAGTTCGAAAAAGTGAGTGGAATGCATTTTTCCGGCGGATCCGAAACCCGTAGCCGCGCCCATCAAGCTTCCGCCCAACGCACCGTTGTCCTTGGCAAATTGCAAAAGCCAGTCTCCCATGGGGTTGTGGTCGTGTCGATGTTCCTGCTCGGCAAAGAACGTGATCTGGAAACCCTTCATGATGAACTCCTGGTGAGCGTGAACGAAAAAGAGAAGCCGATGCCATGACTGGCACTCTCATGAGACGCGTGTCGATGGCGGCACTGGCGGTCGGCACGATTGGGCGTTGGTTGGCGACTCCGACTCGCCGTCGGTCATTGGAAGCTCGCAAGCGAAAAGAACGGCCCGCACCTTGCCCAACTCCTCCGCGTGCTCCTGCATGAAGGTCCGAAGCCGAGTTTCAGAGTCAAGCAACTCCAGACATTGCAGATGTCGCAAAGCATGGTCTTCAAGGTGGTGGTGCGTGAGCCGCTCCCCTGGCAGGTAGCCCGATCCGATCGGGTACAGCAAGGCTTGTTGAATACCCGAGCGACGAGCAACCTCCAACAGATGCTGCGCCAGCGCGGGCGCGCCCAATCGGTGCCACAAACGCGTGGCCTTGGCGCGGCTGTTGGCGGGAAAGTACAGACGCAAACGGTCAGGTCGTACGTAGGAGTGGGGGCCTGAGTCGTCATGACTTCGTCTCCTCCAAAACAACGTCCCGCTTCTCCTGCTTCTGCTTGCGCCGGAACTGAGCCATGTCCGCCTGCCGAGGGTTTTTGGGCAAGGATTGGCAATGCTTGCCGTGGCGGACGCGCTGCGCGTGGCAGATGAACGCGCGTAGCTGCATTTCGGTGTCAATCAGCTCCAGGCACTGCGAATGCAGTATGTGGGAGCCGTCGATCTGATGATGCGTCACGCGCTCTCGTTTGAGGTGGTCCGATGTGACGTGGTAGAGCAGCGCCGACTGCAGGTGCGCGCGCTTTGCCGAGACCAACAGTTGCTGCGCAAACCCTGGAACGCTCAGGTGATACCAGATACGGGTTGGGTTCGCATGGCTGCCGGCTGGGAAATACAGCTGCAGTGCCATCACCGTCGACGGATAGTTTTCAGCGCGACTCATGAGCGGTCATCTCTGGTTGCGGAGACGTGCTGGGTCTGCTGCTTTTTACGGAATTGCGGGACATCGGCGATACGCAGTTCCTCTGGGGGACCGCCATGGTGTTTGATGTGGCCGACGCGCTGCGAGTGGTAGATGCCGGTGTGGCCGGAGCAGAGGTAGCTGGTGATGCAGCCGATGGCTGCGAGCGGTCCGATCTGCGGCCCAAACAGTTCGATTGCCATGACGATGGTGGCCAGTGGCGTGTTGGCCGCGCCCGCGAACACGGCCACAAAGCCGATGCCGGCGAGCATGGCGAAGGGCAGCTGCAGCATGGGCGCCAGGACGTTGCCCAAGGTCGCGCCGATGTAGAACAGCGGCGTGACCTCGCCGCCCTTGAAGCCTGTGCCGAGCGAGGTGACGGTGAAGGCCAGCTTGCCAAAAAAATCCCACGGCGCCGAAGGTTCCTGGAAGGCGTTGACGATGCTAGGAATGCCCAGCCCGATGTAGCGATGCGCATCGAAGCCCGCTCTGCCGAGAGCCCAGAGGGCGAGCGCGATCACGATGCCGCCCAACATCGGGCGCAGCGGCGGATAAAAGATCCATCGCTTGACAAGCCCTCCGAGCTGGTGCGTCGCGGTCGCAAACACGAGGCCGACGAGACCGAAAATCACACCAGCGATCACGACGGCTCCGACGCTCCAAGGCGTAACCGCGACCACCTCTCCGATCGCGTAGTGCATGTGGTGCACGCCCCAGGCCATGCCGACCTGATCGGCCACGATGCCAGCGACCATGCAGGGAAATAGGGCGTCGTAGCGCATCCGGCCTATGGCCAGCACCTCGAGGCCGAAGAGTGCCCCCGCCAGCGGGGTCCCGAACACGGAGGCGAAGCCAGCGCTGATGCCCGCCATCAGCAGGATGCGGCGATCGGCAGGCTGCATTCGAAAGACGTGCGTGAGCTGGTCCGCCAGTGCGCCGCCCATCTGCACCGCCGTCCCCTCGCGACCCACGGACGCGCCGAAGAGATGTGACATGACGGTGCCGCCCAGGACGAGCGGGACCATGCGCAGCGGCACGACCTTCTTCGGGTCGTGGATCTCGTCGATCAGCAGGTTGTTGCCGGCCTCGACCTGCTTGCCGAGCTTGAAGTACACCCAGCCGACGGCGCCACCGGCGAGGGGCAACAGCCAGATGATCCAACGATGCGCTTCGCGCCAAGCCGTGGCGCGGTCGAGGGCGAAGAGGAAAAGTGCGGAAGCGCTGCCGGCCAGGAAGGCCACAACGGAGGCAATCACGAGCCACTTGCCGATGTACGGCAGCAGGTCGAATTGTTCAGGTCGTCTAAATCGGCTCATGCGGGTCAAGGAAACGAATCAATCGGCCTGACCAAGCAAAGAATCTGAGCGCGAACGCCTACAGCCCTGTAATGTGATCAGGTGTCTGTAGGCATCATTAGCCCCGGGCGATGCCAGGGCGGTTCACGGAAGGAATGCCATCTCCGTCGAAAAATTATAGCGAAATGGACTGGAAAAAGTAAAACGGCGCGGCATGCGGTTGAGGCTGCTTTCAGATCACAAGGCAAACATCAACTCGGCAAGTCATGAAGAGGTCGTACTTGCAACATACCCTGCCCGACATTTACATCACCTGGGGCAGCTGGTGCAGGGAGCATCGCACTCGCCGGCAGCAATGGCGACGTCAGGAACGTTGATGTGGGCGACGCCGCACAGTAGGGGTGTTCATCCGAAATAAGCCGTCAGCCGTCAGCAAACGGCAGCTACCCCGCCTAGAGCAGACACTGATCGGCCGACGGTCGCCGGCAGCAATCGCTGCAGAGCGGCCATCTGTTCGGCATTCCGCTGGCGCAACTAGACACGTTCGCGATGCATCCCCGGCTTGATTGTCGGGCGGTCGAAGTCGATGGTCTGGTAGGGCATGCTATGGCCGTAGCCCACTGAATCGTCGTAGGTGCACCATGAAACAACGAAGTAGGAAACGGTGGATCCTCGCCAGAGCTTCGCTGAGCAGGAATACTGACCTTGCTGTTCGCAGTCTCAATACGGACGATCTCGCGGCATTTCGGTCCAGCTCGGGAAGCGGGTTGCTCTTTTTGAGAGCCTCGCGCGAAATGTACGAAGGCGTACGCCGCATTCGACCCAAGAGAGAACTGCTTGATGCTTAAACCATGACAAGCAGAGTTGAATCGTGCTATCAAACAAGATTTCACATCTTGTCAACAGGTTATCCACAACCAAAATTCAGAGACTGACGCGCCTCCTCCGGAGGCTTGCCACTTCGACTAATTCTGAGAGCGGAAACCTGCAACGTTTACAGGCAGGCTGGTGTGCTAAGAACCTTGCCGCCCGAGACGCACACCATGACCTTGTCGCCCTCTTCGATCATGTTGTAGTCGACGATGGCGCGGCCGACCTCGCGGCACAGGCGCTTTTCGAGCTTGTGGGTCTCGCGTGCGATCTTCAGGGTGTTGGATGCCGCGTCGGGCACCTCGTCGATCCAGACGGCGCTCATGTCATTTGCTCCGGAAGACTTCGACACCGACCGCTTCGCAGTCGGGATACACATCGGGCTTGGCGGTCGACACGCGCGCGGCCTGCACCTTGGGATGCGCCAGCACCTGCGTGAGGATGTCGTCGCACAACGTTTCCTGCAAATGGATGTGGCCCTTGGAGAGGCGCGTGGCGACGGTGCGGCGGATGAAGTCGTAGTCGACCACTTCGTCGAGCTCGTCGGCCTTGGGCGTCGACAGTTCCAGCAGCACGTAGAGGTCGACATTGATGATGACGCGCTGCTCGGCCTTCTTCTCGAATTCGTGGACGCCGATGTTGATCCAGACCTCGTAGTCCTTCAGGAACACGCGCCGGCAGGTCAGCAGCAAGGGGTCGAGGGCGGCGAAGGTCATGGGGCGGAAGCTTTCAGCAGGTCGTCGACGACGAACATGATGTCGCGCGCAAGCGGCACCAGGTGCTGGCCGTTGTCGACGCACAGGGTGGTGCCGGTCACGCTGGGCGTTTCGGCAAGGAAGACACAGGTCCGCGCGACGTCGGCCGGATCGATCGGGCGACGCAGCAGGTTGGCCTGCGCGGCCTTCGCGAAGTTGGCGTCGTTCTGCGGCCCGCTCGTGAAGAGGAGGCCCGGCGCCACGCCACAGACGCGCACCGCCGGTGCGAGCGATTGCGCCTGCAGCGAAACGGCCCGTTCCAGCGCGAGTTTGGACACGGTGTACGAGAAATAGTCGGGGTTCAGGTTGAACACCTTCTGGTCGAGGATGTGGATCGCCGAACGGTCAGTGCCGTCGACCGGTTGTCGGGCCAGCAGCCGTGCGAACGACAGCGGCGCGATCAGGTTCACGCCCAGTTGGCGCAACGCGGCATCGGGTTCGAAGTCCAGGCCCGTGTCCGGCTCGAAGGCCGAGGCGTTGTTGACGATCGCGGCGAGCGGCACGTCGGCCGCGATCTGCGCGATAAGCGCCTCGCGCGCGGCTTCGTTGCCGATGTCGGCCTCGACCGCCTGCGCCGCAAAACCTTCGCCGCGCAGCCGCGCGCACAGTGCCTCGGCCGCTTCGCGCGAAGCGCGGTACTGGCACCACACCGTCCAGCCCGCGCGCGCAAAGGCTTCGCAGACGGCTGCGCCGAGCCGTTGCCCGCCGCCGGTCACGAGCACGCCGCGTGGTGTGGATGCCATCCTGCTAAATTTCCCGAATGAAAAAGACTGTGGAAACCGGCAGTGAACGCGCCGGCCCGATGACCCGGATTATCGATGCCGCGCTCGAACGCGCCGGCGGCTGGCTGCCCTTCGACCGCTTCATGGCCATGGCCTTGTACGCACCGGGGCTCGGCTACTACGCCAACGACTCCGCCAAGTTCGGCCAGATGCCGTCGTCGGGCAGCGATTTCGTGACGGCCCCGGAACTCTCGCCGCTGTTCGGCCAGGCGCTCGCGGCGCAGGTGGCCGAAGCGCTGGAAAAAACCGGCACCGACACCGTCTGGGAGTTCGGCGCGGGCTCCGGCGCGCTCGCCGGGCAGTTGCTCGACGCGCTGGGCGACCGGGTGTCGCGCTACCGCATCGTCGACCTGTCAGGCACCCTGCGCGCGCGCCAGAAGCTGGCGCTGGCTCACCACGGCGACAAGGTCCAATGGCGGAGCGAGTTGCCCGAAACGATGCAGGGCGTGGTGGTCGGCAACGAGGTGCTCGACGCGATGCCGGTGCAGTTGCTGATGCGTGTGAAGGGCGAGTGGTTCGAACGCGGCGTGGTCAAGCGCGTGGGCGATGACGGCGCCGACCACAGTGGCTGGGCTTGGGAAGACCGCCCGACCGACCTGCGGCCGCCCGTCGAGCCCGAAGGTCCGCAGGACTACCTCACCGAAATCCACCCGCAGGCCGAAGCCTTCATCGGCACGTTGGCCGACCGCCTGACGCAGGGCGCGGCTTTTTTCCTCGACTACGGTTTTCCGGAGGGCGAGTACTACCACCCGCAGCGGCACATGGGCACCGTGATGTGCCATCAGGCGCACCAGGCCGACGACAACCCGCTGCGCGACGTGGGACGCAAGGACATCACGGCGCACGTGAATTTCACCGGAATTGCCCTCGCGGGGCAGGACGCGGGACTCGAGGTACTCGGTTATTGCAGCCAGGCCCGGTTTCTCCTGAACTGCGGGCTGCTGGAGAAGATGGAACAGGCGCCCCTGGCTGAGCGCGTGCTGGCGGCGCGCCTCATCAACGAACACGAGATGGGCGAACTGTTCAAGGTCGTCGGCTTCACGGCCGGCGAACCGTGGGACGCGATGGGCTTCGCCCAGGGCGACCGCTCCCACACGCTCTGAAGGGCTCAGCCGGAAGAGGGGGCGCCGCGCACCTTGCGCAGCTCCTGGGTCAGGAAGGCGTTGGCGTCGTATTCCTTGCCGTCGTTCGTCTGGATGCGGTAGGGCATGCCGGTCATTTCGGAGCGCGACGCGCAGCGCGCGATGAACTCCTCGGCCGTGCCGATCTTGTCCTTGAAGTAGTCGTACTTCGCGCGCATGTGTTTGCCCGCATCGGCGGCCGAGTACGTCATGCCGTTGCGCATGAACTTCATCGAGCTCATCGTCTCGACCCGCTGGATCAGCGCGGCGATGAGTTTCTGCTCGTCGGGCGGCGGCGTTGCGTGGGCGACGGACGTGACGGACGCCAGGCCCAGGCACAGAACGAGCCAGAGGGTTTGAACGAATCGGAAAGAAAGCATCTGGATCTTCGAGCAGGTTTCGGGCCATGCTGATGGCGCGGCGTCGGTGTGTCAAAGGTGGCAACCCGAACAAGCTCGGGTTTAATTGCCTCATGAGTTCCTCTTCTGCCAACGACCTGCTGCGCATTGCCGGCGAACTCGCCGACGCTGCGGCCGCGCAATCGCTCGCGTTTTTTCGCACACCGCTCGAGATCATCACCAAGGCCGATGAAAGCCCCGTGACACGGGCCGACCGCGCGGCCGAAACCGCGATGCGGGGCATTCTGGGCACGCAATGCCCTGCCGACGGCATCTATGGCGAAGAGCAGGGCCTGGAGCGGCTCGATGCAGCGCGCGTCTGGGTGCTCGACCCGATCGACGGCACGCGCAGCTTCATCACCGGGTCGCCACTGTGGGGCACGCTGATCGGCGTGCTGGAAGGGGGCCGCGTCGTGTTCGGCATGGTCGACATGCCGGTGCTCGGCGAGCGCTGGACCGGCCAGGCCGGGCAAGGCGCGCAGCGCGACGGCCAGCCGGTGCGCGTGAGCACCTGCACCGACATCGCGAAGGCGCGCATCGTCACCACCTCGCCCGACATCTTTCCGCCGGCCGAGTGGGCCGCCTTCGACCGGCTGAGCCGGCAGTGCGCGATGCGCCGCTTCGGTGGCGATTGCTACGGCTATGCGCAACTCGCCGGCGGTACCATCGACCTGGTGGTGGAAACCGGCCTGCAGCCCTACGACTACCTCGGACCGGCCGGCCTCATCGAAGCGGCGGGCGGCGTCATCACCGACTGGCAAGGACGTGCGCTCGGTCTCGATTCGAGCGGCAGCGTGATCGCCGCTGCCACGCCCGCGTTGCACCGCGCGGCCCTCGCGGTCCTCAACGCCTAAACTCGTTCGCATGATCCGTTGGCTGATCGTCGTCGTGCTCGCGCTCGTGTTGATGAGCGGGCTCACGGCTTGGCTGCGGCGCTTCGGATTCGGGCGTTTGCCCGGCGATTTCGAGTTCCGCCTGTTCGGTCGCGACTGGCAATTGCCCATCGCCAGCACCGTGTTGCTGAGCCTGATCGCTGCGCTCATCGCGCGCTGGCTCTGACGCCGGTTCGCCCCGGCCCGCACGATATTTACAAGGATTCCCAAGACATGAAAGCCTGCGTCGACATCGGTGGCACCAAGGTGGCCGTGAGCCTCGCGGAGCCCGGCAGCCGCGAATTGATCGCGCGCCAGCAAGAGCCCACCGCCAAGAGCGGCGCCAACGATGCGGTGGCGGTGCAGGTCATGCGCCTGATCGACGTGGCCTGTTCCGAGGCTGGTGTGCGGCCCGACAGCATCGAAGGCGTCGGCGTGTCGTCGGCCGGTCCGTTCGTGATGAACGCCGGTTGCGTCGAGCTCGCCTCGCCGAACATTTGCGGCGGCCTCGCCGGGCCCGCGCGCGGCTTGCCCAACGACTGGATGACCGCCGCGATCGAGGCGCCGCTGCGCCAGCGCTTCCGGCAGGTGCGCGTGGAAAACGACGCGCTCGCCGCGCTCGAAGCCGAGCGCCGATGGGGCGCGCTGCAGGGCCTCGACCATTGCGCGTACGTGACCTGGAGCACCGGCGTCGGCGTCGGCCTGTGCGTCGACGGGCGCGCCTTGCGCGGCAAGAACGGCAACGCGGGCCATGCCGGCCACACCTTCGTCGCGGACGACGACAACGCCGCGGCGCTGTGCGGTTGCGGCAACGTCGGCGACGTCGAGGGACTGGCCGCGGGCAACGCGATCGCACGGCGTTTCGACCAGCCCGCCGCCGAACTGCTCGGCGCCGCCAGTGCCGGCGACGCCCACGCGCTCGCGACGACCGACGCGCTCTGCCGCGTGATGGGCCGCATGCTCTACAACCTGATCGTCACGCTCGACCTCCAGCGCATCAGCCTGGGCGGCAGCGTCTTCTGGAACAACCGCGACTTGCTGCTGCCGCGCCTGCAGGCACAGATCGACGGCAAGCTGAAGCCGCTCACCGACGGGGTCCTGCTGGTGCCGGCGGGGCTCGGCGACAGCGTCGGCGACTACGGTGCCCTGGCGCTCCTGGACTGACACAATGGCGTCCATGAAATGGCTCACCTTGTCTCTCCTGGCCCTCGCGATCACGGGCTGCGGCACGCCTCCCAATGAAGTCGTGAAGTTCGGCGATGGCCGGCTGCGCGCTCCGACCTACGTCGAAGCGACCGACTATTGCAAAACGCAGGGCACCACCGCGCGCATGCTCGGCCGCGCGCCGGGCGAAACCGGCGTGATGTTCCGCTGCAACTGAGCGCGGCGTTGCGTTCGCGCGGATCAGATGAACATGCCGCCCGACACTTCGATGCGCTGGCCCGTGATCCAGCGGTTGTCGGGCTGCAGCAGCATCGAGATCGCGCCGCCGATGTCGTCCGGCAGGCCGACCCGACCGAGCGCGGTTTGCGACGCGACCATCGCATTCATCTGTGCGTTGTCGCGCACCACGCCCCCACCGAAGTCCGTCTCGATGGCGCCCGGCGCCACCACGTTCACTGAGATGCCGCGCGGGCCCAGTTCCTTCGCCAGGTAGCGGGTGAGCACCTCGATGCCGCCCTTCATCGAGGCATAGGCCGCGTAGCCCGGCAACGCGAAGCGCGCCAGCCCGGTCGAAATGTTGACGATCCGGCCGCCATCGTCGACAAGCGGCAGCAGCTTTTGCGTCAGGAAGAACGGGCCCTTGAGCTGGATCGCCATCAGCGTGTCGAACTGCGCTTCGGTGGTCTCGGCAAAGCTGGCGTGGATGCCGATGCCCGCGTTGTTGACGAGATAGTCGAAGCGGTCGCGCTGCCAGACGCGTGCCAGCGCTTGCGTCACCTCGGCAACAAAGCCGTCGAAAGTGGCGCTGACCGATACGTCGAGCTGCAGCGCCACCGCCCGACGCCCGAGTGCTTCGATTTCCTTGACGACCGCAGCGGCTTCGTCGGCGCCGCTGCGGTAGGTCAGGATCACATCGACACCGCGGCGGGCGAGGTGCAGGGCGGTGTTCTTGCCGAGGCCACGGCTGGCGCCGGTGACGAGTGCGATCGGGGTGAAAGTCATTGTTCAGGTCCGGGTTGGAGGGGATGGCGTGACTGTACGAAAGAACAATCAGCTGATAAACCCGCAAAAATCCAGAAGACTGTTCTGCTTTAAATAACAATGCGCCGCATGGACCTCGATCTGCTGCGCATTTACGTGAAGGTGGCTGCGCTTTCCAGCTTCACCGCGGCGGCCGGGCAACTCGGCCTGCCGAAGGCGCGGGTGTCGACTTCTGTTCAGCGCCTGGAAGCCGACATCGGCGTGCGTCTGCTGCACCGCACGACGCGCACCGTGCGCATGACGCCCGACGGCGAGCAGTTCCTGGAGCGCGCCGAGGCGCTGCTGGCCGAGGCGGAGGAACTGCAAACGCTGTTCCAGAAGGCGCCGACGAGCTTGCGCGGCCGCCTTCGGGTGGACCTGCCGACCGGCTTCGCGCGTCATGTGGTGATCCCGCGCTTGCCGGAATTTCTGGCGGCGCATCCGCTGCTCGAAATCGAGCTCAGCAGCACCGATCGCCGGGTCGATCTCGTGCACGAAGGTTTCGATTGCGTGCTGCGGATCGGCCGGCTGCACGATTCGGGGCTGGTCGCGCGTCCGCTCGGCGAACTGCCGCTGGTCAATTTCGCAAGCCCCGCCTATCTGAAGCGCCACGGCGTGCCGCTCACGCTCGACCACCTGCGCTCACACCGGCTCGTTCGCTATGTCCAGACGCTCGGCGCGACGCCGTCGGGCTGGGAGTACCACGATGGCGAGCGGTACTGCACGCTTGACATGCCGGGCGTGATCACGGTCACGCACACCGATGCTTACGAAGCCGCATGCCTGGCCGGCCTCGGCATGATCCAGGCGCCTGCGATCGGGCTGCGGCAGATGGTCGACGCAGGTCAGCTGGTCGAGGTGATGCCGGGCTTCACCGGCGAGCCGATGCCGGTGTCGCTCGTCTACGCGAGCCGGCGCAACATGCCCAAGCGGTTGCAGGCGTTCATGGACTGGCTGGCCGGTGTGACGACGGCGTTCCTGCGCTGAGCGCTGCGCACGGGGGTGCGATCAGGGGCGCTGCTCGGTCGTCCGTTCGAGCGCGTCGAGGAACGTGCGTCGCCACCAGTGGATGTCCTGCTCGCGCACGCGCGACAGCAATTTCTGATGGCGCACGCGCCGCTCTTCGAGGGGCATCTGCAGCGCCTGCTGCACGGTCTCGGCGGTGCCGTGGGTGTCGTACGGATTGACCAGCAACGCTTCTTTCAGCTGCTCCGAAGCGCCTGCGAAACGCGACAGCACGAGCACGCCGGGATCGGCTGGGTCCTGCGCCACGATGTACTCCTTGGCGACCAGGTTCATGCCATCCCGCAGCGGCGTGACCAATCCCACGGCGGCCGCGCGACACAGGCCCGGCACGCGTTTGCGCGCCACCATGCGGTGGATGTAGCGCACCGGCATCCAGTCGAGCTCGCCGTAGTCGCCGTTGATGGCGCCGCACAGCGACTCGAGTTCGCGCCGGATGTCGGCGTACGCATCGACGCTCTCGCGCGTGGGCGACGCGATCTGGATCAGGGTCGCGCTGCGACGGTTTTCCGGATAGTTTGCGAGCAGCTCGCGAAACGACCGCACGCGCTGCGGGATGCCCTTGGAATAGTCCAGCCGGTCGATGCCGAGCAGCAGGCGGCGCGTCGAATACTCGCGCTTCATGGTGTCGTACATGTCTCGCCCTTCCTTCGCGTGCGTCAGCGCCGCGAACTCGTCGACGTCGATGCCGATCGGGAACGCGCTGCAGCGCACGGTCTGGCCGTAAGCGGTGTAGACGTCGTCGCCGAGCGCCTTGCCGTTGGCCTCGCCGATCACATAGCGTTCGAGATGCTGCTTGTCCTGGTTGCTCTGCAGCCCGATCAGGTCGTAGGCAAAGAGCGAGCGCATGAGCCACTCGTGCTGCGGAATGGCCGCCATGATTTCCGTGGGCGGCAAGGGAATGTGCAGGAAGAAGCCGATGCGCTGCTTGCAGCCCATCGCACGCAACTCCGCCGCGAGCGGAATCAGGTGGTAGTCGTGCACCCAGATGATGTCGTCTTCTTTCAGCAGCGGCAGCAGCTTGCGCGCGAACAGCTGGTTCACACGGCGGTAGCCACCGATGAAGCCGGCATCGAAATGCGCCAGGTCGAGCCGGTAATGAAAGACGGGCCACAGCACGTCGTTGCTGTAGCCGAGGTAGTAGCTGTCGTGGTCTTCGCGGCTCAGGTCGAGCGTGGCCAGCGTGACGGGGCCGGCCTGCTGCTTGTGCAGCTCGCCTTCGCCGGTCGGGCCGCCCTCCACGATGTGGCCGCTCCAGCCGAACCACATGCCGCCGGTCTGCTGCAGCGATTCACCGAGCGCGACCGCCAGGCCGCCCGCTGCAGGCTTGCGCGGATCGGCCACGCGGTTGGAGACGACAACGAGGCGTCCCATCAGCGGCTCCCTCCGCGCGCGGGCTCGGCGAGCAGGTCGCGCGCCTGCACCAGCCACTCGAACACTTCGCGCGTCGAATCGAGCCGGTGCAGCGCCAGGCTCGGGCCGGAACCGACCTTGATGGCGATGCCGCCGCGCGGCTGCACGACCGCGAAGCCGTGTTCGTCGGTGGTGTCGTCGCCGGCGAACACCGGCGTGCGGCCGGTGAACGGTGCTTCGCGCATGAAGGCATCGATCGCGGTGCCCTTGTTCACGCCCGAAGGCTTCACTTCGAAAACGAATTTGCCGTGCAGCAGTTCGAGCTGCGGCTGCCCGTCGATCACGCGCGCCATCGCATCGCGGCAGACGGCTTCGAGTTGCGGCGACAGGCGGTAATGCAGCGCGATGGCCGCGTGCTTGCGCTCGACCAAGAGGCCCTCGTGCACGCGCGCCAGTTCGTTGGCGGCCTCCAGCACGTGGGTGAGGTCGGGGGCGCGTTGCTCCTGCATGTGGCCTTCGGCATCGCGGCGCTGCACGCCGTGCTCGCCGGCGGCCGGCAGTCGCAGCGGGGCGAGGTAGCGGTCGATCGAATCGATCTGCCGGCCCGACACCACGGCGACGGCGCCGCCCAGCAAATCGTGCAGATCGCCCAGCAAGGCGACCAGCGCGCTCGGCACCTCGATCGCTTCGGGGGTCTCGGCCAGGGCCACGAGCGTGCCGTCGAAATCGAGGAAAAGGGCGGCGTCTGGGGTCAGTTGGGGGGGCTTCTGCATCGCCGTCTACCTTAGCAGTGCGGCCGACGCCGCGGCGTCGGCCAATGCCGCAAATCGCCCCTTGTGGCGCGCATCGGGCCGCAACGGACGGATTCAGCCGGCAGCGGCGACCGCGTCGACGCGCGCCGCGCGGATGGCCTCGCCGATCTTCGGGCCGGTAGCGCCCGCCTGCTGCGCGGTGCGCGCGACCGCGTCGGTGGCCACGGACTGCGCCGCGGCGAGCGCGGCCAGCCACCGCGCGCGCGGCGGCCAGCCGGCGTCGCCCGACAGGCACTCGCAGGCTGCGAGGGCTTCGGTGAATCGCGCGGGTCTGCGGAACGCATCGCAGCGCTCCAGCAGTGCGACCTGCCCGGCCGGAGCGGTCGTGGCATCGGCGTCGAGCGCCGCGCGTTCGCGGTCGACCAGCAGGGCCAGATCGCGCTCGTCGGTCGGTATGCGCCAGCGCTCGCAAAGCGACATCAACGCCGGTCCCAGCCCTTGCGTGAGGCAGGCGAAGCGCACCGGCAGCGTAGCGCCCGCACGGGCCGCGCCGTCGAGCAGGCGCAGTCGATCGGCCGACGGCGCGACCTCCGGCAGCAGCCGCGCGAGCGCGCCGCAGTCGTGCAGCACCTCGAACATGCGCGACGGCGTGGTCTCCATCAGCCCGCGCGCGAGTTCCTGCCACACGCGCTCGGGCACCAGCGCGTCGACCTCGCCGGCCTCGACCATTCCGCGCATCAGCGCCAAGGTCTCGGGCGCCACGCTGAAGTCGGCGAAACGCGCGGCGAAACGCGCCACGCGCAGGATGCGCACCGGGTCTTCGCGGAAGGCGTCGGTAACGTGGCGCAGCACCTTGTCGCGCAAGTCGCGCTGGCCGTGGAACGGATCGACCAGCGCCTCGGTATGCAGATCGACGCCGGCGCCCGCCAGTGCTGCAGGAAGCGCGATCGCGTTGATCGTCAGGTCGCGCCGCGCCAGGTCCTGTTCCAGAGTGACATCGGGCGACGCGTGAATGGTGAAGCCGCGGTAGCCCGGCGCGCTCTTGCGTTCGGTGCGCGCGAGCGCGTATTCCTCGCGCGTCGTCGGGTGCAGGAACACGGGGAAGTCGCGTCCCACGGGCAGGAAGCGCTGCGCCACCATCTCTTCGGGCGTGGCGCCGACGACCAGCCAGTCGCGGTCGCTGCCCGGCCGGCCGAGCAGGGCATCGCGGATCGCGCCGCCGACGAGGTAGGTTTGCATGCGCCGCAGTGTAGGTGCGGTGCTCGTCAGCGCGCGGTGCGATACGGCTCGTCGAACGGCACGAAGTCGTGCTCGGCGAGCGCCGCTTCGGTCCATGCCCTGACGCTCGGCAGTGCCTGCACGCGCGCGATGTAGTCGGCAATGGGCGGCGGCACCGGCAAGGCGTAGGTGGTGATGCGGCTGCAGACCGGTGCGAAGTAGGCGTCGGCGATGGTGAACTGGCCGAACAGCATCGGGCCGCCGTGCTGCGCGAGGAGCTCGCTCCACATCTGCACGATGCGGTCGAGGTCGGCCTGCACCGCCGGCTGTTCGCGCAGCAGCCGCGCGCCCACTTCGGGCAACGAGGCCTCGATGTTCATCGCGCAGTGGCCTCGCAGGCCCCCGAAGCCGGAATGCATTTCGGCGCATATGCTGCGCGCCCGTGCGCGGTCGGCCACCGCGGTGGGCCACAACGCCTTGTCGGGAAAGGTCTCGGCGAGGTATTCGGCAATGGCCAGCGTGTCCCACACGACGAGGTCGCCGGCCAGCAGAACGGGCACCTTGGCCACCGGGTTCAGCGCGCCGACCACCCGCTTGAATTCGGAGCCCGGCTCGAACGCGTCGAAGCGCACCATGACTTCTTCGAACGGGATGCCGGCTTCGGTCATGAGCACCCACGGCCGCATCGACCATGACGAGTAATTCTTGTTGCCGATGTAGAGCGTTTGCACGGGGTTCTTCCGGAGATTGAGCCGGTCATGCTAGCGCCCGCGGCGCCGGGCTTTGATGCCGAATGCAGCGCCGATTGATGCGTGGCGCAGCAGAGGGCTCAGCGCCGTGCGTCGTCCGGTTCGCGGGTGGCGGGCGGCTTTTCGGGCGGGCCGACGACGCGCTCGAGCAACGCCACGATGCGCGGGACGATCCCGAGCACCGCCAGCGCCAGCAGTGCGCTCAGCACCGCCGTCACTTCACGGCCGAGGCCGCACGCCATGCCGATGGCGGCGGTCATCCACAAACCGGCGGCCGTCGTCAGCCCCTGCACCTGCTGCTCGTCCTTGCCCTGCTTGAGGATCGTGCCCGCGCACAGGAAGCCGACACCGGCGATGAGCCCCTGGATCACCCGGCTCATGTCGGCCGGCACGATGCCGCTTTGCTGCGGGATGAGCACGAACAACGCCGAGCCGATGGCCACCAGCATGTGCGTTCGCACGCCGGCCGCCTTGCCGCGCTGCTCGCGCTCGAAGCCCAGCGCGAAGCCGAGCACGGCCGCGAGCAACAGCCGCACCACGATGCGAACGACCTGCGCGAGATCGCCCACATCCGAGAACTCGGAGCTGATGACGCGGGCGATTTCCTGGCTGAACGACATGGTTGGGGCTCAGGCGCGAGCCGGCGGATCGCCGTGCCAGCGCCGTACCGCGCGCTGGAAGAAGAGGCTGTTCGGGATCTGCAGCGTGGTGCCGGCGATGGCGTTGCCGCTTTCCTCGAGCGTCGTGAAGATGAGGTTGATGTCGAGCACGCGACCACGCAAACCCGGTTTCTCGCCGTTCTCGAGCAGCTCGACGGTGTCGTCGAGCCGGAACATGCGCGTCGTGAAAATCAGCACGGCGCAGAAGATGTTCGACAGCACGCTCCACGCCGCGAAGAAGGCCACGGCGCCCACGGCGGCGAAGCCGGTGAAGGCCGTCCACAGCACGGCGCCGGAGACGCCGAGCCTTTCGAGGCTCCAGAGCAGGGCGCCGCCAAAAATCAGGAAGCCCGCGACGCGGCGCGACACCAGGCCCACTTCATTGGGCAACCCATAGCCGGTGGTGACGCGGCGAATCAGTCGCCGGATGACGCTGAAGAGCAGCCAGGCGCCCAGCACGATCAATGCGACCTGCGCAATGGGAACGAGCACCTCCAGCCATTCGATCGCCCAGTTGGGCAGGCTGGCGCGCAGGGTGCCCAGGATCTTGTTCAGGGCAGGTCCTTGTTGGGCTCGGGCTCGGCGCTGTTGCGCGGCCCGACGCGGCCGAGGCGCGCCTTGAGCGACTGCGGCTGGCCGCTGATCAGCGCCGCGTAGTTGGTGGTGTTGGCGAGCACCTTCTTCACGTAGTCGCGCGTCTCGGCGAACGGGACGTTTTCGGCCCAGATCGCCGCGTCCATGACCGGGCCGTTGCGCCAGCTGCGCGGTCGCCCGGGCCCGGCGTTGTAGGCCGCGGCGGCGAGTGCCATCGAGCCGTCGAAGTCGTCGAGCGCGAGCTTCAGGTAGTTGGTGCCGATCGTGATGTTGGTCTCGCGGTCGGCGATCATGCCGGCCGAGTAGGGCAGGCCGATCTTGTTGGCGGTCCACTTGGCGGTCGCGGGCATCACCTGCATGAGGCCCGAGGCGCCCACGCCCGAACGCGCATCCATGATGAAACGGCTTTCCTGCCGGATGAGGCCGTACACGTACGCCGGATCGAGGCCGATGTCCTGGCTCTTGCGCAGCACGGTGTCGTGGAACGGCATCGGGAAGCGCTGCTCGGCATCGATCACGCCCTTGGTGCGTTCGCTGGTGTTGATGCAGCGGTCCCACACCTCGCGCTGGCAGGCGAGGTCGGCCGCGGCGAGCAGGGCGCGGTCGTCCATGCCGCCCTTGTCGTGCAGGTTGGTGGCGTAGTTCCACTCGCGGGTGCCTTCGGAGCGCAGGCCGATCGCGATCGCATAAAGCCCGCGCGTCAAGCTCGGATTGCTCCGCGCAGTGGCTTTTTCCTGGGCGGTGAGCGGGTCGGGGCGCGTCGGCACGACGGCGCGCTGGCCGAGCTCTTCGAGGGCAAGCAGCTCATAGAAACCGCGTGTGCCCGCGATGGTTTCGTACAGCGTGCGCGCCTCTGTGCGGCGCTGTTCGCCACCCTGCGCCGCCAGCGCGCGGGCTTTCCAGTAGACCCAGGCCGGGTCGAGCTGCGACTCTTCGCTCATGGCCGACACGGCTTGTTGCACGTCTTTCCATTGCCCGGCGCGCAAGGCTGCGCGCACCTTCCAGCCCAGCATGTCGTCGGACAGGTCGCTGACCTTCGTGACGTTCGCGTAGTAGCTGTTGGCGGCCGGCGAGAGCTTGGAGGCGGCCTGCCGGCCGATCGTGCCCCAGACCCAGTTGCGCTCCTCGGCCGCGAGCATGACGCCCCACTTGGCGTCCATCTGCGCGGCGGCCTGTTCGGGGTCGGCCATCGCGATCTTGATGAGCGCCAGCACCACGAGTTCGCGGCGCGAGTTGGCGACGACCGGGCCGCGCGTCAGCAGGAACTTCGTCGCGCTCGCGTTGATTTCTTCGAAGATCGGCAGCGCATCGGGTGAGGCGAGGCCGACGGCGGCGCGTGCGGTCTGCGGGCGGTTGGCTTCCATCGCGAGGCGCGCCTTTTTCCAGGCGTCGTTGGGCGACATCATTCGCGTGGAAATCATGCGGTCGGCGGCGGTGAGGCAGCCATCGTCGGCGTCGCGCTGCGCGAACCAGGTGCGGCGCACCGCGTCCGCCTGGGCAGCACTGGGCGTGCCCGACTTGAGCGTGTCGACCAGCACCGCGTAGCAGCGCACCTGCGGGTCGTCGCCCATGCGGTAGGCGGTGTGCTGCGCGGCGAAGTTGTCCCAGTCGCGGCGCTGGCCGAGCAGCAGCAGCCAGTCGTTGCGCAGGCGGTCTTCCTGGTAGGTGCCGGCATAGCGGGCGAGAAAGTCCTGCACTTCGGCGGGGCTCGCTTCCTGCAGGCGGGCCTTGAGCTCCCAGTACGCTGCCCAGGGTTCGAGCGTGCTGCCCCGGGCCTGGGGCAGCAGGGCGGTCAGGCGCCCCTTGTCGCCGCGCTGGAATGCCTGCTTCATCTGCACCACGACATCGTCGCCGCCAGTCTGTGCCAGGGTGGGTTGCGTGAAGGCCGTGGCCGAGAGGACGAGGGGTGCCAGAATGCTTCGAAACTTCATCTTGGGATTATGGACAAAGCACACGGTGAAAACGCGGAAGACCCGGGCCAAACCCGGTCGGAAACGGCAGCTTTTCTCAAAGGGCAGTTGCGTGCCGCGCTCATCGAGCAGCGCCTGGCGCTGCCCGATCGACAGTCGCGCGCAGACCTGTTGCAGCGCGTCATGCGGATCTGGCTGGTGGGCCGTCCCGATACCGTGATCGGCGCCTACTGGCCGATCAAGGGCGAGTTCGATCCGTTGCCCGCGCTGCACCGCTGGAAGGAAGACGGCGAACTGCTCGACGAGCCGCACCGCCGCCGCATCGGCCTGCCGGTGGTCGACCGCGTGCACAAGACGCTGACCTTCCACTCCTGGTATCCCGGCTGCCCGATGGAGAACGACGCCTACGACATCCCGAAGCCGAAGGACACCGAGCTCATCGTGCCGACCCTGCTGTTCGTGCCGTGCCTCGGCTACAGCGCCGGCGGCTATCGCCTGGGCTACGGCGGCGGCTTCTACGACCGCACGCTCGCGACGCTGCAGCCGCGGCCCTTCACGGTCGGTCTCGGCTTCACGCAGGGCTACCTGGACGACCTGGAGCCCGAGGCACATGACGTGCCGCTGGATGCGATCCTGAATGACAACGGCGTGGTTTGGCCGATCGGCTGAGGCCGCTCAGTCGGTGTCCTCCACCGTGTCCCCGTCGGCCACTTCACCGATCGTTTCGCGCGTGGTCGCGGCCTGCGCTTCGAGCCAGTCGCAGAAAGCCTTGATCTCCGGTCGCAAGGCGTTGCGCGGGCCGACGATCAGCCAGTAGGCCATCGGCGAATCCATCCGGTGGTGCGGCAGCACCTCGATCAAATCGCCGTTGGCCAGGCTTTCCGCGATGAGCGAACTGCGCGCCAGCACCACGCCCTGGCCGGTGAGGGCGGCCTGCACCATCTGGTAGGCGTAGTTGAAGTAGAGCCAGCGCTTGGGTTGTGCGCGCTCCAGCTTGTTGTCTTCGAACCAGCGCCGCCAGGTCAGCCATTCCAGGTGCGTGCGGTGGGCATCGCCGGCCTCGATCAGCGTGAAGCGGGCGATGTCGGCCGGCACCTTGATCGGCGGGCTGCTCTTGATGAGCCACGGGCTCGCCACCGGCGTGAGGTTTTCGCCAAACAGCCGCGCGGCGCCGGCCGGCATGCTCTCGCGTGGGCCGTAACGCAGCGCGATGTCGACGTCGGCCACGTCGAGGTCGACCGCGGTGTCGCTGGCGTCGATGCGGATGTCGATGTCGGGGTTGTCGCGCTGGAAGGCCTCCAGCCGCGGGATCAGCCACATCGAGGCGAACGACGCAAAGGTGGTGAGCGACACGCTCTTGCGCCCCGCGCTCTGGCGAATCTGCCGCACGGCACCGTCGATGCGTGGCAGCGACTGCTGCACCGCCAGCAGAAGCTGCGCGCCGGCTCCGGTGAGCTCCACGGCCCGGGTGTGGCGCAGGAACAGCGGCACGCCCACTTCTTCTTCGAGCGACTGGATCTGCCGGCTCACCGCCGACTGGGTCAGCGCCATTTCCTCGGCGGCCGCACGGAAGTTCAGGTGCCGCGCCACCGCCTCGAAGGCACGCAAATGGCCTGCCGAAATCGGCCGGGAGCGCAAGTGGGTCTGGGAGTGCTGCATGTCGATTGATGCGAAAGCGGAATCAATAGGCTACCGCGTTTTCATTGGACCGCCAACCGGCGACCGCCGATCATTCATTCCCGAATCGCGCTATTGATGTCAAGGCGCTTCGGCAACCTGTTCAGGAGAACACCATGTCCGCTGTTTGCACCTCGTCCTCGATCCCGTCGTCCCTGTCGCTGCCCGCCAAGGCTGCTGCGGTCCCGCCGGCCGTGCGTCGCGGTGCATGGCAGTTGCTGGCCGGCCAGGCCGCCACGCTCAGGGCAACGCAGCCCAGCGTGCTGCGCGTGCGCCAGGGCCGGGTGTGGGTCACGCAGGATGCGACCGATCGCTGGGGCAGCGAAGACGTCGTGCTGGCACCGGGTGAGTCGCTGATGGTGGCCGCCGGCCAACGCCTCGTGATGGAACCATGGGACAGCTTCGGCGCGACCTACACCTGGGACGAAGCCGCGACCCTGGTCAGCCGCTGACGTCGAAGTGCGGCCGGCGCGCCAGAAAGTGCTCCAGCGCGGCGGCACCGTCCAACCGATGGAGGTCCGCAACGCCGGTTGGCCCTTCGACATCGGCAAAACCCATGTCGAAGCGCTGGTAGCGCCGTTCGGCCAGCGCGCCCTCGTAAACGACCCGGATGTCGCAATGACGCGCGTCGTGCCCGATGCGGTCCATGAGGCGCGAGAGCTGGTCTCGGGGGCCTTCAATGTGCTGGCAGAAGTACTGGCCGTCGAACACCAGCAGTCCGGTGACGTCGTGCCCTGCGTTCCTTGCGCGCGCCTGACTGACGATCTGGCCCACGACGGTGGGTTTTTGCCCTGGCGCCAAGGTGCTGAAATAGAGAATTTCGTGGAGCTCAGTCATGCGTTGCAGTGTGAAGGAGGCGGGAGTCTAGAAGCACAGGCAAATTCCCGAAATGTGAAAAGACACAGGCAGGCCTATATATAGTAGGCGCGTGAAATTCGAAGACCATCCCGCACCCGTCTCGCCGCCACGCTGCGCGCATCCCTGCGAGGTGTGCGGACTGCGCCGCAATCCGGCGTTCCTGCCGATGCCCGAAAAGGAGCTGCGGTCGATCGAGGAATTTCGCGACGGCATCCGCGTGGTCGACCCCGGTCGACCGGTGATCGACGAGCACCACCCCGGCCGCCAGCTCTACACGCTGTATTCGGGCTGGGCCTTTCGCTATAAGACCCTGAGCGACGGCCGCCGCCAGATCCTGAACTTCCTCGTGCCCGGCGACTTCATCGGGTTGCAGGACGAGTTCGCCGAGGGCCAGACCCACGGCGTGGAAGCCGCCACCGGCGTCACTTTGTGCGCCTTTTCGCGCGAGAGGCTCTGGGACATGTTCCATACCCAGCCGCGGATCGGCTACGACATCACCTGGCTCACCGCGCGGCAGGAAAAAATGGTAGACGACAACCTGGTCACCGCCGGCCGGCGCAACGCGACCGAACGCGTCGCCATGCTGCTCATGCACCTTTTTCGCCGTGCGCAACACGTTGGGCTGGAGCGTGACGGCTGGGTCGAGTTCCCGTTCAACCAGCAGCACATCGCCGATGCGCTGGGGCTGTCGCTGGTCCACACCAACAAGACCTTGCGCAAGCTCCAGCAGATGGGCCTGCACAAGCTCGACAGCGGCTGGCTGCGCATCCTCGATCCGCTCGCACTCGAAACCCTGGGCGACTACTTCGAGCGCCCGATGCAGCCAACGCCGCTGATCTAGGGCCGCGCGCCCATCAGGTCGCGCACATCGGCTTCGTAGGCGCGCAGCCGCTCGACAGCTTTCTGCCGCTGCGCGGGCGTGGTCGCGTTGTGCAGCGTCGCGACGTAAAGGCAACCTTCTTGCAGCAGCGTGTTCTGGTAGTCGCGCCACGGCCCGGCCGGCGGTTCGGCGATGCGCTGGATGTACGCGTGCAGCGCCAGCCGCGCCTCGGTGGCCGGCGTGCGTTCGGCGACAAAGCGGCGCAGCAGCGCGAGGGCTTCCTGCTGACGCTTGCGGCGTTCCGCGTCGAGGCGCCTGGCATCGAACATCGACTGCGCGGTGAGCTTGCGCAACAGCGCCCGCTGGTCGGCGTCGAGCCGGCCATAGAAATCCTCGTTGCGGTCGAGGAACTGGTCGTAGCGCTTTTGCTGCTGCTTCGCGGGCGTGAGCTTGAGCCAGTCGCTGGCGTAGTCGGCGTTGTTCTTTTCGTATTTGCGTTCGAGTTGCTGAAGTTGCGCCTCGTCGAGACTCACGGCCAGTTCGGCGCCGGCGGTTTCCGCCTGGTTCGTCACGGCCAACAAACGCGTGCGGATGTCGTCGGTGAAAGCGCAGTCCTGCGCCGCAGTGACGTTGTCCGGCGCCATCCCCTGCGCTTTTTGCAGCAACAGCGCGATCTGCGGAAGTTCGGTCTGGCGGTGCCATGCCAGCAACGCTGCCAGATCGTCACGCACCTTCGGCGTTTGTGTGCCGTTGAAATCGACATAGCCGTCGAGCCACCAATAGCCGATGTCGGGCAGGTTGTTGTAGGCGAGCTTCACTGCGCTGCAGGCGGCCAGCGCCGAGAGGGCGGCGCCCACCGTGAGCACGCCGATAATTCTGGACAGCCTCGCGCAACGCAATCGGAACAAAAGACGCATGAATCAGCTTTCGCAAAACAACCTCGGGCCGGTCGACGTGGTCATCATGGCGGCCGGCAAGGGCACGCGCATGAAGAGCAGCCTGCCGAAAGTGTTGCACCGTTTGGGCGGGACGTCCCTGATCGGTCACGTAGTCCGCACGGCCGCGCGCATCCGGGCGCGCCATGTGGTCGTGGTCACCGGGCACGGCGCGGCCGAGGTCGAAGAGGCGCTCGGCAAAAGCAACGCCGACGTGCACTTGCAGTTCGTGCGCCAAACGCCGCAGCTGGGCACCGGCCACGCGGTGCAACAGGCCGTGCCGGTGCTGCCGGACGACGGCATCGTGCTCGTGCTGTCGGGCGACGTGCCGCTCATCGGCGAGGAAACGCTGCAGGCGCTGCTGGCCGCCAGCGCGGGGCGGCGGCTGGCCCTGCTCACCATCACGTTCGACGACCCGACCGGCTACGGACGCATCGTGCGGGGCGATGCGCAGGGCGCACAGGGCGACCACGACGCGGTGCTCGCCATCGTCGAGCACAAGGACGCGACCGACGCCGAGCGCGCCATCCGCGAGGTCTACAGCGGCGTGATGGCGGTGCCCGCGAAGCTGCTCAAGGACTGGCTCGCGCGCCTGGACAACCGCAACGCGCAGGGCGAGTTCTACCTGACCGACATCGTGAAGCTCGCCGCGATCGACGGCGTGCCGGTGGTCGCGCATGTCATCACCGACGCGCTGCAGGTGGCGGGCATCAACAGCCCGGTGCAGCTCGCCGCGCTGGAGCGTGCGCTGCAACTGCGACACGCGCATGCCTTCATGGAGCGGGGTGTCCGGCTGGCCGACCCGGCGCGTTTCGACGTGCGCGGCACGCTGGTGTGCGAGGCCGATGTCGACATCGACATCAACTGCGTCTTCGAAGGCGCGGTGTCGCTCGGCGCGGGCGTGCGCGTCGGCGCCAACTGCGTGATCGCCAATGCGCGCATCGAGACCGGTGCCGTGATCCACCCCTTCACGCACATCGACGGCGAGCGCGCCGGTGTGACCGTGGGGGCCGGCGCGCTCGTCGGGCCGTTCGCGCGGCTGCGGCCGGGTGCGCGGCTCGGCGCCGACGTGCACATCGGCAACTTCGTCGAGGTCAAGAACTCGACCCTGGCGGCCGGTGCCAAGGCCAACCATCTGGCCTACCTCGGCGACGCCACGGTGGGCGAGAGGGTGAACTACGGGGCGGGCAGCATCACCGCCAACTACGACGGCGCGAACAAGCACCGCACGATCATCGGGGACGACGTGCACGTCGGCAGCAACTGCGTGCTGGTTGCGCCCATCACCATCGGTGCGGGTGGCACGGTGGGGGGCGGCTCGACGGTGACCAAATCGACCGAACCGGGTTCGCTGACCGTGTCGCGTGGCCGGCAGGTCAACATCCCCAACTGGTCGCGGCCTCAGAAGAAGCCGAAGGCGTGAGCGGCACGCTGGGTGCGAACTTCGAGCGCTTGACGCTGAAGAAGGTCTTGACGTTGCGCACGTTGGCGTCGACCGTGAAGAGCCGCTGCGCGAGCGCCAGGTAGCCCGGCATGTCGTGCGCCACCACGATCAGCACGAAATCGGGTCCGGGCGACACGCGGTAGCACTGCTGGACCGCATCGTCGGCATTGACGCGCAGCTCGAAGGCGTCGAGCGCCGCGCTGTCTTGTCGGTCGAGCGAGATCTCCACGACCGCTTGCAGGCCGTGGCCCAGCAGCGAGGCCAGTTTGTCGGGCGCGAGCAGGGCGATCTGGCGTTCGATCAATCCTGCGGCGCGCAGCCGCTGCAAGCGACGCAGGCAGGTCGGCGGAGAAATGCCGGTGTCGGCCGCCAGTTGCTGATTGGTTCGCGAGGCGTCGCGCTGCAAGGCGTCGAGCAAGCTGAGATCGACTGCATCCAGAGAAAATGATTCCATGAAACGATTGGAATTGAAATAAAAATTCAAATCAACAGGTTGAAGAAATATTTCATCGAATAGAGCGACTATTTGGAAGCATTGTTTGTCGCGAGCTCTCTAAGATTCCTGCTCCACCCACTCATCAAGGCGGCATCCCATGTGCGGCATCGTCGGCGCGGCTTCGAGCCGCAACATCGTCCCGGTCCTGGTTCAGGGCCTGCAGCGGCTCGAATACCGCGGCTACGACTCCTGCGGCGTGGCCGTGCACGCCGGCGGCTTGACCCGCGCACGCACCACGTCGCGCGTGGCCGACCTGCTCACGCAAGTGGCTGAAGACCACATCGAAGGCCTCACCGGCATCGCGCACACGCGCTGGGCCACGCACGGCGCGCCGGCGGTGCACAACGCGCATCCGCATTTCAGCCACGGCACCGGCGAAGGCGCAGAGAACACCCGTCCGGCCCGGATCGCGATGGTGCACAACGGCATCATCGAAAACCACGAAGCGCTGCGGGACGCATTGCAGGCGCGCGGCTATGTGTTCCAGAGCCAGACCGACACCGAGGTCATCGCGCACCTGATCGACAGCCTCTACGACGGCGACCTGTTCGAAGCCGTGAAGGCGGCGGTGCTGCAACTGCATGGCGCCTACGCGATCGCGGTGATCTGCCGCGACGAACCGCACCGCGTGATCGGCGCGCGGGCCGGCTCGCCGCTCATCCTGGGTGTGGGCAAGGACGGCAGCGAGAACTTCCTCGCCAGCGACGCGATGGCGCTGGCCGGCGTGACCGACCAGATCGTGTACCTCGACGAGGGCGACGTGGTCGACCTGCAGCCGGGCAAGTACTGGATCGTCGACCGCGCGCACAAGCCCGTGACGCGCACGGTGCGCACTGTGCAGGCGCACAGCGGCGCCGCTGAACTCGGGCCGTACCGGCACTACATGCAAAAGGAAATCTTCGAGCAGCCGCGCGCCATCGCGGACACGCTCGAAGGGGTGCTCGGGATCGCGCCGGAACTGTTCGACGGCGTGGATGACAACGGCGCGACCCGCGCCAGTGCGCACCGCGTGTTCGCCGAAATCGACAAGGTGCTGATCCTTGCGTGCGGCACCAGCTACTACAGCGGTTGCACGGCCAAGTACTGGCTCGAAGGCATCGCGAAGATCCCGACGCAGGTCGAGATTGCGAGCGAGTACCGCTACCGCGATTCGGTGCCCGACCCGAAGACGCTCGTCGTCACCATCACCCAGTCTGGCGAAACGGCCGACACGCTCGCTGCGCTGAAGCACGCGCGCAGCCTCGGGATGGAGCAGACGCTGACCATCTGCAACGTGGCCACCAGCGCGATGGTGCGCGAGTGCAAGCTGGCCTACATCACGCGTGCCGGCGTCGAGATCGGCGTGGCGTCGACCAAGGCGTTCACGACGCAGCTGGCCGGCTTGTTCTTGCTGACGTTGGCGCTCGCGCAGGCCAAGGGCCGGCTCAGCGACGCCGACGAAGCGCGCTACCTGAAGGAGATGCGGCACCTGCCGGTCGCGCTGCAGTCGGTGCTCGCGCTGGAGCCGCAGATCATCAGCTGGTCGGAAGATTTCGCGCGCAAGGAAAACGCGCTGTTCCTCGGCCGTGGCCTGCACTACCCGATCGCGCTCGAAGGCGCGCTCAAGCTCAAGGAAGTGACCTACATCCACGCCGAGGCCTACGCGGCCGGCGAGCTCAAGCACGGGCCGCTGGCGCTGGTGACGAGCGAGATGCCGGTCGTCACCGTGGCGCCGAACGATGCGCTGCTCGAAAAGCTCAAGAGCAACCTGCAGGAAGTGCGGGCACGCGGCGGCGTGCTCTACGTGCTGGCCGATAGCGACACGAAGATCGTCGGCAGCGAAGGCCTGCACGTCATTCGCATGCCGGAACACTACGGCGCGCTCTCGCCGATCCTGCATGTGGTGCCGCTGCAATTGCTGGCGTATCACACGGCGTGCGCACGCGGCACCGATGTCGACAAGCCGCGCAATCTGGCGAAGAGCGTGACGGTGGAGTGAGCACCCCGCCGTGCGCGGCGATCACTCGCCCGACACGGCGTTCGCAGCGTCCAGGATGAGCTTTTGCAATGAGGCGCCGGCGTCCTCCAGCGCGCCGTCGTTGGCTATGTCGAACACGGAGATGCCGGAGGGCGGTCGAAACGAAAGCGACCGCAGCACGCGCTGTTCGACTTCCGCGGCGGTTTCCCGGCCGCGCTGCGCGAGCCGCTGCTTCAGGGTGTCGAGCCCGGCGGTGATGTGCACCACCGTCAGTCCGGGGTGCCGCGCGGCCGCCACGTCGAGGTAGGCACGCGAGCCGTTCACGACGACCACGCCGTTTGCACCGCACGCGACCAGTTCGGTCTCGCGAATCCCGTAGCGCAAGCCGTTCGCCTGCCAGTCCAGCGCGAAGGCGCCGCCATCGCGCAAGCGCTCGAACGCGGCTTCGTCGACGCTCTCGTGGTCCTCGTCACCGGGACGCGCGGCGCGCGTGATTGTCCGGCGGGCAAACGCGATTCTTGCGGCCAGCGGTGTGCGCGATTTCACCCAGGCCAGCAGGCTGTCCTTTCCCGCGCCCGACGGGCCCATCACATAGATCAGCGTCGTCGTCATGTGCCCAGCGCCGTCTGGGTCTTGCAGAGGAAGTCGCTGCCCGGCGCGGGCTCCGAAAAAAGGCTGATGGCATCGAAGCGACACGGCGGAAGCTTCTCGACAGCTTGCTGTGCGCCATTCCTCAATGCAGCGACGACCTCGGGCGGGACGCCACGCAGCGAGCCAGTCAGCGACATGTGGAATCGAAACTTCTGGAGCACGAACGGGTAGCCCCACCGCACCAGCAACGCGTCTTCTTCGACACTCAGTTCAGCGGCACGCCGGCGCGCCAGATCGGCGGCCGACAGGGGTGCGGCGAAGGTGTGCAGCCCGATGACGCAGGCACCGGCGACGGTGTCGAGCAGGACGCTCGGTGTGGACGGTACCAGCGCCAGAAAGTCGTCGAGCATCGTGACTTCCAGCGTGGGCAGGTCGAAGGCGTCCCACGCGTGGCACAGGGCGCCGATGCCATCCCGCAGCGTCGCCGCACTCACGGCCGGCGCCAGCGCAAAGGGTGCCTTCAACGTGGCATGCCAGCCGTATCGACGCGGTGCGGCCGTCAGCGCGCGCTGCAGCTCTGGCGGCACGCCGGGGATCTTCGGTTGCGTTCGCGGCTCGCCCGTCGCCGCACAGCGGCCGAGCCAGCCGCTGCCGAATTCCCACCAGGCGCTGCCCATCGCCGGCGCGTAGTAGGCGGCGTAGCGGTGGGCGGCTCTCGCGGTCGCGGTCATCGGTTCATTCATCGGGGGTCACCGTGAGTGCGACGCGGTCGCCGGCGAACCAGGCGTGCGCGTATTCGATCGGGACGCCGGCCGGGTCGACATTGGTGCTCTCCACGCTCAGCACCGGTCGTTGCGCGGACTGTCGCAAATGCACCGCGACATGGGGCTCGGGCATCTGCGCGGTGATGCGGCTGTCGCGCCGCGTGTAGTCGTCCACGCCATGCGCGACAAAGCCGGCGGTGATGGAGCCGGTCTCGCGCACCACCGCCTCCAGCCCGGCGAAACGCGGCAGCGGAAAGAAACGATCGCTGTAATGCAGCGGCTGCCCTTCGGCCTGGCCGATCACGTTCAGGCACAGCAGGTTGCTGCGCAGCGGCACCGCCAGCGCGCGCGCCTGCGCGGCGTTCGCGCGCACGGTGGATGAGGCGACGACTTCGAGCGTGCCGCGCAGGCCTGCCAGCGCCAGGCGCTGGTGATGTCGCGGGCGCCGCGTCATCGCGAGGTCGACCGCGAACTCCTCCACGTAGGTGCCGCTGCCCTGCGTGACGCGCAGCAGGCCCTGGCTGCTGAGGTTCGCGAGCGAGCGCCGGATGGTGTGTCGATTGACGCCGAACTGCTCGGCGAGCGCGTGTTCGGACGGCAGTCGCTGCCCCGGCGGATACACGCCGCGCGCAATGGCTTCGGCGAGTTCCGCGGCGATGCGAGTCCAGAAACTGTCGCGGGGTGCGCGAACGGGAAGGGGG
The DNA here is from genome assembly GCF_001577265.1 of Variovorax sp. PAMC 28711. Lineage (NCBI taxonomy): Bacteria > Pseudomonadati > Pseudomonadota > Betaproteobacteria > Burkholderiales > Comamonadaceae > Variovorax > Variovorax sp. PAMC 28711. The sequence goes on along the minus strand of NZ_CP014517.1, from coordinate 1,222,132 downwards.
GCGATGGGGCTGATGGTGCTTGTCATGAAACCGTCTTGGGCGCTCCCTAAGCTCGCGCCAGTTGTCTGATTTGTCTATACAACTTCCAGAGTAGCACCTTCATGTTTCATGCCTTTGACAGTCAACCCGCCAACCTGCCGCTCCAACGCGCGCAGTGGATGGCGGTGCTCGCGCGCACGCCCTTGCCGCTTCTCGAATCCGCACTCGGCGAGGCGACGGCCGCCACGGCCGGCGCACCGCAGTGGCTCCGCCGACCCGAGACCGGCCTCGTCATGGTGCAGGGCCGCGCAGGCGGAACGGGCGAGCGTTTCAACCTCGGCGAGGTCACGGTCACGCGCTGCGCGCTGCGCCTGTCCGGCGCGCAACAGCCGGACGCCGCGGTGGGCGTGGCCTACGTGCTCGGTCGATCGCACCGGCATGCCGAACTCGCCGCCGTGGCCGACGCGCTGCTGCAAGACCCGGCGCAGCAGGCCGCACTCGACACCCGGCTGCTCCAGCCTGCGCAGAGCCACATCGCTATGGAGCGCGCCCAACGGCATGCCCGCGCGCAGAGCAGCAAGGTCGAATTCTTTACCGTTGCACGCGAAGCCGGCGGTCGCAACGAAGACGAGGACGAAGCCGAATGAGCGCAGCTCGTCTCTCCACCCTCGGCGCCGGCTTTTCCGATGCGTCGATGGGCAGCCAAGCCGTGTTCCGCGCCGCGCTGCAAGCGCTGTCGCACCCGGGGCGCATCGTCGATCTGCCGCACGATGCCCAGGTGCCGTCGCACGGCCATGCGGCGTCGGCCGCGTTGCTGCTGGCCTTGCTCGACCCGGACTGCCGACTCTGGCTGTCCCCTTCGCTCGCCGGGACGGACGCCGCCCCCTGGCTGCGCTTTCACACGGGCTGCGTGCTGGTCGACGCGCCGGCCGAAGCGCAGTTCGCGTGGATTGCCAGCGGCGACGCGACACCGCCGCTCGAGGCGTTCGCGCAGGGCAGCGACACCTATCCGGACCAGTCCACCACCTGCGTCGTCGACGTGGCCGCCCTGACGGCGAACCCTGCCGGCGGCTGGACGCTGAGCGGACCCGGCATCCAGAGCTCGGCACACCTTGCGGTGGAAGGCTGCGACGCCGACAACTTCGTCGCGCAGTGGCGCGCCAACCACGCTGCGTTTCCGCGAGGTGTCGATGTCTACCTGGCCACGCCGCGCCAGATCGTCGGCCTGCCGCGCAGCACCCGTATCGAACAGGAGGCTTGAGATGTACGTGGCCGTCAAAGGCGGTGAAGCCGCCATCCTCAGCAGCTACCGGTTGCTGGCCGAGCAACGCCGCGGCGACGTGGGCACGCCCGAACTCTCGGTGGCGCAGATTCGTAAGCAGCTCAAGCTCGCCGTCGATCGCGTCATGACCGAAGGCTCGGTGTACGACCCCGAACTTGCGGCGCTGGCCATCAAGCAGGCCGCGGGCGACATCGTCGAGGCGATTTTCTTGCTGCGCGCTTATCGCGCGACGCTGCCGCGCCTCGGCAACAGCGTCGCGCTGGACACCGCGCGCATGGCGCTCGACCGCCGCATCTCGGCGACCTTCAAGGACCTGCCCGGTGGCCAGGTGCTGGGCGCGACCTACGACTACACGCAGCGGCTGCTCGACTTCGCATTGCTGGCCGAGGGCCATGCGGCCGAACACCCGAGCGGCACCGATCCGGACGCCGATGCTGCACCGCCGGCCGTCACGCCGCGCGTGGTCGATCTGCTCAACCACGAACGCCTCATCGAAACCCATCCGGTGCCGCCCGGCGATCCGGCGCCGGTCGACCTGACCCACACGCCGCTGCGCTTTCCGGCCGATCGCGCCACGCGGCTGCAGAACCTGGCACGCGGCGACGAGGGCTTTCTGCTGGCCATGGCCTATTCGACCCAGCGTGGCTACTCGCACAGCCATCCCTTCGTCGGCGAGATCCGCTTCGGCACCGTTGCGCTGGAGCTGGCCCCCGAGGAGCTGGACTTCACCGTGTCCATCGGCGACATGGAAATCACGGAGTGCGAGATGGTCAACCAGTTTGCCGGCAGCAAGACGGAGCCGCCGCAGTTCACCCGCGGCTACGGGCTGGCCTTCGGCCACAGCGAGCGCAAGGCGATGGCGATGAGCCTGGTCGACCGCGCGCTGCGTGCCGAAGAACTCGGCGAGCCGGTCGAGGCGCCCGCGCAGATGCAGGAGTTCGTGCTGTCGCACAGCGACAGCCTCGAGGCCTCGGGCTTCGTGCAGCACCTGAAGCTGCCGCACTACGTCGACTTCCAGGCCGAGCTGGAACTGGTGAGAAAGATGCGCGCGAGCGCCGGAGCCGCCGAATGACCGAAACGACCTACAACTTCGCCTACCTCGACGAACGCACCAAACGCATGATCCGGCGCGCGATCCTCAAGGCCGTCGCCATTCCCGGCTACCAGGTGCCCTTCGGGTCGCGCGAAATGCCGCTGCCCTACGGCTGGGGCACCGGCGGCATCCAGGTGACGGCGGCAGTCATCGGCCCGCACGATGTGCTGAAGGTCATCGACCAGGGGTCCGACGACACCGTGAACGCGGTGAACATCCGCCGTTTCTTCGAGCGCACGACCGGCGTCGAGACGACCACGCGCACGGCCGAGGCGACGCTGATCCAGACCCGGCACCGCATTCCGGAAACCCCGCTGGCCGAAGGCCAGGTGCTGGTCTACCAGGTGCCCGTGCCCGAGCCGATGCAGCGCCTGGAGCCGCGCGAGGCGACCACGCGCACGCTGCACGCGTTGGCCGAATACGGGCTGATGCACGTGAAGCTGTACGAAGACATCGCGCGCTACGGCCACATCGCGACGACCTACGACCACCCGGTTCTGGTCAACGGGCGTTACGTGATGTCGCCGTCGCCGATCCCGAAATTCGACAACCCCAAGATGCACATGAACCCCGCGTTGCAACTGTTCGGCGCCGGCCGCGAGAAGCGCATCTACGCCGTGCCGCCCTACACCCCGGTCGAGAGTCTGGGCTTCGAAGACCATCCGTTCGAGGTGCAGCGCTGGGACGATCCGTGCGCGCTGTGCGGTGCGACCGACAGCTTCCTCGACGAGGTCATCACCGACGACCGCGGCACGCGCATGCACACCTGCTCCGACTCCGACTATTGCCAGTCGCGCCAGGCCGCGCACGCCTCCACACCGGCTGCGGTCGTGACCACCGAGCAGGTGCCCGCATGAACGCGACGGCTTCCGCCCTTCCGTTGCTGCGCGTGCGCGGCATCGGCAAAAGTTACGGGGGCCGCGTGGCCCTGCACGACGCGTCGTTCGACCTCTGGCCCGGCGAAGTGCTGGCCGTTGTCGGCGAGTCAGGCTCGGGAAAGTCGACGCTGCTCAACGCCATCGCAGCCCGCAGCCGCCCCGATGCGGGCAGCGTCGAGTTCCAGGTGCGCGGTGGCGCGCTGGAAGATGTGTTCGCCATGAGCGAGTCGCAGCAGCGCCTGCTCGCGCGCACCGATTGGGGCTTCGTTCATCAAAACCCGGCCGATGGCCTGCGCATGGATGTGTCGGCCGGCGCCAACGTGGGCGAACGGCTCATGGGCCTGGGCGAGCGGCACTACGGTCGCGTGCGCGCCGCTGCCGCCGAGTGGCTGCAACGCGTGGAGATCGATCCGGGCCGCATCGACGACGCGCCGCGCACCTTCTCCGGCGGCATGCGCCAGCGCCTCCAGATCGCGCGCAACCTGGTGACCCAGCCGCGCCTGATGTTCATGGACGAGCCGACTTCCGGGCTCGACGTCTCGGTACAGGCGCGCCTGCTCGACCTGCTGCGCCAGCTCACCCGGCAGATGCAGCTCGCGGCCATCGTGGTCACCCACGACCTCGCGGTGGCCCGTCTGCTGGCGCACCGGATGATCGTCATGCAGCAGGGCCGCGTGGTCGAAAGCGGGCTGACCGATCAGGTGCTCGACGACCCGCAACACGCCTACACCCAACTCCTCGTTTCATCGGTACTGCAGCCATGACCCCACCTCCCGTGCTCACCCTCGAGGGCGTCGCCAAGCGCTTCACCCTGCATCACCAGAACGCGCTCAGCCTGCCCGTGTTCGATCGCGTCGACCTCAGCGTGAGCGCCGGCGAATGCGTGGTGCTCGACGGTGCCTCGGGCCTCGGCAAGAGCACGCTGCTCAAGCTCATCTACGCCAACTACCGCGCCAGCGCCGGGCAAATCACGGTGCAGTCAGCCGACGGCCGGATCGACGTGACCGGCGTCACGCCGCGCGAGCTGGTGAAGCTGCGACGCGACACGATCGGCTACGTGAGCCAGTTCCTGCGCGTGATCCCGCGCGTGGCAGCGCTCGATGTGGTGGCAGAGCCGTTGGCGGAAGACGCAGGCGACGATCCGGCCGCGCTCGAAGCGGCCCGCGAACAAGCGCGGCGATGGCTCGCACGGCTTCGCATCCCGGAGCGGTTGTGGCACTTGCCGCCCGCCACGTTCTCGGGCGGCGAACAGCAGCGCATCAACATCGCCCGCAACATGATCAAGCCCAAGCCGCTGTTGCTGCTCGACGAACCGACGGCGTCGCTCGACGCGGCCAACACCGCCACCGTGATCGCGCTGATTCGCGAGGCCACTGCCCGCGGCGCCGCCACGGTCGGCATCTTTCACGACGCCGAAGTCGGTGCCGCGGTCGCCACGCGCCGCGTCAACGTCGGCGACTTCAGGACCACGCCATGAGCTCCTCGACGGTTTTCTCCAACGCCCGCATCGTGCTTCCCGGCGAAACGGTCACGGGCTCCCTCTTGGTCGACAACGGCCGCATCACCGCGATGCACAGCGGACCCACCGCGGCCGGCACGATCGACCTCGACGGCGACTACTTGCTGCCCGGACTGGTCGAGGTGCATACCGACAACTTCGAGCGCCACCTGATGCCGCGCCCCAAGGTGCAGTGGGGGGAGCTCCCTGCGCTGATGGCGCACGACGCCGAAGTGGCGGCGGCCGGCATCACCACCGTGTTCGATGCGCTCGGTGTGGGCGAGGCCGATCCGGAGAGCCTGCGCGGCAGCACCTGGCACAAGACGCTCGCCACGCTCGATGCGTGCGCCGCGCAGGACCTGCTGCGCGCGGACCATCATCTGCATGTGCGCTGCGAGCTGCCGGCGCCCAACACCATCGAGCTGTTCGCGCCGTTTCACGGTCATCCGCGGCTGTCGCTGATCTCGTTGATGGACCACACGCCGGGGCAGCGGCAATGGGAAAACATCGAGGTCGCCCGCATCTATTACACCGGCAAGAAGGGCTGGAGCGACCGCAAGTTCGATCAGCGGGTCGCCGAAGCCGGTCAACTGCAGGAAGCGTTCGCGGCGCCGCACCGTCAACACTTTGTCGACTACTGCCGGGAACACGGCATCGCGCTGGCGAGCCATGACGACACCACCGTGGCACACGTCGAGCAGGCGCATGCCGAGGGCGCCAGCATGTCGGAATTTCCGACCACGCTGACCGCAGCGCGCGCTGCACGCGAGCGCGGCATGGCCAACGTGATGGGCGGGCCGAACGTGGTGCGCGGCGGCTCGCATTCGGGCAACGTGGCCGCGGCTGAGCTCGCGCGCCACGGGCTGCTGGACATCCTCTCGTCGGACTACGTGCCGAGCAGCCTGCTGGGTGCGGCGATGCGTCTGGTGGACGACGACATCGTGTCGCTGCCGCAGGCCGTGGCCATGGTGAGCGTGACGCCGGCGCGCGCAGCGGGTCTTCACGACCGGGGCGCGCTCGAGGCCGGCTTGCGCGCAGACCTCGTGCACGTGCGCATCGTCACGCTGCCCGACGGCGCGCGGCATCCGGTGGTCCGCGCGGTGTGGCGCGAGGGCCGGCGTGTGCTCTGAGCGAGCAGGCCCACGCTGACACACCCGCGTCGCCGAAATGTCGCCACGGCGTCACATGCGATGAAGAGACTCCCTTTGCTGTTGTCTAGACGACCTTGAAAAGAACGCCATGAATCCACTCCTGCGCATCCGCCACCTCGACAAGCATTTCGCCAACGGGAAACATGCCCTGCGCGACATCAACCTGGACATCGCCCGCGGCGAGATGGTCGCGCTGATCGGCGCGTCCGGCTCCGGCAAATCGACGCTGCTGCGCCATGTGGCCGGGCTGGTGGCCGCGGACGGCGGCAGCGAATCGATGATCGAAATCGACGGGTGCTGCGTGCAGCAAGGCGGCCGCATCCATCGCGACATCCGCAAGGTGCGCTCGCAAGTCGGTTTCGTGTTCCAGCAGTTCAACCTGGTGGCGCGCCTGCCGGTGCTGGTCAACGTGCTGGTCGGCTCGCTGCATCGCATGCCGTGGTGGCGCAGCTGGATGCGCATGTTCAATGCACAGGAGCGCGCGCTGGCGCTCGATGCGCTGTCGCGTGTCGGCATTGCGGACTGCCACGCGCAACGCGCCTCGACGCTGTCCGGCGGCCAGCAGCAACGCGCCGCGATTGCACGCACGCTGGTGCAGGGTGCGAAGGTGGTGCTGGCCGACGAGCCGATCGCCTCGCTCGATCCCGAGTCGTCGCGCAAGGTCATGGAAATCCTGGCCCGCATCAACCGGGAAGACGGCTGCACCGTGGTGGTCTCGCTGCACCAGGTCGACATTGCCATGAAGTACTGCGCGCGCGTGGTGGCGCTGAACCAGGGCCAGGTGGTCTTCGACGGCCCGTCTGCTTCTTTGACCCCGGCGCTGCTGCGCTCGCTCTACGGCGTCCAGGCCGAAGAGCTGCTGCGTCCTGCAACGCCATCGGCGGAAGGCGCGAGCGTGCACGTGTTGCCGCAACCCCATGCGATGCCGTGGGCTGCGCAGGCGGCCTGACGGTCTTTCTCTTTCTTCCCCTCCATCCGCTTTCGGAGTCATCCATGATCAAGAAACTCATCGCAGCCATGGCCCTCGGCCTCGGTATGGCCGGCGCCATCGCGCAGGACATCAACTTCGGCATCATCTCGACCGAGGCCACGCAGAACCTGAAGGGCGACTGGCAGCCGCTGATCGACGACATGAGCCGCCAGACCGGTCTCAAGGTGACTGCCTTCTTCGCCCCCGACTACGCCGGCGTGATCGAGGCGATGCGTTTCAACAAGGTTCAGATCGGCTGGTTCGGCAACAAGTCGGCCATGGAAGCCATCGACCGTGCGAACGGCGAAATCTTTGCGCAGATGGTCAACGCCGACGGCAGCCAGGGCTACTACTCGCACCTGATCGTCAATCGCGAGAGCCCGATCAACACGCTCGACGATGTGCTCAAGAGCGCGAAGAACCTGAGCTTCGGCAACGGTGACCCGAACTCGACCTCGGGCTATCTCGTGCCAGGCTTCTACGTCTTCGCGCAGAACAAGGTCGACGCCAAGACGATCTTCAAGGTCACGCGCAGTGCAAACCACGAGACCAACGCGCTGGCCGTGGCGAACAAGCAGATCGATGTGGCGACCAACAACAGCGAGAACCTCGAAAAGATCCAGCAGCGTTTCCCGGAGAAGTTCAAGGCCATCAAGATCGTCTGGACTTCGCCGCTGATCCCGCTCGACCCGCTGGTGATGCGCAAGGACCTGCCGGAAGCGACCAAGGCCAAGATCCGCAACTTTTTCTACAACTACGCGAAGACGGATGCGCGCGAGAAGGAAGTGATCATGAAGATCTCCAAGCTCTCGGGCTTCAAGGAGTCGAGCGACAAGCAGCTCACGCCGATCCGCCAGCTCGACCTGTTCGGCCAGCGCACGAAGGTCGAAGCCGACGTGGCGCTGAACGACGCCGACCGCAAAACGCGCCTGGCCGACATCGACAAGAAGCTGTCGGCGCTGACCGCGCAGTAAAGCGCGCCTCATCACGCCGCCACGCCCGCCGCTCCGATCGCCACCATGGAACCCACGATCCAGATCGTTCGCCCGCCACTGGCGGTCGTGCCTGTGCCCAAACGCAGCCTCGCGTGGCATTTTTCATGGGCCGCCCTGCTGATCCTGCTGGCAGCATCCTGGAAGGGCGCCGACATGCGCCCGCTGGACCTGTGGCGTGACGGCGGCAACATGGCGACCTACGCGGCGGAGTTCTTCCCGCCCAACTTCACGCAGTGGCGGATGTACCTGCAGGAGATGGTCATCACGCTGCAGATCGCGCTGTGGGGCACGGCCCTGGCCGTGGTCACCGCCGTGCCCCTGGCGCTCCTGGCCTCGGCCAACATCGTGCCGTGGTGGGTGTACCAGCCCATGCGGCGACTGATGGACAGCTGCCGCGCCATCAACGAGATGGTGTTCGCGATGCTGTTCGTGGTGGCGGTCGGGCTGGGCCCGTTTGCCGGCGTGCTCGCGCTGTGGGTGCACACGACCGGCGTGCTGGCCAAGCTCTTTGCCGAAGCCGTCGAGGCCATCGATCCGCAGCCGGTCGAAGGCATCCGCTCGACGGGCGCGAGCGCGCTGCACGAGATCGTCTACGGCGTGCTGCCACAGGTCATGCCGCTGTGGATTTCGTACGCGCTCTACCGCTTCGAGTCGAACGTGCGCTCTGCGTCGGTGGTGGGAATGGTCGGTGCCGGTGGCATCGGCGTGGTCTTGTGGGAAATCATTCGCGGCTTCCAGTACGCCGAGACCTGCGCTGTCATGCTGGTCATCGTGCTCAGCGTGAGCGTGATCGACCTGGTGTCGGCCCGCATCCGCAAGTTCCTGATCTGAGGGGTTGTCGTGGCGCTGACCGTGAACGAAATCGTGCAGCTGCTCCAAGGCCGCGGCCAGCAGCAATACGGAGGCGAAGCCATCAGCCAGCTCGACCATGCGTTGCAGTGCGCCGACCTGGCCGAACGGGCCGGCGAGAACGCCGAGACAGTGGTCTCGGCGCTGCTTCACGATCTCGGCCACCTGCTGGGCGACGAGCGCCCCGCGGTCGCGACCAGCCGCCCCGCGTCGCCTCCGCACGATGATCTTCACCAGTACATCGCGCTGCCGTTTCTCAGGGGTGTCTTCCCGGCCGCCGTGCTCAGTCCGATCTGCCTGCACGTCGACGCCAAACGCTATCTCTGCGCCACGCAGCCGGGCTACGCGGAGGCCTTGTCACCGGCGTCCGTGGCGAGCCTCGCATTGCAGGGCGGCCCGTTCGACGCAGCGCAAGCCGAGGCTTTCATGCGTTTGCCTTTCGCGTCGGAAGCGGTGCGACTGCGGCTGTACGACGACCAGGCCAAGGTGGTTGGCTTGCGCACCCCGACACTGGATCACTTCACGACGGTCATGGAAGTTGCCTGCAGCCACAACGTGTAGCGCCGCAGCGCTATGACCGGAATTAACTGCGCCTATTCGCTATCCGGCGGCTTCTGACACAGAATTTGCGCTTCCCCAAATTCAAAAAGCAGGAGTCTCCCGATGGCCGAAGAAAAGAGCGAAGCGAAGTGTCCATTCAGCCAGGCCACTGGCGCCGGCAGAACCAACCGTGACTGGTGGCCTCAGCAGTTGCGCGTCGACCTGCTGCATCAGCATTCGTCCAAGTCCGACCCAATGGGCCAAAACTTCGACTACGCCACAGCCTTCAAGAGCCTCGATCTCGCGGCGGTCAAGAAAGACCTCGCCGCGCTCATGACCGATTCGCAGGACTGGTGGCCAGCCGACTTCGGCCATTACGGCCCGCTCTTCATCCGCATGGCCTGGCACAGCGCCGGCACCTACCGCATCGGTGACGGCCGGGGCGGTGCAGGGCGCGGCCAGCAGCGTTTCGCGCCGCTCAACAGCTGGCCCGACAACGTGAGCCTCGACAAGGCGCGCCGCCTGCTGTGGCCCATCAAGCAGAAGTACGGCCAGAAGATCTCGTGGGCCGACCTGATGATCCTCACCGGCAACGTCGCCCTCGAAACCATGGGCTTCAAGACCTTCGGCTTTGCCGGTGGCCGCGCCGATGTGTGGGAACCCGACCAGGACGTGTACTGGGGCCGTGAAGACAAGTGGCTCGGCGGCGACGTTCGCTACAGCCAGGGTTCGCCGGGCGTTGAAGAAGCACATGGCGTGCTCGTGAAGGACGACGACAGCCAGGTCCCGCACACCCGCGACCTCGAGAACCCGCTGGCCGCCGTGCAAATGGGCCTGATCTACGTCAACCCCGAAGGCCCGGACGGCAACCCCGACCCGCTCGCCTCGGCCCGCGACATCCGCGACACCTTCGCCCGCATGGCGATGGACGACGAAGAAACCGTGGCACTCATCGCCGGTGGCCACACCTTCGGCAAGACCCACGGCGCCGGCCCGGCCGACAACGTGGCGCACGAACCCGAAGCCGCCGGCCTCGAAGCGCAGGGCTTTGGCTGGCACAACAAGTTCGGCAGCGGCAAGGGCGGCGACACCATCACCAGCGGCCTCGAAGTCACCTGGACGACCAAGCCCACGCAGTGGACCAACGACTACTTCGACCACCTCTTCGGCTTCGAGTGGGAACTCACCAAGAGCCCCGCCGGCGCCCACCAGTGGACCGCCAAGGGTGCCGAAGCGACCATCCCGCATGCGCACGACGCGTCGAAGAAGCTGGTGCCTACCATGCTCACGTCCGACGTGGCGCTGCGCATGGACCCGGCCTACGAGAAGATCTCGCGCCGCTTCCACCAGAACCCCGACCAGTTCGCCGACGCCTTCGCCCGCGCCTGGTTCAAGCTGACCCACCGCGACATGGGCCCGCGCGTGCGCTACCTCGGCCCCGAAGTGCCGGCCGAAGTGCTCGTCTGGCAAGACCCGATTCCGGCCGTCGACCATGCGCTGGTCGATGCGCAGGACGTGGCCGCGCTGTCGAAGAAGGTGCTGGCCTCGGGCCTGACGCCGGCACAACTCGTCGCGACCGCCTGGGCCTCGGCATCGACCTACCGCGGCTCCGACATGCGCGGTGGCGCCAACGGCGCACGCATCCGCCTGGCACCGCAGAAGGACTGGGCCGTCAACGAGCCGGCGCAGCTGGCCAAGGTGCTGTCGGTGCTCGAAGCCATCCAGGCCGAGTTCAACGCCGCACAAAGTGGCCATGACGCCGGCGGCAAGAAGATCTCGCTCGCCGACCTGATCGTGCTGGCCGGCGGTGCCGCCGTGGAACAAGCCGCCCGCGACGGCGGCCGCGACGTCAAGGTGCCCTTCACCCCGGGCCGCGCCGATGCATCGCAGGAACAGACCGACGTGCACTCGTTCGTGCCGATGGAACCGGCTGCGGACGGCTTCCGCAACTACACGAAGGCGCGCTTCAGCGTGCCCGCCGAGGCACTGCTCATCGACAAGGCGCAACTGCTCACGCTGACCGCCCCCGAGATGACCGTGCTGGTCGGCGGCCTGCGCGTGCTGGGCGCCAACGTCGGGCAAAGCAAGCACGGCGTCTTCACCCAGAAGCCAGGCACGCTGAGCAACGACTTCTTCGTCAACCTGCTCGACATGAACACCGCATGGACCTCGGTCGGCGGTGCCGGCGAGCAGTTCGAAGGGCGCGACCGCCAAAGCGGCGAACTGAAGTGGACCGGCACGCGCGCCGACCTGGTGTTCGGATCGAACGCGCTGCTGCGCGCGACGGCCGAGGTCTACGCCAGCGCGGACAGCCAGGCGAAGTTCGTGGATGACTTCGTGAAGGCTTGGGTGAAGGTGATGGAGCTGGATCGGTTCGACATCGTCTGATCGTCGATGCCTGGAGCGCGCACCGGCTGGTTGCGCGCTCCACCGGCTTATTCTTCGCGACCATGTCTCCAGCCAACCTGATCACAGCGGTCGTTCGAACCCACCTGAAGCCTCTGTTGACCGCCCGAGGATTCACGTCCTTGGGTTCGACCTTCAAGCGCCGGGTGGGGGAGGCCACACAGATCGTCAACGTGGAGCGCAGCTCGCGCAACGGTGCGCTCGCGGCGCGGTTCTACATCAACGGGTCCGTGTACCTGCCGGCGCTCGACGCGGTGATCGGCGAGCCCCTCATCGAAGACCCAGACGAGCCGTCGTGTCACGTACGCTTGCGACCGAACGACGCTGACCCCGACGCTCGACGGGAATACGACGTCACCTTGGACACCGATGCCGACTCCCTCGGCGCGGAGATCGCAAGCGATGTGACGGCGCTGCTCGACATGCTCGACGGCCTGACGACGCCGCAGGCTGCGGTGGCGCATCTTGCCGGGCGCAGGCTCGCTCAGTACGAACGCGTCTTCGGTTGGTACCTCAGCCAGAACGAGCTCGATCTGGCGAGTCGCTTCGTGAAGTCGCTCCACGCGGAGTTCGGCGGTGAACGCCGCTGGGCGATCTTCGCCGGTCGACTCGATGACGTTGCGCGTCGGGTGCGAGGCGACATTTCGTGCCGCGAGTGGGTTGGCTGAGGCGTACACCGCAACGTACAAGTCCATCAGCAGCTCTGTTCAAGTAGACTGCACAGAATTCTGTCATCTACTTCTTTCGGAGAGCCGCCATGGGATTCGCATCCAGTGATGTCGTCGCGTTCACGCAGGCCCGGGCCAACTTGTCCGAGTTGGCGGACCAGGCCAAGGCGGGCGCCGAGAAGATCATCACCAAGAATGGTGAGAGCTACGTCGCGCTGATCGATGCCGACCGGCTGGATTACTACCACCGCCTCGAACGCGAGCGCATTCACCTGCTCCTGATCGACGACGCCAAGCGCGGACTGGCCGACATCGCGGCAGGCCGTACCTTCGAGGCCGATGGCGCGCTCGCCAAACTTCAGCAACGCCGCGCCGCTGCGACCAAAACAGCAAGCCCCACCAAGCCCGCCAAGAAGCGTGGCTGACGCGCTGTACCGGGTCGAACTGACCGCGAGCTTTCTGGAGCGCCTGGAAGCCATCGAGGCCTTCCTGGTCGAAGCCGACGCTGGCTTTGCCTTCGACGCGTTGGTGGCCGAGTTGCGTGCCACGGTCATCCCCAACCTGCGCCGCTTTCCACGCATCGGCCGGCGCTATTTGGCCAACCCGCCACAGTCCGCCGAAGCGCTGGCGCAGCTTGCCGCGCTGCCTGCCGGCGCTCCAGACGCGCTGCGCGAATACCTGCATGGTGACTACCTGATGCTTTACGCAGCCACGGAGGCCGATGCCGCCGTGTACCTGCTGTCGATTCGGCATCACCGCCAACTTTCATTCGACTTCGCTGGGCTGTGGGCGAGCTGATCACCAGGAGACGTTGCCATGGAACTCATCGACAACATCAATCGCCTGCTCGGCGATGACCTGAAACGGACGATCCGACCCGGCGGGCGTCTGAAGATCGCCGCCTCCTGCTTTTCGATGTATGCGTATGAAGCGCTGAAGGACGAGCTGGAAAAGGTCGAGCATCTGAGTTTCATCTTCACGTCCCCGACCTTCGTCGCCGAGGAGGCGACCGACAAGATTCGAAAAGAGCGCAGGGAGTTCCACATTCCGCGGGCCGAGCGGGAGCGCAGCCTGTACGGCAGCGAGTTCGAGATCCAACTGCGCAACAAGCTGACCCAACGCGCCATTGCCAAGGAGTGTGCAGACTGGCTGCGGCGCAAGGCCACCTTCAAATCGAATCGCAGCAAAGCGCCCATGCAGCAGTTCGCTTGCGTGCAAGTCGCCGATGCGGACGCGACAGCGTACATGCCATTGCACGGCTTCACCGCCGTCGATCTGGGTTACCAGCCAGGCAATGCCGTCTCCAACCTTGTCAACAAGATGGACGAGCCGGCCTTCACCGCCACCTGGCTCAGCTTGTTCGATCAGATCTGGAGCGACTCCGAGAAGCTCGAAGACGTGACCGCGCAGGTTTGCGACCACATGGCGTCGGTCTACCAGGAGAACTCCCCCGAGAGCGTCTACTTTCTGATGCTCTTCAACATCTTCAACGAGTTTCTCGACGACATCGACGAAGACGTGCTGCCCAACGATCGCACCGGCTACCAGGACACCCTCATCTGGAACAAGCTGTTCAACTACCAGCGCGACGCGGCCACGGGCATCATCAACAAGCTCGAAACCTACAGCGGGTGCATCCTGGCCGACAGCGTTGGTTTAGGTAAGACCTTCACGGCTCTGGCCGTGGTGAAGTACTACGAGCTGCGCAACAAGTCGGTGCTGGTGCTTTGCCCCAAGAAGCTGGCCGACAACTGGCTCAACTACAACCGCAATCTCACTACCAACATCTTCGCCAAAGACCGGTTCAGCTACGACGTGCTCTGCCACACCGACCTCATGCGCACCAGTGGAGAGTCGTTCGGAACGCCGCTCAACCGCATCAATTGGGGGAACTACGACCTGGTCGTGATCGACGAGTCGCACAATTTTCGCAACAACGACATCTTCAAGGACAAGGAGACGCGCTACCAGCGGCTGATGAACCAGGTCATCAGAGAGGGCGTGAAAACCAAGGTGCTGATGCTGTCTGCCACCCCGGTCAACAACCGCTTCAACGATCTGCGCAACCAACTGGCGCTCGCCTACGAGGGCGACTCGGAAAATCTCAGCCCGAAGCTGCGTACCAGCAAGACTGTCGAGAGAATATTTCAGGACGCCCAGTCGGCTTTCAACGTGTGGGCCCGACTCCCGCCCGAGGCGCGAACCGCGCGTGCCATTCTCGATGCGCTGGACTTCGACTTCTTCGAACTGCTCGACAGCGTCACCATCGCGCGCTCGCGCAAGCACATCCAGACCTTCTACGACACCCAGGACATCGGGCCGTTTCCCGAGCGGCGTGCGCCGCTGTCCTTTCACTGCGCCATCACCGAACGTGTCGACGTGATGGGCTTCAACCAGATCTTCGAGCAGCTCTCGCTGCTCAAGCTCGCGGTGTACGCGCCCATCAGCTACATCCTGCCCAGCCGCCTCAAGAAGTACGAGGACATGTACGACACGCAGGTCAGTGCGAGCAACGTCACCTTCCGCCAGATCGACCGCGAGCGCAGCCTGCAGGCGCTCATGGTCACCAACCTGCTCAAGCGTCTGGAAAGCTCCGTCCATTCTTTCCGGCTCACGTTGGAATCGCTGCGTGACAACCATGCCAACACGTTGGACAAGATCGACGCCTTCCAGAAGAGCGGCGACACCGCGCTGGTGAGCGACCTCACCGATGCGCTCGAAGACCTGGATGCGGAAGAGGACGACATTCCGTTCCAGAGCGACGAGGAAATCGGCGGCAAGGTCAAGATCAACCTGGCCGACATGGACTTGCCCTCGTGGGAGCGCGAACTTCAGTCGGACCTGCGGGTCATCGAAGGCCTGCTGGCCTCCATGCACCTCGTCACGCCCGACCACGACGCCAAGCTCCAGCACCTGAAGGCGCAGGTGCTCGCCAAGATCGCCAACCCGATCAACCCCGGCAACAAGAAGGTACTGATCTTCACCGCCTTTGCCGACACCGCCGACTACCTCTACGCCAACCTCGCCCCTGAGCTGCTGGCGCGGCTGGAACTGCACAGCGCCAAAGTCACCGGCAAAGGGTCGCCCAAGTCCACGCTGAAGAAAAGCTACGACTTCCAGGAACTGCTCACCCTGTTCTCGCCGCGCTCCAAAGAGAAGGCCATCGTGCTGCCGGCCGAACCGGCCGAGGTGGACCTGCTCATCGGCACCGACTGCATTTCCGAAGGCCAGAACCTGCAGGATTGCGACTACCTCATCAACTACGACATCCACTGGAACCCGGTGCGCATCATCCAGCGCTTCGGCCGGATCGACCGCATCGGCTCGCCCAACAGCAGCATCCAGCTCGTCAACTACTGGCCCGACATTTCGCTCGACGAATACATCAACCTCAAGGAACGCGTCGAAAGCCGGATGATGATCGCGGACGTGACCGCCACCGGGGACGACAACGTGCTGAGTGCCCAAGCCAACGACGTGTCGTACCGCAAGGAGCAACTGCGCCGCCTGCAGGAAGAGGTGATCGAGCTGGAAGACCTGAAGACCGGTGTCTCCATCACCGACCTCGGCCTCAACGACTTCCGCATGGACCTGCTCAATCACGTCAAGGAGCATGGCGACCTGGGCCGCGTGCCCAACGGCATGCACGCCGTGGTGCCCAGCAACGCCGCGTTGGGCCTGCGGCCGGGTGTCATCTTCACGCTGCGCAACCGCCACAACGGGCTGAACCCGCCCAGCGGCGCACCGCAGCACAACCGGCTCCACCCGTATTACCTCGTCTGTTGGCGCCGGCCGAAAATTGACCCACCTGTGAGGGTTGTGCCGCTTCAAATTTGACCCGGGTGTTCAGCCTACCCTGCTGCTTTTTTAAGCGGCGGGGGTATGAGGAGTGATCACCATGGCCATGATTGGCAAGGTCCTGCGGATGCACCACCGCGAGAAGAAGTCGGTGCGCGAGATCGTGAGGGCGACGAGCCTGTCGCGCAACACGGTGAGGAAGTACCTGCGAACGCCGGTGGCGCAGCCACCGAAGTACCGTCGCCGCCCGGCGGCGACGAAGCTGGCGCCGTTCATCGAAACGATCAAGATGGCGCTGCTGGCCGATGCGCGCCGCCCAAGGAAGGAACGGCGAACTGCCAAGGCACTGCTTCAGCAGATCGCCGCGGCGGGCTACGAAGGCGGCTACACGCAACTGACGGACTTCATTCGTACATGGCGCGCCAGCCAGGGCGGCGTTGCAATCGGCAAGGCATTCGTGCCGTTGACCTTCGAGCTGGGCGAGGCGTTCCAGTTCGACTGGAGCGACGAGTCGCTGGTCATCGGGGGCCTGTACCGCAAGCTGCAGGTGTCGCACATGAAGCTGTGCGCGAGCCGCGCGTTCTGGCTGGTGGCGTACCCGAGCCAGGGCCACGAGATGCTGTTCGATGCGCACACGCGCTCCTTCGCGGCGCTCGGCGGTGTGGCGCGTCGCGGCATCTACGACAACATGAAGACCGCCGTGGACAAGGTGCACAAGGGCAAGGGCCGCACCGTCAACGCGCGCTTCGCGGTGATGTGCGCGCATTACCTGTACGACCCGGACTTCTGCAACGTCGCTTCGGGCTGGGAGAAGGGTGTGGTGGAGAAGAACGTCCAGGACAGCCGCCGGCGCATCTGGATCGACGCGCGTGAGCGGCGCTTCGCCAGCTTCGACGAGCTCAACGCCTGGCTGGGGGAACGCTGCCGGGCGCTGTGGGAAGAAGTCCGGCATCCCGAGCACAAGCAGTTCAGCGTTGCCGAAATGCTCGAGCACGAGCGGGTGCAGTTGATGCCGATGCCGGCCGCGTTCGATGGCTACGTCGAGGAGGTGGCCCGGGTGAGCAGCACCTGCTTGGTGTCGGTAGCGCGCAACCGCTACTCGGTGCCATGCGAGTTGGCCGGGCAGATGGTCAGCACGCACCTGTACCCGACGCGCGTGACGGTGGTCGCTGGCGACGGTGTCGTGGCCGAGCATGAGCGTCTGACGGACAAGAGCAAGACGCGCTACGACTGGCAGCACTATGTGCCGCTGGTGCAGAGGAAGCCAGGCGCGTTGCGCAATGGCGCACCGTTCACCGATCTGCCCGAATCATTGCAGCGGTTGCGTCGTGCACTCTTGCGCGAGAGCGGAGGCGACCGGCTGATGGCCCGGGTGCTGGCCTTGGTGCCGACGGCCGGACTGGAGGCGGTGCTGGTGGCCGTAGAGCTGGCGCTGGACGGTGCACCGCCCTCCGGGCGTGTGAGCGTCGAACACGTCATCAACGTACTCGCGCGTTTGAACTCGGCGCCGCGGCCAGAGAACGTCGAGACGTCGCTGCAGGTGCTGACGCCGCCGATCGCCGACACGGCTCGCTACGACCGGCTGCGCGACTTGAACAAGATAAGGGAGGCCGGTCATGCGTGACGTCATCGCCGAACTCAAGACGCTGCGCCTGCACGGCATGGCGGGAACCTGGGCCGATCTGATGGAGCAGGACAACACCGAGCTGGAGCGTTCGCGCTGGCTGGTCGAGCAGATGCTGCGTGCCGAGACGACCGAGCGCGCCACGCGCTCGGTGACCCACCAGATGAACGCGGCGAAGTTCCCTGTGCACCGGGACCTTGCAGGATTCGACTTCGAGGTCTCGGCGGTCGACCGCAAGCTCGTGCTGCAACTGGCCGAAATGGCCTTCACCGACGAGGCGCACAACGTCGTGTTGGTGGGTGGCCCCGGCACGGGCAAGAGCCATCTGGCGACCGCCATCGGCGTGGCGGGCATCACGCAGCATGGCAAGCGTGTGCGCTTCTA
Source organism: Variovorax sp. PAMC 28711 (assembly GCF_001577265.1). Taxonomy (NCBI): domain Bacteria; kingdom Pseudomonadati; phylum Pseudomonadota; class Betaproteobacteria; order Burkholderiales; family Comamonadaceae; genus Variovorax; species Variovorax sp. PAMC 28711. The sequence goes on along the minus strand of NZ_CP014517.1, from coordinate 1,204,017 downwards.
CTCGACCGTCGACTTGGTGAACGCACTCGAGCAGGAGAAGGCCCAGGGCAAAGCGGGGCGCATTGCGGCGAGCCTGCTGCGCCTGGACGCGGTGGTGCTCGACGAGATGGGATACCTGCCCTTCAGCCAGGCCGGCGGGGCATTGCTGTTCCACCTGCTCTCAAAGCTGTACGAGCACACCAGCGTCGTGGTGACGACCAACCTGGACTTCGCTGAATGGAGCAGTGTGTTCGTGGATCCAAAGATGACGACAGCATTGCTGGACCGGCTCACGCACCACTGCCACATCGTGGAGACGGGCAATGACAGTTACCGGATCACGCACGCCACTGCCAACTCGAAGAAGCGCATCAAAGCTCGTGAGCAGGAGCGAAAGGCGTCGGCTGGAAACGCCGGTTGAGCAACACCGCAGAAGGGGACAAGGCGCTGCGGGCTTCGCCCTTCGCGCCTTCTTCGTGCAAGCGATCAGTCATCAGAAAGGAAACCGGGAAAGGACGAAGACGGTAGAGTTATGCACAGCCGGCATCCACGATGCCGGCTTCCATCCCCGGGTCAAAGTTCAAACGGCAGGGTGGGTCAAAGTTGAACCGGCGCCGACACTCGATGGCCCTGAGCGGGCCTACGAACACTTCGGAGCGCCGTTTTTGCTGAACACGACAGCGCTGTACCAGAAGATTCGCAACATCCAGTTGCGCTTGCTGCCAAATGGGCAGTTGGTGCCGCACGAAATTTCCAAATACGACCAGAAGATGGTGTTGGAGGCTTTGCACAACTGCATTGCCCACCAGGACTACACGCGCCATGGCCGCATCGTGGTGGTCGAGAAGCCGGACCGGTTGATTTTTGAGAACGAGGGTGGCTTTTTTGAGGGCCAGCCGGACGACTACCGCCTGGGCGAGAGGCTGCCGCGCCGTTACCGCAACGCCTTTTTGGTAGAGGCGATGTCGGGCCTGAACATGATTGACAAAATGGGTTTTGGCATTCATGACATGCATCTGTCGCAGGCCAAGCGCTACTTGCCCATGCCTGACTACGACTTGTCAGATCCCGCTGCGGTTCGGCTCACGATTTATGGCGGCGTGGTGGACCCGGTTTACACCCAGATGCTGATGCTCAATACCGACTTGCCGCTGGCCGATGTGCTGGCGCTGGACCGTGTGCAAAAGAAGTTGGCAATCCCTGACGATGCGGTCGCTCGCCTGAAGCGCAGGGGACTGATTGAGGGTCGAAAACCCAACTTCCATGTGTCGGCTGCCATCGCAAAAGCGACCACCGGCAAGGCGGAGTACATCCGCACGCGGGCGCAGGACGATGAGTTCTATGCCAAGTTGGTGTTGGACTACCTGCGGCAGTTTGGTCAGGCCACTCGCGAGGAGATCAATCGGCTTTTGATGCCCAAGCTCAGCGACGGGCTGGACGAGGTGCAGAAGATCACCAAGATCAGCTACCTGCTTACAAAGCTCAGGCGTAGAGGCGAGGTGGTGAACAAGGGCAGCGATCGCAAGCCGCAGTGGACGCTTGCAGAGAAAACCCTTTGATATGTAGAGAAAAAGTCGGCTGCGCGCCTCCTTTTTCTGACGAAATCTCTTTCAAATCAATAACTTACGATTCTCTGCAGACAACTCGGCGCAGAAAATTGCAGAGAAAACCCATCGCATGAAGCTCAAATTCAAAACTCAGGCCTACCAACTGGCTGCGGTGCAGGCGGTGGTGGACTGCTTCAAGGGCCAGATGGCCGCGCATGGCGGCATCCGCTACCGGCTGGACCTTGGCGCGCAGCCAGCCCGGCCCGCCAGCCCGCAAGCGGCGCTGCCGCTCGACCCGGTCGGTGTGGCCGAACAAGACACGGAAGCGGCGTTCCGCAATGCCGACATCGCCCTGTCCGAGATGGACTTGCTGACGAACATTCAGCAGGTGCAGCGCCAGCAGAACCTGCCGCAGTCCACCGCACTCGTCAAGACCAAGGTGGCCAAGGTGAATCTGGATGTGGAGATGGAGACCGGCACGGGCAAGACTTACTGCTACATCCGCACGATCTTCGAGCTGAACAAGCTGTATGGCTGGAGCAAGTTCATCATCGTCGTGCCCAGCATCGCCATCCGCGAAGGGGTGGCGAAGTCGCTGGAGATCACGGCCGAGCACTTTTTGGAGATCTACCAGAAGAAGGCGCGCTTCTTCATCTACAACTCCAAGCAGCTGCACTACTTGGAGAGCTTCTCATCGGACGCGGGCATCAACGTGATGGTGATCAACGTGCAGGCGTTCAATGCCACCGGGCAGGACGCGCGGCGCATCTATGAAGAGCTGGACGACTTCCAGAGCCGCCGCCCGATCGACGTGATCAGCGCCAACCGGCCGGTGCTGATCCTGGATGAGCCGCAGAAGATGGAGGGCGGCAAGACACTGGACTCGCTGGTCAACTTCAAGCCGCTGATGGTGCTGCGCTACTCGGCCACCCACAAGACGACGCACAACAAAATCCATCGGCTGGACGCACTGGATGCTTACAACCAAAAGCTGGTGAAGAAAATCGCTGTGCGCGGCATCGCGGTCAAAGGCTTGGCCGGCACCAACGCCTATTTGTACCTGCAGTCCATCGACATCTCGACCAAGAAGCCGCCCGAGGCGCGGGTCGAATTCGAGCAGAAGCTGGCCAACGGCGAGATCAAGCGTGTGGTGCGCAAGATCGGCAAGGGCAGCAATCTGTTTGTGCTGTCGGAGGAACTGAACCAGTACCAGGGCTTCGTCGTTTCAGACATCAACGCCAACACCGACACCTTGAGTTTTGCCAACGGCGTGGAGCTGATGGTCGGCGATGCCTACGGTGACGTGAACGAGGCGGTCTTGCGCCGCATCCAGATACGGGAGGCCATCCGCGCGCACTTCGACAAGGAAGAGGCGTTGTTTGCGCAGGGCGTGAAGGTGCTCACGCTGTTCTTCATCGACGAGGTGAGCAAGTACCGCGACTACGCGGCAGCAGACGAAAAGGGTGAGTACGCGCGCATCTTCGAGGAGGAATACAACCAGCAGCTCAACGACGTGCTGGAGCTGGAGGACAGCCCGTACATGCGCTACCTCAAGGGCATTGACGCGGCCCGCACGCACAGCGGCTATTTCTCCATCGACAAGAAGACCAAGCGGCTCACCGATCCGGACATGGAGAAGCGCGGGGAAAACGCGGGTCGGTCCAACGACGTGGACGCGTACGACCTGATCTTGAAGGACAAGGAAGCGCTGCTCTCATGGCCGGCGGTCAATGATGACGAGGTCACGCGCAGCAGGAAGAATGTGCGCTTCATCTTTTCGCATTCGGCCCTGCGCGAGGGTTGGGACAACCCGAACGTCTTTGTGATCTGCGCGCTGAAGCACAGCGACAACACCATCTCCCGTCGACAAGAGGTGGGGCGTGGCCTTCGCCTGTCGGTGAACCAGACGGGCGATCGCATGGACAACCCCGCCACCGTGCACGACGTGAACGTGCTGACCGTGGTGGCGAGCGAGAGCTACAAGGACTTCGTGGCCGCACTGCAGCGGGACATCAGCGATTCGCTGTCGGCGCGGCCCAAGGTGGCTGACAAGGCGTATTTCGCAGGCAAGGTGCTGACCACGGCGGACGGCACGGTGACCGTTTCCGACGACCAGGCGACGGACATCGAGTTCTATCTGATCCAGAACGGCTACGTCGACAAGAAGCGCACCATCACGGCGAAGTATCACGAAGCCAAGGCAGACGGCACGCTCGCGCCACTGCCGGACGAACTGATGCCGCTGGCGGAGCCGGTGTTCAAGCTGATCGACAGCGTGTTCAGCGAAGGCCAGTTGATGGTGCCGGAAGATGGACGCAAGGCCAAGAAGCTGGAGACGAACGCCAACTTCGACAAGCAGGAATTCAAGGCGCTGTGGAACCGCATCAACCGCAAGGCGGCATACAGCGTGTCCTTCGATTCCGCCGAACTGGTGCAGAAGGCCGTGCAGGCCATGGACGACGAACTTCGGGTGACCCCGTTGCAATACACCATCCAGAAGGGTGAGCAGGCGGCACAGGTGACCTATGACGGTCTCAAGGAAGGCGGCGCTTTCGTCCTCAAAGCGACTGAGACCGAGACGAACGCGTATTCCATCCAGTCGGCCGTGAAGTACGACCTGGTGGGCAAACTGGCCGAAGGCACATTGCTGACCCGACGCACCGTGGTCGAGATTCTGAAAGGCATCAACGTCGCTGTGTTCGCACAGTTCAAGACCAATCCGGAGAACTTCATTGCCGAGGCGATCCGTCTGATCAACGAACAGAAGGCCACGGTGATCATCGAGCACCTGGCCTATGACGCCGTGGATGGCCGCTTCGATCTGGACATCTTCACCACCGGCCAGACCAAGCAGGACTTCAGCAAAGCGGGCGAGAAGCTCACGCGCCACATCTACGACTTCGTCCTGACCGATTCCAAGGTCGAGCGCGACTTTGTGACGGAACTGGACACCTGCAAGGAGGTCGTGGTCTACGCCAAGCTGCCGAGGGGTTTTCTGATCCCGACGCCTGTCGGTGACTACAACCCCGACTGGGCCATTTCCTTCCAAGAAGGTGCGGTCAAGCACGTGTACTTCGTCGCTGAGACCAAGGGCTCGATGTCGTCGATGGATTTACGGCCGATCGAAGCCACCAAGATCCAGTGCGCCCGCAAGTTCTTCGAAGAAATCAACCGCAAGTTCGCGCCTGAGAACGTGAAGTACGACGTGGTGGACAGCTTCGGGAAGCTGATGGAACTGGTGAAGTAGCTCGGCGATAGCAACAAGGGACCACAGGCCCGCCGCGTCTTGAACTTCGACGCGCCGCTGCCCGGCATTCGATCGGCGACTTCGGCTGTGCATACCTTCGTGACGGCGTACCCTCAGGCCATGAACCTCGACCGCTTCGACATCGTCCGTTTGCTCCCAACCCGACGCGCTGCCGCCGCAGGCTTGCTTGCGGCGGCAGCGCTGTTGTCGGGCTGCGCCGTCGGCGGCGCGACCACGGCGGATTCCACGGCGAGCGCGGCAAGCGCGACCACGAGCGCAGCGGCGAACGCGTCCGCGGCGCTTGTTCCGTTTTCGTCCGACGAAGGCGTTGCGCGTCTGGCACGCTCTCGTGCCAAGGTGGATTTCGCCACGCTCGCCAACCAGTTCGAACCGCAGTACAACGGTGCGTTCTGCGGGCCGACATCGGCGGCGATCGTGCTCAACACGGTGTACGGGCAGCGCGCCGACCTGCCCCGCGACCACACGCGGTTGCGCAGCAGCGATGTGCAGTTCTTGCCACCGGGCGCCGACCCGATCGTGCCGCGCTTCACGCAGGACAGCGTGATCGACAAGGGCCAAAAGACACGTGCGCAGGTGCTCGGCGAACCGGTCGTCATCGGCGGCAAGCAGGTGCGGGACTTCGGCTACCAGTTGCGGCAGTTCGACGCCATGCTGCGCGGGAACGCGCTCGCCACGCGCGTCGTGGTCGTCGACGATGCGATGCCGGAGCAGGCCATTCGCGGCGACCTGGTCGCCAACCTCGCACGAGGCGGCGACTACGTGGTCGTCAATTACCGGCGCGAAGCCGTCGGGCAAAAGGGCGGCGGGCACATTTCGCCGCTCGGGGCGTACGACGCCGTGTCCGATTCGTTCCTCGTGCTCGATGTCAATCCGGCGGCAGCAGGCTGGGTGTGGATGCCGACGGCCGTGCTGGTCAAGGGCATGCGCACGTTCGACACGGTCGAAAACCGCGGCTACGTGCTCGTTTCCGCGCCGTAGTCGGCCGGTCGCCACTGACCGGACCGAGGGCAAACCTCGACCCGCGCGCCGTCCAGCCTCACTTGCTGTTCTTCCAGCTGCGATGCCGTCGATGGATCGGTGTCGAAGGCGATGCCAAGTGCGCGCGCGACCCGAGGGTCCTCGATCGGAAGCTCCCATGTCAGGAGGACTTGCGTGCAGTCTTTGGCCGGCGCGAAGTCGGCCGTATCGAAGTGCTCGGTGCCGCGCTCGACGACCGCGTGCGGCTGACCGGTATCGAAAATCAGGGCGGTCCCGCGAACCAGTGCAATGCGCTGCCCGGTATTCGGAAAATGCACATCGAGGTTCCTGTCTTCGCTCATGAAGAGATTGCAGAAGGCGGCATCGCCGTACTGCGCAGCGTCGTGGTGATAGCGCGCGCCACGACAGGTCATGAGGGCCACGTCGCTTTCTGCAAGCACCTCTGCCAGTCCGAGCGCGCGGGTCCACGCCGAGACGGCCTGCACGCACCGCGCGTAGTCCGGCCAGCGCGCACGGGCGCGGGCCATGGGCAGGGGTTCGACATCGCCGGGTTCGAGCGCCAGGCGCGACGCGGTCTCGCGCTCCCAATCGGCCACGAGCCGTGAAGGCGGCGCGGGGACATCGAGCACGCTGGAGAGGACGAGGGCGCCGACGCTCCGGCTGCGGATGATGTCGCCGCTCCGGTAATGGGAAACGAGACGGTCTGGCGCGTGCTGCGGCCGGGTGGGAAAGCTCATCGTGGCGCAGTTTAGTCAGGCTTGGAGCGGCGCACTTCGCGGCATACTTGCCGAGGTCATCACTCGCCAGAATCCTCCCCTCCATGGACAAAGAAGTCGAACCCGCGGTGCTCGCGGTCATCAATGAAAAGCGCCTGCTCGGCGACAAGCGCACGCCCGTCGAAATCATCGCCAAGATGGGCGTGTTCGATGCGCGCACGAAAGCCGCCGACTCCGCCTGGCTGGCGACCGGGGACAACGTCATTGCCACCCTCTGGGCCGAGTACGTGAGCCTCAGTGCCGACGGGCACTGGTTTTATCTGGAATCGCTGGATGCACAGCACCGCACCGATGGCGGCGAACGCAGCGCGTTGCAGATCCAGCGCGCCAAGGACCGTCTGGGCCTGCTCAAGCGCACGCTCGACGCGGGCCAGGGCGTCCGGGCCGTGCTGCAGACCAACCGCGTGCCGATCGCCGATCTGGAGACCGACAAGGCCGCCAAGGTGTCGATGCGCATTCCCGATGAGCACGAATGGCACATCGCGAGCTGGGACACCGACCTGAAGATCGCCGTGCTGGTCCGCGGCCCGCGCGGCTGGGCGCCCACCGCCGAAGACATCGAGGCCGCACGTGCGCGGGGCGGCGTACCTGCCCCCGTGGTCGAAAGCGCCGCGGGCGATGCGTCGCCCGAGGCGGTTCAGGCCGCGGCACTGGAGTACCTCACCCGGCATTTCGCGGGCTACGGCTACAAGGCCGCCAACGTGGTCGACCAGAAGCTCGGCTACGACATCGAGGTCGCCGACAAGAAAGGCAACACGCTGCTCAAGCTCGCGGTCAAGGGCACTGCCCGTGGCGTGGCGAGCTTCCAGCTCACCGGCGAGGAGCGCGCGTGCGCCAGCAAGGGCGACCCGTGGCGCCTGGCCGTCGTGTCCGACGCCATCGGCCCCGCCGCGCAGCACAAGCTCTACAAGCCCGACGAGATCGACAAGGCGCCGGGCCTCGCGCTGTAGGCCACAGGCGATGGCACCGCAACCGTCCCTGTTTCTTTCGCTGCCGGAAGGCGCGCCCGATCGCTATGTGCGTTGCCTCAACGCGGGCGGGCGCTGGGCGGTGCACGGCAGCCCGTCGTCGCCGCTGCTGGCGTGGGCACCGGCCGAGGCAGACGCTGCACAGGCCGCCGCCGGGCGTGCCTCCGGGTCGCGCGGCCGCGCGGTCGTCGTCGTGTCACGTTCCCACGTCGAAGAGACCGAGGGCCGCGATTTCCAGTTTTTCACCGAGGCGCTGGAAGCAGCGCTCGTTTCACCCGCGCCGCAGAGCGCGGCCAGGGCGCGTCGGTTGCGCACCGAAGCGGACAAGCTGGAGGCGTTCTGCGTCGTCGTTCGCGCGGCTTCGGCCGCCGCCGACCACGATGCGTTCGCCGAGGTCAGCCGCGCGGCTTCGAAGGCGTTGCGTGCGAAGTTCGGCGGGGGGTCGATCACCTCGGCGTTCGCCTGGCTGGCCGGGCGCACGGGCCAGGAAGCGCTGCAGAGCGTGCTGGCCGGCGATGTCGAACTCGCCGGGTCGCTGTCGATCCAGCAGGTCGTCGAAGCGGCTGACATGGCGCAGAACGCCGAGCAGCTGCGCACGGCAGGCTGACCGCCCGCGCCGGGCGGCTACAAGACCTTGACGGCCCGGCCGATGAACTGGATCGGGCCGGTCGGCCGGTCGATCGGCGAGCCGTTTTCCGGCTCCAGCGTGAGTTCGAACAACTGGTTGGCTTCCAGCGGCGGAAGCTGGTTCAGCGGAACCCGCAGCGTCTGGCCGGGCTTGACCAGGCCGAGCGACACCGGCCCGCGCCACTGGTCGGCCTTGGTCCAGAACTGAAGGGACTTCTGGCTGGGGACCGTCGCGGTGCCCAGCGGCACGAGGCTGAGCTGGCGCGCCGCGTTCGTCTGGATCACGTAGCCCGGCGCCTTGCCTTGCGGTTCGACCAGCACGACCATGAATTCGGGGGAGGGTGGCGGTGCGGCGATGCGCAACGCCAGCACCGAGGCCAGCACGGCGGCGGTGGCGAAACCCGCGCCGGTCATGCCGCGCCACAGGGTGAGGTTGTTCCACCAGTTCGGGCGGGGCGCAGGGCGCTGAACGGGTTTCGCGTCCGAGGTAGCGGCGAGGCTCTGGTCGATGCGTTGCCACAGCGCCGGTGACGGCTCCACGGGAGGCGCCAGCGAGGCGAGCGGCAGCAAGCGCGCTTCCCAGGCCTGCACCGCGTCGCGCAGCGCGGCGTCGTGCGCGAGGCGCGCCTCCACCGCCCGGCGCTCGGCGGCGCTGGACGTGCCGAGCACATAGTCGGCCGCGAGGGCGTCGATGTCTTCGTTCACGACATGCATTCCCGCAGGGTCTTCATGCCGCGTTGAATCCACGCCTTCACGGTACCGAGCGGCGTGCGTGTGCGCTCGGCAATCTCCGAGTGCGAACACCCTTCGACGTACGCGTAGAGGATGCAGTCGCGGCGCGCCGGCTCCAGGCCCGCGAGGCAGCCGTGCAGCCGGCCGAGGTCGGCGCGCAGCTCGAACGGATCGGCCGTCGTCGCATAGGCTGCGAGCGCAGCGTCGTCGTCCAGCGCCGCGCCGGTGTCTTCGTCGACCGTGATTTCGCGCGAGGTGCTGCGCACCATGTTGAGCGCGGCATTACGCACCACGCTGTAGATCCAGCCGCGGCCTTCGCCGCGGGTGGGATCGAAGGTCGCCGCGCGTTGCCAGATGCTCAGGAACGCGTCGTGCAATACGTCTTCTGCACGGTGGTGCGTGCGCACGATGCGCAGCGCCACGCCCAGCAGGAACCGCGCTTCGCGCTCGTAGAGGCGGTGCAGGGCCTGGCGGTCGCCTTGGGCGCAGGCCATCAGTGCGGCGTCGTAGTCGAAGTGGTCGGCAGGCGGCAAGGTCGATCGCGGCGGATGAAAGAGGGCTCGATGGTATTCGAGCCGCGCTTCACCGCCGCGATGCGGCCTCGGTGCCCTCGGTCAGGAGGCCTTCCAGAAGATGTAGTCGGCCTGGTACTTGACCGTCTGCTTCTGGCCCTTGGTGGCGGGCGTGCAAGGCATGGCCGAAGGTGCCACGCCACCCGTGAGTGCGACGCGCTGGATGTAGGTCACGCCGGTCATCGCACCGCTGCCCATGGCCGGATTGGCCTTGACCAGCTGGTAGGGCAGCGAGGTCGGGCTCGATGGCGCGACGGCGAGCTGCGTGGCGGTCAGCTTGGAACCATCCATGGCTTCCCACGTGGCCGGCGGACCGTAGTACTTGCCGACCTGCTTGCCGCTGCGATCCATCAGTTTGGCATCCGGGCCCGCGAAAACCCATTCGGTCTGGCCGGGCGCGTTGGCCTTGTCACGGCATTCGTAGGTGACGTCGCCCATGCCGACAGTTTCCATGGCGACCTTGTTGCCGGGTGGCACCTGGATCGACGCCGGCAGCGACGACTGGTTGAAGCTGGTGCCCATGGCGCCGGAGCCGCCCATGGAGCCGCAGGCGGCGAGCAGTGCGACGGCAGACAGGACGGCCGGAACCGCGACAAGACGTGAAACGTGGGGTGTGCGCATTTGATTTTCTCCAGTGAAAAGGAAGCAGCACATTTGCTGCCACTGGCTCTACACGCCGGATGCGCTGCCGGATGCACCCGTGTCAAAAAAAATCGGCGGCTATCCAGCGGAAGAATGTCACGCGAAGGCGCCATTCGTGTTTTCGGAGCGTGCAACCGTGTCAGGGTTCTCACGGGGTTCAGGCCATTGCCGACAAGAATCGCCGCATGACTACTGCACCTGGCCTCCTCTGCGATAACCAATTGCTCGTGCGTTCCTTCGCCTGGCGCCGGGATGCGACGCACGGCGTGAAGAACGCGCGTGAAAAAGCCCAGGCGCACGAAGCCGAAATCCGGCGCCGTTTTACTGACACGGCGCCGACCGAATGCGGCACGCTCGAAGCGCCGCGCGTCATTCGCCGGTCGGCGTGGCGGCTGTGGTGAACGGCGGCATGTTCGTGGATGGTGCCGGGCGCACGGCTGAGGCAGCGGCTGACAGGCCATTTGATGCGGTGCCGCAAAACTACCTGCCCATGAGCCACTACATCGCCATCCTCATCGTCTCCATCGCTTCGGCCGCAGCCCTCGTGCTCGCGGCGCCGGCGGACGCATCGTCCACCGCATGGGAGCTGCCGCCTTTCGGCGGGGCGACGAAGTGACGGCCTGACGGACCCGGAAATCGGGCGCATCAAGCGCCCCGAAAAAAAGGCGGACACAGTCCGCCTTTTTCATGGGTGCGAGCCGGGTTCAGCGCGGCGGGATAGGCGTTACCGTTTCGTAGATCAGCCCGCCACCCAGCACACTGCCCTCGACAGACGTGCGACCGGCACCTTGCACGCGCGCCTCGCAGGCGGCGCGATCGACCGGCTCTTGCGCAGCGCAACGCGCCATCGCATTGCGCCGGTAGTCCGGCGGATTGGAGAGGTCGCCGCGCGCCGCGGCCTGGCGCGCGGCGCCCGCTTCGCGAATGCAGGCGGCGCGGTCTTGCTGAATGTGCCCGCACACCGCAACTTCCTGCTGGTAAGTGCTGGAATCCGCCGCGCGGCGCGGGCCGGCAGCCGACGCTGCACTCGCACCGACGATGCCGCTGACCGCGATCAGCGCTGCGATGGCGGAACGCTGAATGACTTGCTTCATGGTTGCTCCTCGACGTGTGTCCTGGCGGCGGTTACTTGGCAGGAACCGGGGTGACGGTTTCACGAATGACGCCGCCGCCCATCACGCTGCCGCTGGTCGTCGTGCTGCTGCCGGCGGCACCGCGCAAGCGCGCTTCGCAATCGGCCCGATCGGCCATCGGTTGCAGGTCGCAGCGCGCCATCGCGTTGGCGTTGTTGCCGGCGCGGCCGTCGCTGGTCAGTCCGTTGCGGCCGGCTTCCTGGCGAGCCGCGCCTGCCTCGCGCAGGCACGCGGCCTTGTCCTGTTGCGTGCCGTCGCAGGTCGCGCGCTCGCTTTGCATGCGGGCGGCGGAGCCGGGTGCGCCGGTCGTCTGAGCGAAAGCGGTGGCGGTGCAGATGCCAAAGCCGAGGGCCAGAGCGGTGCGAGTGATCTTGTTCATGGGATTCCTTGAGTTGCCATGCACACTGAGCCACGAGCCCACGGTCGACTGTGGGACGCCGCGGCGTTCCCATCGCTCGGGGCGCGCCGATTCGTGTCGGACGTGTCTGGCAAGCCTGCCAGATGTGCGGTCAGCCTTCTGCGATGCGTTTGGCCAGGTGCGCCAGGGCTTCCTCGACCTGGTCGACCAGGATCAGCGACAGGTCGCCCGGCTGCAGGCGCGCCAGCGCGGTGTCGATCGCGATGAACTCGCCGCGGATTTCCTCGATGTGCCGGGTGCGCGATGCGCCTTGCAGGCCTTGCCGCAACAGCGCCATGACTTCGCCATCGGCGCGCCCGCGTTGCGCCGCGTCCTGGTACAGGATCACATCGTCGAAGGCCTGGCCGAGGATGGCGGTCTGGTCGCGGATGTCGCTGTCGCGGCGGTCGCCGGCGCCGCTGATCACGACCGAGCGCTTGTGCGCCGGCATGGTGTCGACGGCCGACACCAGCGCGCGCATCGCATCGGTGTTGTGGCCGTAGTCGGCGATCACGGTGGCACCGCGGTACGCCATCACGTTGAAGCGGCCGGGCACGCCGGCCGCGTCGTTCATGAAGCTCGCGAGGCCGCTGCGGATCGTGTCCCAGTCCAGGCCCACGGCCCACGCGGCCGCGACGGACGCCATGACGTTGTCGACCTGGAACCCGATGCTGCCGCCGCGCGTGATCGGCACGTCGCGCAGTGGAATGCGTTCGCGCCACGAGCCTTCGGCGGCGACCAGCACGTCCTGGTCGACGTACACGGTGCGCTTGCCCTGTGCGCGATGCGTGGCCATGACAGCGTGTTGCCGATCGGCCGCGAAAAAGATCACTCGGCCCGGGCAGCCGGCGGCCATGGCCGCGACGATCGGGTCGGCCGCGTTGAGCACCGCGTGGCCGTCGTCGGACACGTTGCGCACGATCACGCGCTTGAGCACCGCGAGGTCTTCCACTGTGGTGATGTAGTTCAGGCCGAGGTGGTCGCCGCTGCCGATGTTGGTGACCACCGCCACCTGGCAGCGGTCGAAGCCGAGGCCTTCGCGCAGCACGCCACCGCGCGCCACTTCGAACACGGCGGCATCCACGTCGGGGTGCATGAGCACGTTGCGCGCGCTCTTCGGGCCGCTGCAGTCGCCGCTGTCGGTCTGCCGGCCGTCGACGTACACGCCGTCGGTGTTGGTCATGCCCGTTCGGAGGCCGCTCGAGGCGAGCAGGTGGTTGATGAGGCGCGCGGTGGTGGTCTTGCCGTTCGTCCCGGTGACTGCGACGACCGGAATGCGGCCGTTGTCGCCTTGCGCGTAGAGCGTGTCCATCACCGCCTCGCCGACCGCGCGGCCGCGGCCGAACGACGGCGAGATGTGCATGCGAAGGCCCGGTGCCGCGTTCACTTCGACCACACCGCCGTGCTGCTCCTCGAGTGGCCGCAGCACGTTCTCGCAGACCATGTCGACGCCGCAGATGTCGAGGCCGACCATCTGCGCCGCATCGACCGCGCGCGCGGCGATTTCGGGGTGCACCGTGTCGGTCACATCGGTCGCGCTGCCGCCGGTCGAGAGGTTGGCGTTGTTGCGCAGCACCACGCGCTGGCCGCGCGCGGGCACGCTGTCGGGCGTGAGGCCTTGCGATTCGAGGCGGCCGATCGCGATGTCGTCCAGCCGGATCTTCGTGAGCGAGGTCGCGTGGCCTACGCCGCGGCGCGGATCGAGGTTGACGGTGTCGACCAGCTGGCGCACGGTGCAGGTGCCGTCACCGATCACTTGCGGCGGGTCGCGGCGCGCCGCGGCGACCAGCTTGTCGCCGACCACCAGCAAACGGAAGTCGAAGCCCGGCAGGAATTTCTCGACCATCACTTCGCCGTAGTGCGCGGCGGAGTCGTAGGCGGCCACGAGCTGCTCGCGCGACGTGATGTTCACCGTCACGCCCTTGCCCTGGTTGCCGTCCTGCGGCTTGATCACGACGGGCAGGCCGATGTCTTGCGCCGCTGCCCAGGCGTCGTCGGCATCGGCGACCGGGCGGCCGAGCGGCACCGGCACGCCGGCGGCATTGAGCAATTGCTTGGTGAGTTCCTTGTCTTGCGCGATGGATTCGGCCACGCCGCTGGTGCTGTCGATCTCGGCGGCCTGGATGCGGCGCTGCTTCGAACCCCAACCGAACTGCACGAGGCTGCCGCGCGTGAGGCGGCGGTAGGGAATGCCGCGCGCCACCGCGGCGTCGACGATCGAGCCGGTGCTCGGGCCGAGGCGCTCGGACTCGTCTTCGTCGCGCAACTCGGCCACGGCGGCGTCGGCATCGAAGGCGTTGTTGTGCAGCGCGGCGTTGATCAGTTCTTCGGCCAGCGCGACGGCACGGCGGCCGACCGATTCTTCGCTGTACTGCACCGTGACCTGGTAGACGCCGGCCTCCGGCGTGGGCGCCGTGTGGCCGAAATTGACCGCGCAACCGGCCTGCGCCTGCAAGGCCATGGCTGCGTTCTCGAGGACATGCGCGAGCGCCAGCGGATGGCCCAGCACGATCGGATGCAGTTCGCCGATGTTCGGGAACAGCGCGCGCAGCCGCGCTTCGAAACCGGGCAGCCGCTCGACGGCGTTCTCGTCGCCCTCGCAGGTGACGATGGCCTCGATCGTCGTGTGGCGACTCCAGAGGTTGGGGCCGCGAAGGGCGCGGATGCGGGTGACTTCCATGCCGGGCGTCTCAGGAAAGTTGGGGGGATGTCAGCGACGCCGACTGCGACAGCTGGAGCGACGCAAGCGCCGCGTTCAGGTCGGCTTCGAAGGCTTCGACGCCGGCGCCGATCAGGTTCAGCGGAATGCCGAGCGCCCAGGCCGCGGCGACTGCCGCCAGCAGGCTCTCGAGGCTGACGCCGATGTGCGTCGCGCGCCAGACGGTGAGGCGACCGAGGCCGGGCAGGAACGATTCGCTGCTGCCGTTGGCCAGCACCACGCGGTCTTGCCGTACCAGCACGGCCTTGCCGCCGGTGGACTGGTGCGTGGACAGCGCCGGTGCTTGCGGATCGGTGGAATAAAGAATGACGGCGCCATCGCACAGCGGCGCGAGGCCGGCGACGCGCGGGTCGGCTGCGTTCAGCACGGCGGTGCCTTCGGCCAGCACCACATCGACCTGCGTTCGCAGCACCTTGACCATCTGGTCGCTCTCGGTGATGTCGAACTCGGCGAGCGCCCCTGCGCCTTCGAGGTCGGTCACGATGCCGACTTCGCAGCGGTCGTAGGCCAGGCCGTCGCGCAGGATGCTGGCGGCGCCGTTTTCGATCACCACGGCTTGCACGGCGCGGTTCACGAGCAGGCGGTGGCCGGCTTCCCAGTGGGCGCTGTCGCGCGCGTCGACGCGGCGGCGTTCGAGGAACAGGCCATCGCGGCAGGCCAGGCCCGTGTAGTGGCCGCCGAGGCCGAGCAGCCAGGCGACCAGGCGCGCCAACACGGCGGTGTCTTGCGAGCCCGCCACGCCGATGACCGGAATGCGGCCGGACGCCTCGTCCGGAAAAAGGTGGTCGCAGATCGCGCGACCCACGGGGCGCGGCGAACCGACGGCGGGCTTCAGGTGCATCAGCAGGCCGGGGCCGGCGTTGACTTCGACGATGGCACCGCCTTGCGCCGCGAGCGGTCGGCCGATGTCCTGCGCGACCAGGTCGATGCCCGCGATGTCGAGTCCGACCACGCGCGCGGCCAGCACGGCGGCATGCGCCACTTCAGGGTGGACCTGGTCGGTGCAGTCGACTCCGAGGTTGCCGTTGCGTTGAATGACCACCACGCGGCCCGCCTCGGGCACCGAGGCGCCGTCGAGCTTTTGCCGCTGCAGTTCGAGCTGCAGCTTGGCGTCGGTCGCGAGGTCGATCAGGTCGAGCGGGAACTCTTCTTCGGCGCCGCGGCGTGGGTCGCTGTTGAGCTGCTTGTCGATCAGCGCCACCACGTTCGTCTTGCCGTCGCCGGTCACGGTGATCACCTCGCCGCGCGCCGCAGCGACGACCTGTCCGCCGACCACGAGCAGCCGGTGCTCGGCGCCGCGCACGAAGCGCTCGACCATCACGTCGCTGCCTTCGGGCTCGGCCACCGCGAAGGCGTCCATGACTTCCTCGCGCGTGGTGAGTTCGAGCGACACGCCGCGGCCGTGGTTGGCGTCGGATGGCTTCACCGCCACCGGCAGGCCGATGTCTTCGGCCGCTTCCCAGGCTTCTTCGGCGCTTTCCACTACCCGGCCTTCGGGCACCGGCACGCCGCAGCTCGCGAGCAGCGACTTGGTAAGTTCCTTGTCGCTCGCGATCGATTCACCGATGGCGCTGGTGTAGTCGGTCTCGGCGGTCCAGATGCGCTGCTGGCTCGCGCCGTAGCCGAGCTGCACGAGGTTCCCGCTGTTCAGGCGCAGGTGCGGAATGCTGCGGTCGGTGGCGGCACCGACGATGCAGGCGGTGCTCGGGCCGAGGTAGCAGTCCTCGACCTGGCCCCGGACCGCATCGACCGCCTTCTGCACATCGGCCGGCGTGAACGGGTCGTCGTTGATGGCGGCCATCAGCAGGCGGTGGCCTTCGGTGAGTGCGGCACGCGCCACCTGCTCGTCGCGCGCCCGGAACACCATCCGGTACACGCCGTGCTTCGACGTGCTGCGGGTCTGGCCGAAGCCGGTCGGCATGCCCGCGAGGTTGAGCAGTTCGATGACGACATGCTCCAGCACGTGGCCCGCCCAGGTGCCTTCGTTGAGGCGCTGGATGAAACCGCCGCGTTCACCGACGCCGCAGTGGTGCTCGATGAGCGCCGGCAGCAGGGCGGTCAGGCGCCCGGTGAAACCGTCGATCGTGTTCGAAGGAAAATCCTCGAGCGTGCCCAGATCGAGCCAGGACTCCAGCACAGGCCGGTAGGTCCACACGTTCGGTCCGCGCAGATAGTTGATGCGCAGCAGTTGGATGTCGTCGAAACGGTTCATAAAAACGTTAAGGGTTCGCTCACCCCCAGGCAGGAAATCAAATAAACACAATGCAACATCACGATCCAGTCGGGGCCCGGGAGGGAGAAGAGGGGGCGATTTCAGACGCGCTGAAAATCCGGCTCGCAGTCGCGGAAAACGTTCTGGCAACCCTCACGGTTGACCTCGACGCCGAATTGAGGTTTTCTTCGGGCGTTGTCGCACTGACCGATCAGCGCATTCTGTCGCGCGACGGCAGCGACCGCTGGCGCGAGTGGCGGCTCGCCGACGCGGGCCTGGACCTGCAACTGGTCGACCACGCGGGCGTCGGCACGCTCGACCTGGTGGACGCCGGCGGCCAGCTGGCGCGATGGCGCTACACGCTGGGCCACCAGCCCGCCGCGCTGCGTTTGCAAAAGCGGTTCGCGCAACAGGCGGCGGGCGTCGCAGAAGCGACAGCAACGGCCGACCCGGACGATGGGTCGATCGGCGAGCCCGAGCGCCAGGCGCCACCCTCGACCTGGGTGCTGCTGCGGCTCGGCCGCTTCGCCAGGCCGTATCGGAAGCAGTTGATCGCGGGCTTCCTGCTCACGCTGGCGTCGACCGCCGCGACGCTGGTGCCGCCCTACCTCACGATCCCGCTGATGGACGACATCCTGATCCCGTTCCAGAACGGGCAGCAGATCGCGATCGAGAAGGTGGTCATGTTCCTCGCGGCCCTGCTGGCGGCTGCGCTCACCGGCTGGGGGCTGGGCTGGGCACGCACCTACCTGCTGGCGCTGGTGTCCGAGCGCATCGGCGCCGACCTGCGCACCACCACCTACGAGCACCTGCTCACGTTGCCGCTCGATTACTTCGGCGGCAAACGCACCGGCGACCTGATGTCGCGCATCGGCTCGGAGACCGACCGCATCAACGTGTTCCTCTCCTTGCATGCGCTCGACTTTTTGACCGACGTGCTGATGATCGTCATGACCGCCGTCATCCTCGTGTCGATCAATCCGCTGCTGGCGGTCGTCACGTTGGTGCCGCTGCCCTTCATCGCCTGGATGATCCACGTGGTGCGCGACCGGCTGCGTACCGGCTTCGAGAAGATCGACCGGGTGTGGAGCGAGGTGACCAACGTGCTGGCCGACACCATTCCCGGCATCCGCGTGGTCAAGGCCTTCGCGCAGGAAAAGCGCGAGGCCGACCGCTTCCACGCCGCCAACGCCTACAACCTGCAGGTCAACGACAAGCTCAACAAGACCTGGTCGCTGTTCACGCCCAGCGTGTCGCTGCTCACCGAAATCGGCTTGCTGGTGGTCTGGGGCTTCGGCATCTGGCAGGTGGCGCGCGGACGCATCACCGTGGGTGTGCTCACCGCCTTCATCGCGTACATCGGGCGCTTCTACACGCGGCTCGATTCGATGAGCCGCATCGTGTCGGTCACGCAGAAGGCCGCGTCCGGCGCCAAGCGCATCTTCGACATCCTCGACCATGTGAGCAACGTGCCCGAGCCGGCGCACCCGGTAAAGGTCGAGCGCCTGACGGGCCGCATCGAGATGAAGGACGTGGGCTTCCGCTACGGCTCGCGCGCCGTCATCCGCGACCTCGACCTCGTCATCGAGCCCGGCGAGATGATCGGGCTGGTCGGCCACAGCGGCTCGGGCAAGAGCACGCTGGTCAACCTGATCTGCCGCTTCTACGATGTGACCGACGGCGCCATCAAGGTCGACGGCACCGACATCCGCCGCTTCGCCGTGGCCGACTACCGGCGCCACGTCGGGCTGGTGCTGCAGGAGCCCTTCCTGTTCTTCGGCACCATCGCGCAGAACATCGCCTACGGCAAGCCTGACGCCACGCGCGAAGAAATCGTCGCCGCGGCACGCGCCGCGCATGCGCACGACTTCATCCTGCGCCTTGCGCATGGCTACGACTCGCTGGTCGGCGAGCGCGGGCAGGGGCTGTCGGGCGGCGAGCGTCAGCGCATCAGCATCGCGCGCGCGCTGCTGATCGACCCGCGCATCCTGATCCTCGACGAGGCCACGTCCGCGGTCGACACCGAGACTGAGAAGGAAATCCAGAAGGCGCTCGACAACCTCGTGAAGGGCCGCACCACCATCGCCATCGCGCACCGGCTGTCGACGCTGCGCAAGGCCGACCGGCTGGTCGTGATGGACCGCGGCGAGATCGTCGAGGTCGGCCCGCACGACGCGCTGATGGACAAGCAGGGCGCCTACTGGCGGCTCTACCAGGCGCAGCTGCGCCAGGTGGACGACGATCCGATGGCAGGATCGATGGCGGCCGAACGCATCGGCGTGGCCGTCGCCCTGAGCAACCATGCGGCGCACCCCGCGGGAGAAGCCTGATGGTCGACTTCAAGATCGAACGCGACCCTTTCGGCCAGCTCGTGCTGACCGATGCCGAAGGCCGTCGCCATGTGGGCATCGTGCCGGTCCGCGCGTTTCCGCTGACGGCGCCCGATGCGGGCATGTCGCTGGTCGGCCCCGAAGGCAAGGAGCTCGTCTGGCTCGAACGGCTCGACGACCTCTCCGCCGACGCGCGCGCGCTGTTGACGGAAGACCTCGCGGTGCGCGACTTCGCGCCGACGCTGAAGCGACTGCACGCGGTGTCGAGTTTCGGCGTGCCGAGCACCTGGACCATCAGCACCGACCGCGGCGACACGCGCTTCGTGCTGAAGGCCGAGGAAGACATCCGCCGGCTCGAAGGCGGCGCGCTGTTGATCGCCACCGCGCACGGCGTTCAGTTCCGCATTCCCGACGTCAAGGCGCTGGACCGCGGCTCGCGCAAGTTGCTCGAACGCTTCCTCTGAACCGCCGGTGGTGCCTCAGCGCGAGGCGAACCAGCGTATCGCATACGCGCCGGCGGCCGATGCCACCGCGCTTGCGAAGGTCCCCCAGGCCATGTCGACGAAGGACAGCGTCACGGGCCAGTCGCGCACCACCGCGAGGTTGGTGAGGTCGTAGGTCGCATAGGCGAAGAGGCCGAAGAGGGCGCCCAGGACCGCCGCGCGCGCGACGCTGTCGGCCGCCACGCCCGGCGTGACCGCGAAAATCGTGAGGCCGACCGGGTACATGAGGTAGAACAGCGCCGCCACGCCAAGTCGTGGTTCGGGCGACATCAGGGTGCCCATGGCCTGCTGGTAGTAAGACTTGGCGATCACGCCGAGCCAGAGCAGATCGATGGCCAGCATCACGATGAAAGTGGCGGCCCAGGCAACGAGGTATTTGGTGGTCATGCGCGGCATCGTATCGGCGGCGCCTGGGCTGCTGCGAAAATCGCGCGCTTCACCTACGACCCCGTGGCCGCTCACCGCACAGCCGCTTGCCGATCGCAAAAAATGCCGATGCACACCACCGCCCTCGTCCTCTTTTCCGGAGGCCAGGACTCGACCACCTGCCTGGCCGAAGCGCTCACCAAATACCAGCGGGTGGAGACACTGGGCTTCGACTACGGCCAGCGCCACCGGATCGAACTCGATGCCCGCACGAAGGTGCTGGCTGCCCTGCGCGAGCGCTTTCCCGCATGGGCGCCCCGGTTGGGCGAAGACCACCTGCTGACGGTCGATGCGCTGCACCAGCTCGGCGGGTCATCGCTCACCGAAGAGGTCGCCTTCGCCATGCAGGCCGACGGACTGCCCAACACCTTTGTGCCGGGTCGCAACCTGCTGTTCCTCACGCTGGCCGGCGCGCTCGCCTACCGGCGGGGTCTGCAGGTCATCGTCACCGGCGTCTGCGAAACCGACTTCTCCGGCTACCCGGACTGCCGCGACGACACCATGAAGGCGATGCAGCTGGCGCTGTCGCTGGGGCTCGAGCGCCGCCTGGTCATCGAGACGCCGCTCATGTGGATCGACAAGGCCGAGACCTGGCAACTGGCGCATCGGCTGGGCGGCGACCCGCTGATCGAACTGATCGTCGAGGACACCCACACCTGCTACCTCGGCGATCGCACGCACCGCCACGCGTGGGGTTACGGCTGCGGTCAATGCCCCGCCTGCGATTTGCGCCAGCGCGGTTGGGACAGGTATCAGGCTGTAAGTTGATGCATTGGTAGCGTATTTACGTTATTTCGTGCCCCAGAATCGGGTTCGGCGACGGTAGCTTCAGGCTGTTGTCCTACACCTTTTCACTGAAACCCTGACCTGTAAGTCAAAAGGGTGCATGCATCAACTGGAGTTTTATGCGATCGTCTCGGCTGGTTTTCCCCATGGCTTCGCTCGGCATTGTTCTGACCGCTTGCGGTGGTGGGGGGGGCGGTGGCGGCTCATCCGGCTTCCCCGTCGGGCTCATCGCGCCTGCCCCTGCGCCCGCCACAGCGGCCGCGACACCCGCCCCGGCACCCGCCCCGGCCGCGGCACCGGCGCCAGCCGCGGCGCCGGCTTCGGCCGCAACGGCCATCCAGCCGGCCGCCGTCGGCACGGGCGCGTGTGCAGCCACCGACATTCCTTCAGGCGCGCGCGCGCTCGGCTATACGAAGAATGTGATCAACACCTGCCCGACGGCTGCGCAAGTCTCTCTGGACGGCAAGGGCAAATTCCCGCTGTACGACGGCCATTGGTGGTCCAACAACCGTGCCGCACCCGGCGCTTACGGCACCACCGGGAACGCGTTGATCATTCGGCAGGGCGCTGGCGTGGCCACGGTGTCGCCGCTGGATGGCACCGGCGCCTTGCCGCTGTTGCCGGGCAGTGCGGGGTTCTATGTGGAATTCGACGTTCGTTTGTCGGGCAACGATCCCGACTACTTCCCGGCCGTGTGGGTGATGCCGATCGAGCACAACGGCAAGCAGGACGACAAGTACCCCGGTGACCCGCCGGGCTTCGAGCGGTGGATGGAGCTCGACGTCGACGAGGGCGGCTACGCACCGGGCTGGCTCGGCACGGTGCACAGCTGGACGGGCGTCTGGCCGAATTACGCGTCGAACCGCAATCCTTATCAGGTGCTCGGCCCGGCGGCGCTCGATCGGAGCAAAACGCACAACTTCGCCGCCGCGTTCGACCCCAAGACGCTCAAGGTCACCTGGTGGCTGGACGGCCAGTACATCAACGAGGCGGGCGCGCCTTTTGTGCCCGAGGTCGCACGAAAGCAGAATTTCTACCTGCTGCTCGATGCGCAGAGTCACGGCAAGAACAAGCCGTACGAGATGATCGTGGAGCGCTTTCGGGCCTTCGTGCCGAACTGAGGCCCGGCCCAGCGATCAAGCCGAGGCGGGCGCGCTTTCCTTGCTGAGCGTGTAGCGGGCCGGTCCGCCCTCGGGCTGCGGCACCAGCACCCAGCGTTGGCGGTGGTGTTCTGCGACCGCCGCCCGGTGCGCAATCGACACCATCGCGCCGCCCGCCGATTGCACGGACGCGGCGAGTCGCTTGTACAAGGTGTTCTCGGCCGCTGCATCGAGTGCGCTGGTCGCCTCGTCGGCGAAGAGCCACATCGGTTTCTTGAGCAACACCCGGGCGATCGCGAGGCGCTGCTGCTCGCCGCCCGACAGCTTCTGGCTCCAGGCGTCGCTGTCGTCCAGGCGGCTTGCAAGCTGCGGCAGCAGCGCGTCGGTCAGCGCCTGCTTGAGCGCCTCGTCGCTGTAGTCGGACGTCGGATTCGGATAGGCCAACGCGTCGCGCAACGTGCCGTCCGGCACATACGGGCGCTGCGGAATGAACATCGCGTTGCCCGGCACCGTCACATGCCCGCGCGCGAAAGGCCAGATGCCGGCGAACGAGCGGAACAGGGTCGACTTGCCACTGCCCGACGGGCCCTGGAGCAGCACCGTGTCGCCGGGATGCACCGCAAGCGCCGTGTCGGCCAGCAGCACCTGGCCATCGGGCAAGGCGACCGTCAGGTCGTCGCTTTGCAGCTGTGCGGACGGCGTGCGCGCCAACTCGATCTTCGTTTCGGCATGGGCCCGCATCGCGTCGTCGAAGCTGGTCAGCCGGTCGGTGGTGGCGCGCCACACCGCCACGCGGTCGTAGTTGTCGACGAACCAGCTGAGCGAGTCCTGCACCTTGCCAAAGGCCGACGAGATCTGCATCAGCTGACCCAGCTGGATCGCGCCGGAAAAGAAGCGCGGCGCGGCCACGATGAACGGAAAAATCACCGCGGCCTGTCCGAAGAACGAGGTGAAACCCACGAGGTTCTTCTGCTGCTTGATGAGCTGCAGGTAGTTCTTCAGCACGCTGCCGAAGCGCGTGTCGAGCTGCCGGTGTTCGACCGGCTCGCCGTTGTCGAGCGCAATCGCTTCGCTGTATTCACGCACCCGCACGAGGTGGTGCCGGAAGTCGGCTTCGAAGCGCTGCTGGCGAAAATTGAGGCCGATCAGCGGCCGGCCGATGTAGTGGGTGATCACGGTACCGACGATGCAGTAGACCAACGCGATCCACACCATCGAACCCACCACGTTGTAGGTGCTTCCGCCCAGCGTGACGGGCACCACGCCCGACAGCGCCCACAGGATGCCGATGAAGCTCAGCAGTGTCACCACCGCGTTCAGCAGGCCCATCGACAGCGTCACCGTGTAGTCGGTGAAGAGCTGCATGTCTTCCTGGATGCGCTGGTCGGGGTTGTCGGGCGTGGCGCCCGTGCCGGTCCGGTAGCGGGCGAGTTCCAGGTGATAGAAGGTCTTGTCGGCCAGCCAGCGGCTCAGGTAGCTGCGCGTCATCCAGGCGCGCCAGCGCACCTGCAGCAGCTGCGTCAGGTAGAACTTGACCACCTGCACCGCGATGTTCGCGAAGGCGATCCAGCCGAACACGCCGATTTCGCGCCAGAACACCGCGGCGTCCTTGTTTTGCAGCGCGTCGTAGAAGCGCCCGTACCACTGGTTGCCGAGCACGGCCACGTACACATAGCCGAGGTTGAGCGCGACGATCGCGATGAGCAGCGCCCGCGCCTTCCATTTCTCGTCGGAGCGGAAGTAGGGCGCCGCGAGCCGGCCGATGCGGCGCAGCGTGTCGAGAAACGACCGCGCGGGCGCGGGTGCGGCTGAGGAATCTGCAAGGGCTGAAGAAGACATGGACCGCCATCGTGGAGCGCGCCCAGCGCGCGCATGGCGGTCATCGTAGCGTCGCCGGCCTGCCCAGCCTTAGGCGACGCTGAAACCCGTGCGCCTCAGTCGTCCTTGGGTTTGGGCAGCACCGGCGTCGAGCCCGGCGCCAGCAGGCCGGTCTTCGTGTACGTCATGAGTTTTTCGCGCGTGTCGACGATGTCGAGGTTGCGCATCGTGAGCTGGCCGATGCGGTCGGCTGGCGAGAAGGGCGCGTCTTCCACCTTCTCCATCGACAAGCGCTCGGGCTTGTAGGTGAGGTTGGGCGAATCGGTGTTGAGCAGCGAGTAGTCGTTGCCGCGGCGCAGCTCGATCGTGACCTCGCCGGTGATCGCGCTGGCGATCCAGCGCTGCGCCGTCTCGCGCAGCATGATGGCCTGCGGGTCGAACCAACGCCCCTGGTAGAGCAGGCGGCCGAGCTTCAGGCCGTTCATGCGGTACTGCTCGATCGTGTCTTCGTTGTGGATGCCGGTGACGAGGCGCTCGTAGGCGATGAACAGCAGCGCCAGGCCGGGCGCCTCGTAGATGCCGCGGCTTTTGGCTTCGATGATGCGGTTCTCGATCTGGTCGCTCATGCCCAGGCCGTGGCGCCCGCCGATGCGGTTGGCTTCCATCAGCAGGTCGACCGGGTTGGCGAAGGTCTGGCCGTTCAGCGCGACCGGCATGCCTTCTTCGAAGCGCACCGAGACTTCTTCGGTCTTGACGACGACATCGTCCTTCCAGAAGGCCACGCCCATGATCGGCTGCACGATCTTCATGCCGCTGCTCAGCAGCTCGAGGTCTTTCGCCTCGTGCGTCGCACCCAGCATGTTGGAGTCGGTGGAGTAGGCCTTTTCGGCCGACATCTTGTAGCCGAAGCCGTGCTGCGTCATGAACGCCGACATCTCCGCGCGGCCGCCCAGCTCGTCGATGAAGAGCTGGTCGAGCCACGGCTTGTAGATCTTGAGCGACGGGTTGGTGAGCAGGCCGTATCGGTAGAAGCGCTCGATGTCGTTGCCCTTGAAGGTGCTGCCGTCGCCCCAGATGTTGACGTCGTCTTCCTTCATGGCTGCCACCAGCATGGTGCCGGTCACGGCGCGGCCGATGGGCGTGGTGTTGAAGTAGGTGACGCCGGCGGTCGAAATATGGAAGGCGCCGGCCTGCAGCGCGGCGATGCCTTCGTTGACCAGCTGCGCGCGGCAATCGACGAGTCGGGCCTGGATCGCGCCGTATTCCATCGCCTTGCGCGGGATCTCTTCGTAGTCCGGCTCGTCGGGCTGGCCGAGGTTGGCGGTGTAGGCGTAGGGCAACGCGCCCTTCTGCTTCATCCAGAGCAGCGCGGCGCTGGTGTCGAGGCCGCCGGAGAAGGCGATGCCGACCTTCTGGCCGGAGGGGAGGTGCTGGAGGATGGTGGACATGGAGCGTGGGTGCCGAAGCACGCAGGAAGAAAACGGGAGAGCGCTATTTTCGGCGCTTTTTCAGCGCGGATTGCTGACGCCGCTGGAGACGTGGCCCGAAGGCACGTGACGCGCTGCCGCATCGACGTGACCGGTCTGGTCATCGAAGAAGAAGTCGGGCTCGAATTCGCGAAGGAACTCGCCTTTCGGCAAGCCGCCGAGGAACATCGCCTCGTCGACCCGGATATTCCATTTCATGAGCGTGCGGATCGCGCGCTCGTGGGCCGGCGCGCTGCGCGCGGTGACCAGCGCGGTGCGGATGCGCATGTCGGCATTGCCCGCCTGCTGGAGGCGGTGCAAGGCCGCGAGCAATGGCTTGAACGGGCCTTCAGGCAGCGGCAATTCGGCCTTGCTCGACTCGTGCGCCTGGAACGCGTCGAGCCCTTCGGCCTGGAACACGCGCTCGGCCTCGTCGCTGAACAGTACCGCGTCGCCGTCGAAGGCGATGCGCACCTCGTTTGGATAGGCGTCGCTCGCCTTCACCGACTCGACCAGCACGCGTGCCGCGGGGAAGCCGGCGACCAGTGCTTCGCGCACGTCTTCGGCGTTGACCGACAGGAACAGGTGCGCGCCCAGCGGCCGGAGGTAGCCGTAGGGCGGACGCCCCTGCGTGAACACGCCGCGCTGCAGCTTGATGTCGGCTGCCACGCTCGACTTGAAGATGCGCATGCCCGAGACCGGATCGTTGCGCGACAGGATCACCACCTCCACGCGCTCGACCCCGTCGCCGTTGAAGCGCAAGAGCTTCTGCACCAGCGAATACGCGATGCCGGGCTGCGCAGGCACGTTGAGCCGCTCGAACTGCAGCTTCATGTAGCCCTCGGCATCGCCGGAATCGAACAGCTTGTTTTCTTCTTCGAGATTGAAGAGGGCGCGCGAGGAGATCGCGACGACGAGCTTGTTGTCGAGGGAGACGGCCATGGCGCTACTTCACGAACTGGTTCAACTGGATGATCGGCATCAGCACCGCGAGCACGATCAGCATGACCACGCCGCCCATCGCCACGATGAGCAGCGGTTCCAGGATGGTGGCCAGGTGCATCGCGCGGCGCTGCACTTCGGCGCCGAGCTGGTTGGCCGCGCGCTGCAGCATCAGCGGCAGCGTGCCGGTCTGCTCGCCAAGGCGCGCGAACATCGAGACCAACCCCGGAAAGCGCTTCTTTTGCGCGAGCGCGGAGGCGAGCGGCGCGCCTTCGCGCACCAGCACCAGCGCATCGAGCGCATCGGCGCGCATCGCCTGGTTGCTCAGTGTTTCGGAAGCGGCCTGCAGGGCGCGCAGGATCGGCACGCCTGCCGTCGCGAGCATCGCCAGCGTGCTGGCAAAACGCGCTGCGTTGTACTGGCGCGCCAGCTTGCCGACCAACGGCAGGTTGAGCCAGGCGGCGTCGAACTTCAGGCGGAAGGTGGCGGTCGAGAGCGCCACGCGCGCGCCGACGGCTGCCACCACGATGCCGATCAGCATCAGCCAGCCGTAGTTGCGCACGAACGCGCTGATCGCCAGCATCGCCACGGTGAGGAAGGGCAGCGCGCGCTTGGTGCCCGCGAACACGTTGGCCACCTGCGGCACGACGTAGCTCACGAGAAAGACCACGATGACGATTGCCACCAGCGTGACGATGGCCGGGTAGAGCGCCGCGCCCACCAGTTTCTGCTGCAACGCCATGCGCTGCTCAAGGTCGTCGGCCAGGCTTTCCAGGACCATGCCGAGGTTGCCGGTCTGTTCGCCCGCGCCGATCACGGCGGTGTAGATCGCGGAGAACTCCTGCGGATGCTGCGACAACGCACGCGCGAACGGCGAGCCGCCGTTGACTTCCGCGCGCAGCGATGCGACCAGGTTGCGCTGGCCCACCGTCTCGGCTTCGTCGGTGAGCGCCGTCAAGGCGCGCTCCAGCGGCAGGCCGGACGATACGAGCCCGGCGAGCTGCCGCGTCCACACGGCGAGGCCGGTCGAATTGAAGACGCGCCCGACGCCGAGCGCACGGCGCCAGCCGCCTGCGGCCGGCGCATCCACGCCCCCGCTGCCCACCAGCGTGACCGACAGCGGAATGAGGGCTTGGGCACGCAACAATCCGCGGGCACCGCGCGCGGTGTCCGCTTCGAGCACGCCTTTGCGGGCGTGACCCTCTTGATCGATGGCGTCGAAGGAGTAGGCGGGCATGGCGAACGCGCAGTTTCGCTCAGTCCCGTGTCACGCGGAGCAATTCGGCACGCGAGGTGATGCCGCCGTCGACCAGGCGTTCGCCGTCTTCGCGCATCGAGCGCAGGCCGCCTTGCTCGGCAGCGGTCAGCAGCTGGGCTTCGGAGGCGCGACCGTGGATCAATCCTTGCACCGCTTCGTCGGCGACCAGCAGTTCGAAGATGCCGGTGCGGCCCTGGTAGCCGGTCTGGCCGCAGACGTCGCAGCCGGCGCCGGTGCAGGCGGTGCAGAGCTTGCGCACCAGCCGCTGCGCCAGCACACCGAGCAGCGACGAACTCAAAAGAAAGGGCTCGACGCCCATGTCGGTGAGCCGTGTCACCGCGCTCACCGAGTCGTTGGTGTGCAGGGTCGCGAGCACGAGATGGCCGGTGAGCGAGGCCTGGATCGCGATCTGCGCGGTCTCGAAATCGCGGATCTCGCCGATCATGATCACGTCGGGGTCTTGCCGGAGGATCGCGCGCAAGGCCTTGGCAAAAGTCAGTTCGATCTTGGCGTTGACCTGCGTCTGGCCGACGCCTGCCAGCTCGTATTCGATCGGGTCCTCGACCGTCATGATGTTGCTGCGACCTGCATCGAGCCGGCCGAGCGCCGCATACAGCGTGGTCGTCTTGCCCGAGCCGGTCGGCCCGGTGACCAGAATGATGCCGTGCGGCTGCTGGATCAGTTTTTCGAAGCGCGACAGCGTGCCGCCCTGCATGCCGACGGCTTCGAGCGTGAGCTTGCTTTCGGTCTTGTCGAGCAGCCGCAGCACCGCGCGTTCACCGTGCGCCGACGGCAGCGTCGACACCCGCACGTCGACCGCGCGCGTGCCGATGCGCAGGCTGATGCGGCCATCCTGCGGCAGCCGCTTCTCGGCGATGTCGAGGTCGGCCATGATCTTCAGCCGCGAGATCAACGCGGCGTGCAGCGCCCGGTTGGGCTGCACCACTTCGCGCAGCGTGCCGTCAATGCGAAAGCGCACCGACGAGGTCCGCTCGTACGGTTCGATGTGGATGTCGCTGGCGCCGTCCCGCGCGGCCTGCGTGAGCAGTGCGTTCAGCATGCGGATGATCGGTGCGTCGCCGGCGCTCTCGAGCAAGTCTTCGACCGCGGGCAACTCCTGCATCATCCGCGTCAGGTCGGCGTCGCTCTGCACCTCGCTCACCACGGCGGCGGCGTTCGACTCGCCCTGTGCATAGGCCGCGCTGATGCGCTGCGCCAGCTGCGCCGGCGGCAGAGCCTCGAACGACTTGACGGTGTACTTGCGCATCACCTCGCCGACCGCGCTGCGCGGCGGCGTCTGCGGCATCCACAAAGTGAAGTGGCCGTCGTCCGCTTCTTCGAGCAGCAATTGCTGGCCGCGCGCGAACGCGTAGGGCAGGGGATAGCGCATCGCTTAGGGCAACTCTTTCGCGCTCGACGGATCGGCCGAGGGTGGGAAGGCCCCGCGCAGGCCCACGCGCGGCGCTGGAGCGCGATTGTTGAAGGTGGCGTTGGGTTGCGGAATGAGTTGCGTGCCCTCCATCCGGAGGTTGCCGGCGTCCGCGTTGCCGCTGCGGGTGCTGGCGCCGAGGGTCGGAACTTCGGGCAGCACGGGCGCCGCATCCACGCCGCGCAGCATGACGTTGTCGGTGTTCGGCTGGGTGCGAATCTGCATCGCACGGATTTCGTCGTAACGGCCGGTGGCGAACGATTCGGTGGCGGCGCCATCGCGCATGACGACGGGTCGCAAGAACATCATGAGGTTGTTCTTGACGCGCGAGCGCGTCTCGCTCTTGAACAGGTTGCCGAGGATCGGGATGTCGCCTGCGAGCGGCACCTTGTCGGTGGCGGTGCCATAGGTGTCCGACAGCAGGCCGCCGAGCATCACGAGCCCGCCGTCTTCGACCAGCACGCTGGATTCGAGCGAACGCTTGTTGGTGGTCGGGCCGTTCGGATCGGTGAGCGTGCCCGCGGCGACATTCGAGATCTCCTGGAAGATGACCATCTTCACGGTGCCGTTCTCGTTGATCTGCGGACGCACGCGCAGCGTGAGGCCCACGTCTTTGCGCTCGACCGTGGTGAACGGATTGATCGACGACGTGTTGCCGTTGGTGCTCGCGTACGACCCCGTCGGAAAAGGCACGTTCTGGCCGATGACGATCTTGGCTTCTTCGTTGTCCAGCGTGAGCAGGTTGGGGGTCGACAGCACATTGGCGTCGTTGTCGTTGCTGAAGAAGTTGGCGATCGCGCCGAGGATGTACTGCCCCCCGATCTTGCCGGCGATGCCGAGGTTCAGGCCGGAGCCGAGCTGGATGCCAGCCGGATTCCTGGCAGCGATGGCCTGCGTCAAGGCCAGGATGTTCGCGCCGCTCAGCGATGAGTTGGTGCCGGCGACCGCGTTGTTGCCCAGCGCGGTTTGCCACTGCACGCCGAAGCTCGCGGCCTTGGTGGCGTTCACCTCGACGATGAGCGCTTCGATCATCACCTGCGCGCGCCGGCTGTCGAGCTTGTCGATCACGGCGCGAATCTGACGGTATTGCGGCTCTGCGGCCGTGATGATCAGCGAGTTGGTCGACGGATCGGCCTGGATCTGGCCGCCGGTCGAGGGCTGGTTGGCGTTGTTGAGCGGCGTGTTGGCCGCCGAGTTGCCCAGCCCGTTCTGGACCGGCTGCACCTGCGACACCGGCGGGGTGCCCGTCGAATTGGGGAACGCCGCGCCTGCCGCGCTGCCGCCGCGGGCCTCGCTCGACATCGCTGCACGCAGCGTCGCGGCGAGCTTCACCGCGTCGGAGTTCTTCAGGTAGACGACATAGATGTTTCCGGAAGCGCCGTTGCCGCCCTCGACCGGCGCGCGGTCGAGGCGGTCGACCAGCGTGCGCACCAGCTGGGCACGTGCCGGGTTGGCAGCACGCAAGATGAGCGCGTTGCTGCGCGGTTCGGCGAGCAGCGTGGTGCGGTAGGACGCATCCGCGGTACCGGCAGGGCCGGTCCCGCTCGCGCCGCTGCCCTCGAGCAGCCGATTGACCAGCGGCACCATGTCGGTCGCGACCGAATGCTTGAGCTGGATCACCTCGATGTCCGACGCGTTGGGCACGTCGAGCGAGGCCACGATGCGCGCAAGGCGGCGCATGTTTTCGGCGTAGTCGGTGATGACCAGCGAGTTGTTGCCGGGGTTCACGTTGATCGTGTTGTTCGGTGCGATCAGCGGACGCAGCACCGGCAGCAGGTTGTTGGCCGATTCGTAGTTCAGCTTGAACACCTGCGTGACGATCTGGTTGCCCGACAGCGAGCCAGTGGCGCTGGTCGACGTGGTCACGGCACTGCTTTGCAGCTTCGCATCGGCTTCGGGCAGGATCTTGTAGAGGCCGTCGGCCTGCACCACCGCGAAGCCCTGCAGACGCAGCGCCGCAGCGAACTGGTTGAAGGCTGCGGCCGGCGCGATGGCGCGATCGGTCTGCAGGTTCATCGTGCCCTTCACGCGGGGATCGACCACCACGTCGCGCCCGGTGATCACGGCCATCGTGCGTGCGACGGATTCGATCTCTGCGTTGCTGAAATTGAGCGTGATCGGTTCGCCGCGGCGCGGTGCGGCGGCGTCTTGCGCGAAGGCGGAAGGAATGCAGGTCGCGATCAGGATCTGCGTTGCCAGTGCAACCAGACCGATCCGAACGCCGTGCGAAGACAAATGCTTCATGGTGTCAGCCCAGGGTGATGAGCGAACGCGCGCCGTTGCGCCGTCCGATGATGTTCAACAAATTCGAGAGTGCTTCTTCGCGGCCCGGGGCCGCACTGGCCTCACCGTCGAAGCGGAAGCCGCGGCCGTTCCAGCGGCCGCTGCCGCTGAGTTGCAGGCTGCCTTCGCGCGTGGTGAGCAGCAATGTCGGCGCGGGGCCGCCGTCGAGTGTGAGCCGGTAGCTGCCCATGGGGCGCAAGGTCGACAGACTCGATGACATGTCGGTGGCATCGAGCGCGGCGCGCCCGGCCATCACGAGTTTCGGGCCGTCGAATTCGATCGACCAGGCCTGGGTCGACAGGTCGAGCACGCCTTCGGGCTTGAGGGTGTTCCACGGCGCACCGAACCCGCCCAGCAACGCCGCCGGCCAACGCGACTGGCTGTCTTGCCAGTCCAGACGCAGACCCCCGGCGCGCGGACTCGCCGTGAACTGCACGGGTTGCGTTGCGCAACACGGAATGCGCAGCGCCGCCGCGACGCTGTTCCAGCGCGGCCGCAGCGCCCAGTCGAGATGGCCCGGCAGCGAGATGGATTCGGCACCGCCGCCGCCGCTCGACAGCACCAGGCCAGCACTGCCGTTCCAGACGGTGCCGCGCGGATTGACCAGTTGCAGATGGCCGTTGCTCCACTGCGCCAGGCTGCTGGCAAGCCAGCGCGCCGGCGCGAAGACGGCGGTGGCGAGCACCACGCCCAACAGGCCGCCGACGAGCGCCCAGCGCCAGCCGAAGGCAGCGGTATCGGGAGGGGGAGGGCGTCGGGCCATGGAATGGACAGGGTGAATACGCGATCAGCGTGTGGGTAGATTCATGACCAGCGTGCCATCCCAGCGCACCTTGGCTGCGTCGGTCGGGCCGGCGCCGGAGGCGTTCTGCGATCGCGTGAGGTGCGCTTCGCGCGGCACCGCGCGCGCATTGCTGCGCGCCTGGCTGAACCACTGCGCCAGCGCGTCGGCGGGTGCCGCCCGCATCTGGACGTTGACGCCCTCGTTGGCGCCGATGGTCTGCAGCTGCGCATTGGCGCCGAAGCTTTGGCGCACCGAGGTTTCGAGGGCGCGCAACGCGTCGTCGCGACTTGCGCGCGGCTGCGACTGCAATGCCCTGGCCTGGGTTTGCAGCGCGGTCATCTGCTGCAGTTGCGCATCGAGCTTCGCGTGTTCGGCCGGCGCCGCATTGAGCGTGCGCAGCGCAGGCGCCAGCGCGACCCACCACAGCAGCGCAGCCCCGACCAGCAGCGCCGCGATCAGGACCATGCGCTGCTCGCGCGGCGCGAGTTCGGGCCACCAGGCCTGCCAGCGGTCTTCGATGGCGTTGAAAATTTTCATCGCGTCGCCTCCGCCTGCACCAGCAGCAGGTCGCCTTCGACGCGTGCGCTGTAACCGCGCGCCGAAAGCGTCGCGGCGAGCGCGGATTCGTCAGACGGCTGGATCCCGAGGCCGCGCAGCCGCAACTGGCCCGCGCTGTAGTCGACCGCGCTGGGCGAACGCCCGGCCGGCAGGCTGGCCGCCAGCGCACCGAGCATCGGCTCCAGATCGGCATTCGTGACGCCGCCGGTCGCCTGCTGGAGCGCGGCGACTTCGCGGGCCATCTGCAGCGGTGCGTCGACCACCGGCTGCACCGACGGGAATGTTTGTGTCATCACATCGCGCACTGCGTTGCGCTTGGCCTCGAGTGCGTTGCGCTCTTTCCAGGCCCAGGCGTTGAGCCCGACGAGTTGCGCCAGCACCAGCACCAGCGCCCCCCAGCGGGCAGCCCGCCAGCGCGGCGCGCGCCAGAGCGACTGCGCGATCGAGGTGAACTTCTTGCCGGCGCGGGCGCGACCGGTGGAAGCGAGATCGAACTGCGCGAGATCCCATGGCGAACGGCTCGCCTGAAGCCAGCGCGCTGCCGGTTTGACGATGGGTACCGGCGGGCTGAAGAGGGCTTCGGCCAGCGCGGCCACGCCGGGTTCGGCGAGGACCGACGCGCCCTCGGGCAGGCCGCCGATGAGCGCCAGGCTCGCGCTGGTGAGCGGCAGCACGGCGACGCCGGTCGCATCGCAAACGGTCAATTGCGCGGTGTCGGGCGTGCCGGTCGCGACCAGCATCGGGGGCGAGCCTGCGGGTTGGGGCGTGAACTCGGGAACGATGCGGGTGATGCGTCGGCCTGCGCCCTCCATGGCCTGCGCCACGCTGCGCAGCCAGATGCGGTTGCAAGCCGCGACCCAGACGGGGGTGCCTGCCCGCGCGCTGGGCTCCAGTGCGAAATGCAGCAGTTCGGGCTCATCGAGCAGCCGGTCTTCGAGCAGGCCGTTCAGCACCGAGCGCAGCCGGACCGCGCTGCCGAGGCTGCCTTGCGGCAGCGTCACCTGATGCCACGAGAGCGCAGCCGCCGGAATGCACAAGGTCACTTCCAGGCTGGTCGGCAGCAGCGCCGGGACGGCGCTCCCTTGCTGGCGCAGGCGTCTGCCATCGGTCGTCCAGGCCGCCCAGCTGTAGTCGCTGCCAGCGGAGGCGGGCGGTAGCGGGGCAACGACGAGCAACGGCATGGAGTGACGGGTTGAAACAGGAGAAGCATTGTAGGAGCGGGCCGGCAATCAGTTGCTACACAATTGATAGCGGTGCTGGCAACGATGGCGGGCGTTCCGGGCTTTTTTAACTGATAAGTAAGACAGTGAGGCCGGGCCTCAGGATTTGGGCGGCAAAGGCGTGGCGCCTGCGCCACGGTTGCGCCACACGATGCGCACGTCCAGGCCGTCCCGCCGCAGCAGCGAATGTTCTTCGACCCAGGTGCGGTCCAGCCGCAGCCGACCATGAACTTCGAAGAAGCGCGTGTTGATGCTGTGCTGGAGGTCGTTGAAGCCGCTCGATGCGTCAGGCACAAGCGCGCTGGCGTCGGTGATGCCCTTGAAATGCCCGCGGGTGCGTTGCGCCACGATGCGCTTGGCGCCGGCCAGGTCCAATGCCGGCACGCTGGCATAGATCGCCTCGGCACTCGCCGTGTTCAGGTTCAGCGGCGTGCCGACCGGCAGGATCGTGACATAGGGTTCGATCGCCGAGATCGTCGCGGAAGACAGGCCGAGCCAGGCCAGCTGCGTCGTCTGCTGCGGGAGCAAGGGGCCGGTCGCGTCAGCTGCCGCGGCCGTGCTCGCGGCCTCCACCGGCGTGTTCAACCCGCCAGCCCCCGCAGAGGCAGCAGCAGCCGGCGATGTCACGGCCTGCACGGGCAACGCGCGCTGGAGATTGGCTGTCATGATTGCCACCTCTTGCCCGGGCAGCCCGAGCAATTCGAACAACTTGGTGAATGCGGCGACGGCGGTCTTGACCGGTTTTCCGCCGGACATGAGATTTGTGACATTGAGCTTGGACTGGGCATCGACGATGCGGCCCGACAGAAATGCATCGGGCAACCCCTCGAGCGCATCGCTCGCCACGTTTTTCTCGGCAGCGACAAAGCTGGAGAGGCGCGCTTCCTCGAGGGGTATCGCCCAGGGTTCAGCCAGATGGTCGGGGCCGCCGGCACGTCCGTCCTCGCGCAGGATGAGCCGCGACCAGTCGATGGCGCCGATCAACACCCAGGCCGACTGCATGCGGCCCCGTTCTGCGGCCTCCACTTCGGCGGCGCGCCACTGCTGCCACAGGGCCGCGGCAGCGAACGTGGCCACCAGCGTAACGATGAGCATGGCGGCCAGCAGGGCGGCGCCGCGCTGGCGACGAAAAGAGCGGGCTCTCATGATTTCGGCACGTTCGCCGTGGGGCGAATCCAGTCGCGCGTGAGCAGTCCGGCGAGCGCCTGCCCGGGTGGCAGATCGAGCACCAGCCGCACGCCGTCGGGCATCGCCGTGTCGGCGCCGAGCGATTCGGCGCTGACGGCGGGGCCCCAGCCGTTGTCGCGAAAGTAGGCGAGCTGCCAGCCCTGTAGCGGCATCAGCGGCGTGTCGGCGCCGCGCGCGTCGCTGCCGCCGTCTTGCGCCCACGATGTGGCGCGATCCCATGCCTGCCGCCACTCTCCGCGCGAAACGAAGGGTGCCGATTGCCAGCGATACCAGCGCAGCTGCCCATCGGCCCCGGGGCGCAGCGTCCAGGCCACCACGTAGACGACGGGCTGCGTCAGGTCGGGGCCGCGGCGCGTCAGGCGCAGCACGCGGCCATCCCAATCGATCGCCTGCGTCTGGGCCAGTGCAATCGTCGCGTCGAGGTCCGCGGTCCATTGCGACAGCGTGGTTTGCAGCGTGAGCACCGCGTCGCCGCGTTCGCGGTTCTGCGTCTGCGCGCGGCTCATGCCGTCGAGGCCGCGCCAGCTGATGAGCGCGAGCAGCGCCATCACCGCGATCGCGACCATCAGTTCGATGAGCGTGAAGCCGCGCGGGCAAGCGGCGCGGCGCATCAGTAGCGTCCCACCACGGTGGAAATGCGCAGCACCGTGGCTTCGGTGCCGTCGCGCACCTGCACGTCAATGCGCCGGAAGTTCGGGTTGAGCGTGGCCGTGGTCGACACCGTGACGCCAAAAGGCGTGTTGGCCTGCGTGCACACCAGGCCCGATTCGCCGACCGCCGGCATCACGCGGGCCAGCCGTGCCTTGACGAGCTCGTTTTCCGCGCAGATCTGCGCCAGCATCACATCGGATTGCCGCTGTGCGTTGCGGGTCAGCGACGACGTGGCCTGCGTGCCGGCTGCCAACGCGATGGCCACGATACCGAGCGCGATGAGCACCTCGATCAGCGTGAAGCCGGCGGCGCGGCGCGCGCGAAATGGTTTCACGGCGCGACGACCGCGAACGGCCGCAACCCGTCGGTCGCGATGCGCAGCGTGCGTGCCGGCGGACCTTCAGCCGTCAGCAACAGTTGCTGCGCGGCGATGATCGGGTCCGGCCCCAGCAGCAGCGCCACGGCGGCCCGGCCATCGGGCGCGATCGGCTGTGCGCTCATTCCTCCGCTGAGCCAGGCGCCGGGCAGCGAGCCGGGCGGCAGGCCATCGAACACGAACGATTCGGGCCCTTGTGGCGTGGTGCGAAAACGCACCGCGATGCCGCTGGCGCGCGACTGGGCGCGCGCCGATTCGAGGAGGGCGGCGAGCCGTTCGGCTTCGCGGTCGAGCGAGGCTTGCCCGGAGTCGCGCAGTGCGAGGCCGACGCCGGCCGTGGCCAGCGCGACGATCGCGATCACCACGATCAGCTCCAGCAGCGTGAAGCCTCTATTGCCAGCTGCCGACATCCGCATTGTTGCCCTCGCCACCCGGTTGACCGTCGGCACCCAGCGAGAACACATCGATCTCGCCCTTGATGCCGGGGTTCATGTACTGGTACGCATGGCCCCATGGGTCCATCGGCAATTTCTCGACATAGGGCTTCCAGTTCGGCGCAGCGGGGCCGGACGTCGGCCTCGCGAGCAGTGCCTGCAGGCCCTGCTCGCCGGTCGGGTAGCGCTGGTTGTCGAGGCGGTAGAGCTTCAATGCCTGCATCAGGTTGTTGACATCGGTGCGGGCTGCTGTCACCCGGGCATCGTCGGCACGGCCAATCACGTTGGGCACGATCAGCGCCGCCAACACGCCGATGATGACCAGCACCACCATCAACTCGATGAGCGTGAAGCCGCGGCGCAGCGAGCGAGCGGAGGAACGGGACGGGCGGGGCGCGAGGATCATCGGCCGATGATAATGCGGCCCCATGGCACTTCCTTACGCTCCCGCACGCTGGCCCGCTGCCGCTTCTACCGTGGTGTTGTGGGCGTTGGCGGCGGCCAGTGTGGTGTTCTGGGGCCTGCGGCTTTCGTCGCCGTCCGATTCGCTGGCGCCGCCCGCCGTGACCGTCGCGCCGGCGGCCCCGCCCGATCCGGTGGTGCTGTCGCGCTTCTTCGGCGGCACGCCGGCCGAAACGGTAGCCAAGGTCGCGCCCGAGGCTTCGAGTCGCTTCGTGCTGCTCGGGGTGGTCGCCGATAGCGACCAGCAAGGCGCTGCGCTGATCGCGGTCGACGGAAAGGCGGCGCGTCCGTTTCGTGTCGGCGCCAAATTGAGCGATGACTTCGTGCTGCAGTCGGTGACCACGCGCGCCGCGACCCTCGGCGCGAGTGCCGGCTCGGCGCCGGCGTTCACGCTGCAGCTGCCGACACGCCCGCTGGCCCTTCCCGGCCCCCCGCGCGCGCCCTGATCAGGCCTGCAGGAACAACTTGTAGACCGGGTTGTTCGTCTCTTCGACGTACGGGTAGCCGAGCGTTTCCAGAAATTCGTTGAACACCGCGTTGTCGGCCGCAGGCACCTGCAGGCCGACCAGGATGCGACCGTAGTCGGCCCCCTGGTTGCGGTAGTGAAAGAGGCTGATGTTCCAGTTCGGACGCAGCAGGCTCAGGAACTTGAGCAGCGCGCCCGGCCGCTCGGGGAACACGAAGCGCAACAGACGCTCTTCCTGCGCCAGCCCGGTATGGCCACCGACCATGTGGCGGATGTGCTCCTTGGCCAGCTCGTCGTGCGTGAGGTCGATCGTGGCGAAGCGGTGCGCGACGAAGGTGTCGGCGATCGTCTTCGACTCGCCGCGCGTCGACGTCGTGAGGCCGACGAACACATGGGCCGACTTCGAATCGCTGATGCGGTAGTTGAACTCGGTCACGTTGCGCGACGCACCCGGTAGTTCGCCGACCAGTTCGCAAAAGCGGCGAAAGCTGCCCCGCTCTTCGGGAATCGTGACGGCGAAGAGGGCTTCGCGCTCCTCACCCACTTCGGCACGCTCGGCCACGAAGCGCAGGCGATCGAAATTCATGTTGGCGCCACACAGGATGGCCGCGTACGTTTCGCCGCGCGTGCGGTGCTTGTCCACGTACTGCTTGATGGCGGCAACCGCCAGCGCGCCGGCCGGCTCGACGATGCTGCGGGTGTCGATGAAGACATCCTTGATGCCGGCGCACACGGCATCGGTGTCGACCGTGATGAATTCGTCGACCAGGTTGCTGGCGATGCGGAAGGTTTCCTCGCCGACCAGCTTGACGGCCGTGCCATCGGAAAAGAGGCCGACGTCGGGCAGCGTGATCCGCTGCTTCGCCGCCACCGATTGCATCATCGCGTCGGAGTCGTTCATCTGAACGCCGATCACCTTGATCTCGGGACGCACGGCCTTGATGTAGTTGGCCACGCCCGAGATGAGCCCACCGCCGCCGATGGCGACGAACACGGCATCGAGCGGACCCTGGTGCTGGCGCAATATTTCCATCGCGACCGTGCCCTGGCCGGCGATCACGTCCGGGTCGTCGAACGGGTGCACGAAGGTCATGCCGTGCAGCTTCTGCTGCGCGAGCGCGTAGACGTGGGCGTCCGAATAGCTGTCACCGTGCAGATGCACTTCGCCGCCGAGCGCGCGCACGGCGTCGATCTTCAACTGCGGTGTCGTCAGGGGCATCACCACGACGGCGCGGGCGCCCAGCTTGCGGGCGCTCAACGCCACGCCCTGCGCGTGGTTGCCGGCGGACGCGCAGATCACGCCGACTGCCAGCTGTTCGGGCGTCAATTGCGCCATCTTGTTGTACGCGCCGCGCAGCTTGAAGCTGAACACGGGTTGCTGGTCTTCGCGCTTGAGAAGCACGGTGTTGCCGATGCGGGCGCTGAGCGCGGTTGCCGGCTCGAGCGCCGATTCGACCGCGACGTCGTAGACGCGCGCGGTCAGGATCTTTTTCAGGTAATCGGCAGGCGTGAGGGGCGAAGACATAGGGCCGCGATCATAGGCGCCGCAGTTGCCCAAGAAAAAAGCCCCGAGTCTTGCGACTCGGGGCTAAATCCACCAATTGGAAGGGTGGAGGAGACAACCGGTGCACCCGTTGAGGTGCGATGAAATAAAGTATATCGGCTGTTTGCTGCAATGCAACAAGCAGCGATGCTTTTCCCACACAAAGCGCTTGAGGCGTGATTTTTCCCCGCTGCCAGGCGCACTAAAGGCTGCAAAAAAATGGAATGCACAGTCAGTTGGACCGGCGGCGTTGGCGCCGAATCGCCGATGGGTTTTATCGCCGAAACCGGCAGCGGCCATGTGATCACGATGGACGGCGCGCCTGACGCCGCCAAACCGGAAAACGGTGGGCGCAATCTGGCGCCGCGGCCCATGGAAACGGTGCTCGCCGGGACGGGTGGCTGCACGGCTTACGACGTGGTGCTGATCCTGAAGCGCGGGCGTCACCAGGTCGAACGCTGCAGCGTCAAGCTGACCAGCGAAAGGGCTGAAAAAGACCCGAAGGTGTTCACGAAAATCCACCTTCATTTCACGGTGGCCGGCAAGAACATTCCGGAAGCTGCGGTCGAGCGTGCCATTGCGCTCAGCCACGAGACCTACTGTTCCGCCACGATCATGTTGGCGAAGACTGCCGTGGTCACGACCAGCTTCGAGCTGATCCATCTCTGAGCGCAGGGCGGCTCAGATGCGATGGGCGACCGTGGTCATCACGCGGGACGCCAGCCGCATCAAGCCCTTGACCGGCCGAGGCAACTCCCTGGCACCCGCGCTCCATGCCTGCGCCGCGTGACGCGCTTCATCGACTTTCATTTGTTCGATCACCGCACGTGAGGCGGTATCGCCGGCAGGCAGCCGGTCCAGGTGGCCGTCCAGATGCGCTTCGACCTGCTTTTCGGTTTCGGCGACGAAACCCAGGCTCCAGCGATCGCCCAGCCGGCCTGCCACCAATCCCAGGCCGAACGCCCCCGCATACCAAATCGGATTGAGGAGCGATGGCCGGGCGCCCAGCGCATCGAGGCGCTGTTGCGTCCACGCCAGATGATCGGTTTCTTCGCGTGCCGCTTCGGCGAAATGCGCCCGAAGGTTCGGATCGCGCGTGACAGCCGCCTGGGCTGTGTAGAGCGCCTGGGCGCATACCTCGCCCACATGGTTGACGCGCATCAACGCCCCGGCCTCCCTGCGATCGGCCTCGGCCAGAGCAGAAGGCGCTGATTCGGCCGCGGGCATGGCGCGCGTCGCGCGGGCAGGGGAGAACAAGGTACGCAGCGCCGAATCGGCGGCCGCCAGCAAAACGTCTGAATGGGCACTCATGGCGAGATTGGAACGTATTGCGCGCCCCCCGCGGCTGGAGCGGGTTTCCTTACATATTGTGACGTTCGGCGCACTCGCGGCCTTTGTTGCACCTGTGCAACGAAAGCCCCCGGACACCCGATTTTTCGGGCGATTTGTTTTGCCCTGCCGCGATGCCTCTGGTGCAATAGCAACAACTTCCCAAAAGGAGGTTGGCCCGGGGTCCGGTGGGAACACAAAAGTGCACGAGCACAGTGAGCCCTTCGCGCCGGAGCCCTATGTTTAACCTTGGAGAAACTTGCAATGAAAAAATCCCTAATTGCTCTGGCTGCACTGGCTGTCGCTAGCGTCGCCTCGGCTCAATCGTCCGTCACCCTGTTCGGCGTGGTTGATGCTTCGATCAGCGGCGTGTCGAACAAGGCCGACCTGGTTGTTGCCAACCCACTCGCCCTTATCAACAACCCTTTTGCCCTCTACGGCGTGCCTGGCTCGGCCAAGACGAGCAAGACCGGCTTGAACAACTCGGCCTACAACTCCAGCCGCATCGGCTTCCGTGGTACGGAAGACCTGGGCGGCGGTTTGGCTGCCGGCTTCTGGCTGGAAGGCGCACTGGCCAATGACGAAGGCGCATCGGGCGGCTCCACGGCATTCAGCAACGCAACGACCGGTCAGTTCAATCGTCGCTCGACGGTGAGCCTGTCGGGTGGCTTCGGTGAAATTCGCCTCGGCCGTGATTACAAGCCAACGTTCTGGAACCTGACCGTGTTCGACCCGTTCGGCACCAACGGTTCGGGCACCTCGCTGATCCAGAAGGCTTCGGGCCTGGAAACGTCGAACGTTCGCGCCGGTAACACGGTTGGCTACTTCCTGCCGCCGAACCTGGGTGGCTTCTACGGTCAAGTCCAGTACGCTTTCAGCGAACAACTGAAGGCCAACGACGGCCTGCAAGGCGCAGTGAACAACAACAGCCGTGGTGGCCGTTATGTCGGCGGTCGCTTCGGCTACGCCAACGGCCCGCTGGATGTGGCTGTCGCTTACAGCGAGCAGAACAACAGCTCCAGCTACCTGGCTGGTACCGACAACAAGGCTAAAGACCTGAACGTGGGCGCAAGCTACGACTTCGGCGTCGTGAAGCTCTACGGTATCGCCGGCACCATCAAGAACAAGGTTGACTACACCGGCAGCATCAATGCGCCTGCGTTCAATCCTTCGACCAAGATGGAAGGCTACCAGCTCGGCTTGACGGCACCTATCGGCGCTGGCCTGATCCGCGCTTCGTACGGCCACGTCAAGCTCAAGGTTGATCAGCAGCCCCTGCTGTTTCCTACTTTCTTCGCACCTGCTTACGAAGACCCGAAGGCTGATCAGTTCGCTCTCGGCTACGTGTACAACCTGTCCAAGCGCACTGCCCTGTACGCTACCGGCACGTACGTGAAGAACAAGAACGGCGCTGCTTACACTGCTGGTTCGGGCAACATCGACGCTGGCTTTGCTGCACCTGCAAATGGCTACGCATACCGCCCGAAGACCTCGATCGGCTACGACTTCGGTGTCCGTCACGCTTTCTAATTTGATGCTGGCTTCGCCAGTTCAAAGTTGAAAGACTCGAAAAGCCACTCGACGCAAGTCGGGTGGCTTTTTTTATTGGCCAGAACGGCGGCTCGGCACAGGGCTTGCTCAGTCTTCCGCTGTTCCCTACATACTCACTGATGTTCGTTTTCGTATTGCGTCGTTTGGTCCAGGCCGTGATCGTCATGGTCGTTGTGGCGTTCGTTGCGTTCCTGCTCTTCCAGTACGTTGGCGATCCCGTCGTGTTCCTGTTGGGTCAGGACGCCAAGCCGGAGCAGATCCGGCAGTTGCGCATCGACCTGGGTTTCGACAAACCCTTTGCGGTGCAGTTCTGGCACTTTCTCGTCAATGCGGCGCAGGGCGAATTCGGGCTGAGCCTGCGTCAGGGCGCGAAGGTGTCGCGTCTCATTGCCGAACGCCTCCCGGCCACGCTGGAACTGTCTTTGGTCGCCGCCGTGCTGGCGCTCGTTGTCGGGCTGCCCATGGGTGTGTATGCGGCCCTGCGTCGCGGAACCTTCGGCAGTCAGGCGCTGATGGCGCTGTCCTTGCTCGGCGTGTCGCTGCCGACCTTTTTGATCGGCATTCTGCTGATCCTCGTTTTTTCCGTGTGGCTCGGCTGGCTTCCCAGCTTCGGTCGCGGCGAGGTCGTGAGCCTGGGGTGGTGGACCAGCGGGTTGTTCACCCGCGACGGCTGGAGTCATCTGATCCTTCCGGCCATCACGCTCGCGGTGTTCCAGCTCACGCTGATCATGCGACTCGTGCGTTCTGAAATGCTCGAAGTGCTGCGCACCGACTACATCAAGTTCGCGCGTGCCCGTGGCCTGTCGGATCGCGCGATCCATTTTGGGCACGCACTGCGCAACACGATGGTGCCTGTGATCACGATCACGGGCTTGCAACTCGGCTCGCTCATTGCCTTCGCGATCATCACCGAGACCGTGTTCCAGTGGCCCGGCATGGGCCTGCTGTTCATCCAGGCCGTGACGTACGCCGACATTCCCGTGATGGCCGCCTATCTTTGTCTCATCGCGCTCATTTTCGTGACGATCAATCTGGTCGTCGATTTACTGTATTTCGCAGTCGACCCGCG
The DNA here is from genome assembly GCF_001577265.1 of Variovorax sp. PAMC 28711. Taxonomy (NCBI): domain Bacteria; kingdom Pseudomonadati; phylum Pseudomonadota; class Betaproteobacteria; order Burkholderiales; family Comamonadaceae; genus Variovorax; species Variovorax sp. PAMC 28711. The sequence goes on along the minus strand of NZ_CP014517.1, from coordinate 1,161,495 downwards.
GCTGCGCGTGTCGACCCTCGGGGGGCATTGATGGCGACGTCGACATCGCGGCTGCAGGTCTCGGGGCGGGCATTCGCCCACATCGCAAAGTTCTATCCCGAGATCGCCGCCTTCCGGCGCGACCTGCATGTGCATCCCGAACTGGGATTCGAGGAGGTCTACACCGGCGCCCGCGTGCACGAGGCACTCAAGGCCTGCGGCGTCGATGAAGTGCACACCGGCATCGGCAAGACCGGCTTGGTCGCGGTGATCCGCGGCCGGTCGACCGCCAGCGGCCGAATGATCGGCTTGCGCGCCGACATGGACGCACTGCCCATGAACGAAGACAACGACTTCGCATGGCGCTCTGCCAAGTCAGGACTCATGCACGGCTGCGGGCACGACGGCCATACCGCGATGCTGGTCGGCGCGGCGCGCTACCTGGCCGAAACGCGCAACTTCGATGGCACGGCGGTGTTGATCTTCCAACCCGGCGAAGAAGGCTACGCCGGCGCCCGCGTGATGATCGAAGACGGCCTGTTCGACCGCTTTCCCGTGCAGTCGGTCTATGCGATGCACAACTGGCCGGCCATGCCGGTCGGCACCATCGGCCTCAACAGCGGCGCCATGATGGCGGCGGCCGATCGCATCACGATCGAGGTTATTGGCAAAGGCGGCCACGGCGCGCACGCGTACCTCACGGTCGACCCGGTGCTGGTCTCGGCGCACATCATCACGGCGGTCCAGAGCATTGTGTCGCGCAACGTTCGCCCCATCGACGCGGCCGTCGTCAGCATCTGCGCGGTCCAGGCCGGCGACCTCGGCGCGATGAGCGTCGTACCCGGCAAGGCCGTGCTCGTGGGCACGGTGCGCACGTTCAGTGCCGCGGTGCAGATGCAGATCGAGAAGCGCCTGACCGAACTGTGTTCGTCCATCGCGGCCGGATTCGGCGCCAGCGCGACCGTCACCTTCGAGCGCATCTACCCGGCCACCCTCAACACCGCTGCCGAAGCGCGCTTCGCGGGCGACGTGGCGCAGAGCCTCGTCGGCACCGAAAACGTCGAGCGCCACATGGAGCCGAGCATGGGCGCCGAAGACTTCTCCTTCATGCTGCAGAAGAAGCCCGGCGCGTATTTGCGCATCGGTCAGGACGCCAGAGGCGGCGCCTTCCTGCACAACAGCCGGTACGACTTCAACGACGAGATCCTGCCGCTCGGCGCCGCGCTCCATGCCGGCCTGATCGAGCAGGGCATGCCATTGCAAGGCGCCGCGCGTTCTGCGCCGTCGTCCATCAAGGAAAGCGCCAAGCCCGGCGTGCACCAAATGGCGGCATGATCGCCGCCTTACCGATTCACCCTGTCCCCACACCCCGAGGAGTTTTCCCCATGAGTTTCAAGCGAAATGTGCTCGCAGCGTCCGTTTTCGTCGCGCTGGCAGCGACCAGTTTGATGGCAGGCGCGCAGACCATCCGTATTGCCAACCAGGGCGATGCACTGTCGCTCGACCCGCACTCGCTGAACGAATCGCTTCAGCTGAGCGTCGATGCCAACGTGTATGAAACGCTCGTCGGTCGCAACAAGGACCTGAGCCTCGCGCCCTTGCTCGCCACCAGCTGGAAGCAGACGTCGCCGACGGTCTGGCGCTTCGAATTGCGCAAGGGCGTTCAATTCCACGACGGCACGCCGTTCACGGCCGACGACGTCGTCTTCAGTTTCCAGCGCGCCAAGGGCGAAGGCTCCGACATGCAGTCGACCATCAGCTCGGTCAAGGAAGTGCGCAAGGCCGGTGATTTCGCCGTGGACATCGAAACGGCTGGGCCGTTCCCGATCCTGCCGGACGTCATCTCGCTCACCATGATCATGAGCAAGAAGTGGTGCGAAGAGAACGGCGCGACCAAGCCCGTCGATCGCCGCAAGGGCATCGAGAACACCGCATCTTTCAAGGCCAACGGCACCGGTCCGTTCCGCGTGCGCGAGCGCCAGCCCAACGTGCGCACCGTGTTCACGCGCAACGGCACCTACTGGGGCAAGATCGAAGGCAACGTGCAGGAAGTGATCTTCACGCCGATCGCCAACCCGGCCACGCGCGTCGCGGCGCTGGTGTCCGGCGAAGTCGATGTGATGGAACCCGTGCCCGTGCAGGACATCGCCCGCATCAACGCGAGCCCGACGGCGCGCGTGATCACCGGCCCCGAACTGCGCACCATCTTCCTGGGCATGGACCAGAAGCGCGACGAGCTGCTGTATTCCAGCGTGAAGGGCAAGAACCCGTTCAAGGACAAGCGCGTTCGCCAGGCGTTCTACCAGGCGATCGACATCGCCGGCATCCAGCGCACCGTGATGCGCGGCGCATCGCGCCCGACCGCGCTGCTGGTCGGCCCGGGCATCAATGGCTGGACCGAAGCACAGGACAAGCGCTTGCCCTACGACGTCGAAGCGGCCAAGAAGCTCTTGACCGAAGCCGGTTACCCCAACGGCTTCGAAGTGACGATGAACTGCCCGAACGACCGTTACGTGAACGACGGTCAGATCTGCCAGAGCGTGGCTTCCAGCCTCGCGAAGATCGGCGTGAAGATCAACCTCGCGACCGAGACCAAAGGCACCTACTTCCCCAAGGTCCTGCGCCGCGACACCAGCTTCTACCTGCTCGGCTGGACGCCCACCACGTACGACGCGCACAACGCGCTGAGCTCGCTCACTGCTTGCCCGGACGACAAGGGCACGGGCCAGTTCAACCTCGGCGCCTATTGCAATCCGAAGCTGGACGCCCTGACCAACCAGATCCAGGCCGAGACCGACAAGACCAAGCGCAACGAACTCATCAAGCAGGCTTTTGCACTGCATGCAGAAGACGTGGGCCATCTGCCGCTGCACCAGCAATCGCTGGCCTGGGGCGTCAGCAAGAAGGTCGAACTCGCACAACTCGCCGACAACTTCATGTACTTCAAGTGGATGAGCATTAAGAAGTAAACACGTTGACGGGGCATGGGCCCCTGCGAACCCCCACACGATGAAAAAAACTCTCGCTCGCTGGTACGACAGCGACGTCGGCTACAGCTTTCGCCATTCACCCGTCGCCATCACGGCGGCGTTGATCGCGTTCGTCTGTGTCTTCTGCGCCGTCTTCGCCGGATGGATCGCGCCGCACGATCCCTACAACCTCGCCACCCTGCGAAGCGAGGATGCGGCATTGCCGCCGGCCTGGATCGACGGCGGTTCGCGCAACTTCCTGCTGGGCACCGACGACCAGGGCCGCGACATCCTTTCGACGTTGATGTACGGCGCCCGCATCTCGCTGGTGGTGGGCATCGCGTCGGTGATCGTTTCGATGGTCGCGGGCGTGGCGCTCGGTTTGCTCGCCGGATTCCGCGGCGGCTGGATCGACAGCTTCCTCATGCGGCTGTGCGACGTGATGCTGTCGTTCCCGACGATCCTGGTGGCGCTGTTGATTGCCGGCGTGGGGCGCGCACTCTTTCCGAATGCGCAGAACACCGTGGCATTCGGCGTGCTCATCCTCGCCATCTCGCTCACCAAGTGGGTCGACTACGCGCGCACCGTGCGCGGCTCCACGATGGTCGAGCGCAACAAGGAATACGTGCAGGCCGCGCGCGTGACCGGCGTGCCACCGCTGCGCATCATGGCGCGTCACGTGCTGCCCAACGTGATGGGGCCGGTGTTCGTGCTCGCCACCATCCAGGTCGCGACGGCGATCATCACCGAGGCGACGCTGTCGTTCCTCGGCGTCGGCGTGCCGCCGACATCCCCGTCGCTCGGCACGCTCATCAGCAGCGGCAACCAGTTCCTGTTCTCGGGCGAGTGGTGGCTGTCGGTGTTTCCCGGCGGCGCGCTCGTGCTCATCGTGCTGAGCGTGAACATGCTGGGCGACTGGTTGCGCGATGCGCTCAACCCGAGGCTGCAATGAGCGCCAACCCGAAGCTTCTCGACGTCCAGCACCTCGTGGTGGAATTTCCCGGCCGACGCGGCACCTTGCGCGCGATCGACGACATTTCCTTCGACATCGCACCCGGGGAAATCCTCGGCGTGGTCGGTGAGTCCGGCGCGGGCAAGTCGCTGACCGGCGCATCGATCATCGGCCTGCTCGAGCCGCCGGGCCGCGTCGCGAGCGGCCAGATCATGCTCGAAGGCCAGCGCATCGATCAGCTCAACCACCAGCAGATGCGGCACATCCGCGGCAAGCGCATCGGTGCCATCTTTCAGGACCCGCTGACTTCGCTGAACCCGCTCTACACCGTGGGCCGGCAGATCACCGAGACCATCCGCGCGCACCTGCCGGTCAACGAGGCCGAGGCGCGGCGTCGTGCGATCTCGCTGCTCGAAGACACCGGCATTCCGGGCGCTGCTCAGCGCATCGACCACTACCCGCACCAGTTCTCCGGCGGCATGCGGCAGCGGGTGGTCATCGCACTGGCGCTGGCCGCCGAGCCGACGCTGATCGTCGCCGACGAGCCGACCACCGCGCTCGACGTGTCGATCCAGGCGCAGATCATTCAGTTGCTCAAGCGCCTGTGCAGGGAGCGCGGCGCTGCGGTGATGCTCATCACGCACGACATGGGCGTGATCGCCGAAACCTGCGATCGCGTCGCCGTGATGTACGCCGGCCGCATCGTCGAGATCGGCCCGGTGCACGAAGTGATCCATGCGCCTGCGCATCCCTACACCGCCGGCCTCATGGCTTCCATTCCCGACATGGCGATCGAACGCGATCGCCTGAACCAGATCGATGGTGCCATGCCCCGCCTCAATGCGATCCCGACGGGGTGCGCCTACCACCCACGCTGCCCGCGCGCCTTCGACCGCTGCACGCAGGAGCGACCCGAACTCATCGAAGCCGGTGCGACGCAAGCCGCCTGCTGGCTGCACGACATGCAGCATGCGAAGGAGCTCGTCGCATGAGCGCGCAACTGTCTACCGGTGCGCTGGTGCAGGTCGACGACCTGGCCCGCACCTTCGACGTGTCGGCGCCGTGGCTCAACCGCGTCATCGAGCGCAAGCCGCGCCTGCTGCTGCATGCGGTCGATGGCGTGAGCTTTTCGATTCCGCGCGGCCAGACGATGGCGCTGGTCGGCGAATCGGGCTGCGGCAAGAGCACCGTCGCGCGCTTGATGGTCGGCCTGTACGGCCCGAGCCGCGGCAGCGTGCGCTTCGATGGCGAGGATGTGCATGCCACCTTCGCTTCGACCCAAGGTCGCGCGCTGCGCCAGCGCATCCAGATGATCTTTCAGGATCCGTATGCCAGCCTGAACCCGCGCTGGACCGTGGAGTCGATCGTCGGCGAGCCGCTGCGCGAGCACGGCATCGTGACCGAGAAGGGTGCGCTCAAGGAGCGTGTGGGCGAGCTGCTGCGCTCGGTCGGCCTCAACCCGCTCGACGGCGTGAAGTACCCGCACCAGTTCTCGGGCGGACAGCGCCAGCGCATTTCGATTGCGCGCGCTTTGGCCACCTCGCCCGATTTCCTGGTGTGCGACGAGCCGACCTCGGCGCTCGACGTGAGCGTGCAGGCGCAGGTGCTCAACATCATGAAAGACCTGCAGCGCGAGCGCGGGCTGACCTATCTCTTCATTTCGCACAACCTCGCGGTGGTGCAGCACGTGAGCGACCACGTCGGCGTGATGTACCTCGGCCGGCTGGTCGAAGTCGCGCCCAAGCGCACGCTGTTTGCGACGCCGCGCCATCCCTACACGCGCATGCTGCTCGACGCGATCCCGCAGATGCACGCCACGGGCCGCGACCGCACGCCGGTTCAGGGCGAGGTGCCGAATCCGCTGGCGCCGCCGACCGGCTGCGCGTTTCACCCACGCTGCCCGCACGCCAACGCGCGCTGCTCGGCGGAACGGCCGAAGTTGCAGACCTTCGACGATGCCCAGGTCGCCTGCCACGCGGTCGAAGAAGGCCGTATCTAGGCCGGATCCAGGCGCTACTGTTCTTCACTCCAGGAGAAGCCGTCACGCGCGATCATCGCGCTCGACGCGCTCGGGCCCCAGGTGCCGGCTGCGTAAGGACGCGGACCGCCGTCGGCGCCCCAGCTGTCGATCAGCGGCTCGACCCAGCGCCAGGCTTCTTCCTGCTCGTCGCTGCGCACGAACAGGTTGAGACGGCCGTCGATCACGTCGAGCAGCAGGCGCTCGTAGGCACCGACGCGTTCGGTGCCGAAGCGCTTGTCGAAATCCAGGTCGAGTTGCACCGGCGCCAGCGGCACCATGCCGCTGCGCACGCCCCCCTTGGTGGTCACGCGCTGGTCTTGTGCCTGCGCGAGCAGGTGCAGTTCGAGCCCGTCCTTCGGTTGCAGGTTGATCACCAGCTTGTTCGCCACGCCGGTGGGCGTGCGGAAGATCGCATGCGGTGCCGGGCGGAAGTTCATCTCGATGCGCGCATCGCGCGAACCCAGCCGTTTGCCGGTACGGATGTAGATCGGCACGCCGGCCCAGCGCCAGTTTTCGATCTCGGTGCGCAGCGCGACGAAGGTTTCGGTGCGGCTGTCGGGCGGCACGCCGGTCTCTTCCTTGTAGCCCGGCACGCGTTCGCCGTAGGCCGTGCCGGCGGTGTACTGGCCGCGCACCGCGTGCAGGCCGAGTGTCTCCGGCGTCCAGCGCTTCAAGGAGCGCAGCACTTTCAGCTTCTCGTCGCGGATCGCGTCGGCGTGCGCGTTGATCGGCGGCTCCATGCCGATCGCGCACACCAGCTGCAGCGCGTGGTTCTGCACCATGTCGCGCAGTGCGCCGGTCTGGTCGTAGAACGCGCCGCGCTTCTCGACGCCCAGGTCTTCGGCGATCGTGATCTGGATGTTGGCGATGTGCTCGCGGCGCCAGATCGGCTCAAACAGCGAGTTGCCGAAGCGCAGCGCGAACAGGTTTTGCACCGACGGCTTGCCGAGGTAGTGGTCGATGCGAAAGACCTGGTTCTCGTTGAGCACCTTGCCGACCGCCGCGTTGATGGCGCGGTTCGATTCCAGGTCGTGGCCCAGCGGCTTTTCGAGCACGACGCGCGTGTTCGGCCCGTTGAGCCCGGCCGCCGCGATCTGCTCGACCGTTTGCGTGAAGAGCGCCGGCGCGGTGGCGACGTACATCACGACGGTGTCGGCGTTGCGTGACTTGAGCATGTCGGCCAGCCGCCCGTAGTCGGCTGGCTTGGACAGGTCGAGCCGCAGGTAGTACAGCATCGACGCGAATTCCTTGAATTCTTCTTCGCTCGGCCGCTTGGCGCCTTCCACGGCCTTGAAGCGCGACGAGATCAGCTCGCGGTACTGATCGTCCGAATGATCGTCGCGCGCGACACCGATGATGCGACCGCCCGGCGGCAGACTGCCGTGGCGGAACGCCTGGAACAGCGCGGGCATCAGCTTGCGCCAGGCGAGGTCGCCGGTGCCGCCGAACAGAACGAGATCGAAGCTCATGGGAGGGAAATCCGTGTGGTGGGAAGTGCCGAATCAGCTGCCACTTTAATGGTAGTTGCACCGATGCTTGAACCGTGCCAGCGGCGGTATGCTCGCGAGCGGCCTGAGGGGCCATTTCGTTTTTTTGAAGCTCGAGGTTGTATGAAGAAATTTTTGTGCGCTGCGGCGCTGATGGGTCTGTCGGCAGCCGCATCGGCACAACAGGTCAACGTGATCTGCTCGGTCCAGGCCGACTGGTGCAACATGATCGCCACGGTCTATGCGCGCACGACGGGCGTCAAGATCAACCTCGCGCTCAAGGGCTCCGGCGAGGCGCTGGCGCAGCTGGTCGCCGAAAAGGAGAACCCGAAGACCGACGTGTGGTTCGGTGGCACCGGCGACCCCCACCTTCAGGCGGCCGAGTCCGGCCTCACGCTCGAATACAAGTCGCCGTCCTTGCCGCAGCTTTATCCGTGGGCGCAACAGCAGGCGCAGCAGTCCGGCTACAAAACGGTCGGCATCTACTCGGGGCCGCTCGGCTTCGGCTACAACACCGAGCTGCTCAAGAAGAAAAAGCTGGCCGTGCCCATGACCTGGGCCGACCTGCTGAAGCCCGAATACAAGGGCGACATCCAGGTGGCGAACCCCGCTTCGAGCGGCACGGCCTACACGATGATTGCCACGCTCGTGCAACTCATGGGCGAAGACAAGGCCTTCGACTACCTCAAGGGCCTGCACAAGAACGTCGGCCAATACACCCGGTCGGGCACCGGCCCGATCAAGGCGGTGGCGCGCGGCGAAACGGCGGTGTCGATCAGCTTCGTGCACGACGCGCCGCAGGAAAAGATGCAGGGCTTTCCGGTCGAGACCGTGACGCCGGCCGAAGGCACCGGCGCCGAGATCGGCTCGATGAGCATCATCAAGGGCGCGCGCAACCTCGATCAGGCCAAGAAGTTCTACGAGTGGGCGTTGACGCCTGCTGCGCAGGCCTTCGGCGCGGCGTCCAAGCAGTATCAGCTGCCGTCGAACAAGGCCACGGTGGTCGATGCCAACGTGCCCGATTTCAAGAAGATCAAGCTCATCAATTACGACTACAAGAAGTACGGCGAGAGCTCGGAGCGCCGGCGCCTGATTGCGCGTTGGGAAAAAGAAGTCAATTCGCTGCCGCGCTGACCGGTGAACCGCCGTCCCAACGCCGCGATCTGGTTCTGTCTCGCGGCCGGATTGCTGGGTTATCTGGTCCTGCCCTGGTACGCGATTCAGGACACGAGTTGGTATGAAGCACTGCCGCGGGTGTTCGCCAGCGGCGAGGCTGCCAACGGCGTGCTGCAGGCCGCGATGCAAGGGCGCGACTGGCTCTTCCTCGGCGTGGCAGGGTTGGCGCTCTGCGCCATCGGCGCCGCGCTGCCGGCGGGCCGCGCACAAGGGCGCTGGTTGTTGGCGGGCGGGCTGGTCGGCGCGGCCGGGCTGGCGGTCAGCGGCTTCCTGATCGGTGCGCGCGGCTGGAGCAGCGCCTTCTTCAACACCACGTTCGGCGAACTGGCGATCAACCAGTTCGGCATCGGCGCCGGCGGCTTCGTCGTGTTGGTCGCGCTGATCCTGCTGGCGGCCTTCGGGCTGGCCCGGCTCGGTTTCTTCAAGGGAGATCTCTTCGTTTCCGGTGCGGTCATCGGCTGCGGCGTGCTGATGGCGCTGTTCATCGCCTACCCGGTGAGCAAGGCACTGGCCGGCGCGTTCCTCACTGAAGAGGGGCAATGGTCGTTGTCGGCTTTCGTCACGCGCGTTTTCACCGAGCGCATCTGGGGCCTGAGCTGCGTGGTGGGCGGCGTGCGTTGCGGGGTTGCCTGGAACACGCTCGCGCTCGCTCTCATCGTGGCGGCGGGCACCACTTTTCTCGGCACCTTGATGGCGTTGATGGCCGAGCGCGGCCACAAGCGCTGGCAAGGGCCGCTGCGCGTGCTGGCGCTGTTGCCGATCATCACGCCGCCTTTCGTGGTCGGGCTCGGGCTGATCCTGCTGTTCGGCCGCGCGGGTGTGGTGAACCAGGTGCTGGAAAGCCTGTTCGGCGTCGAGCCGTCGCGCTGGTTCTATGGGCTCAAGGGGTTGGTCATTGCGCAACTCTTCGCGTTCACGCCGATCGCTTTCATGATCATGCGCGGCGTGGTGCAGGGCATCGCGCCGAGCCTGGAAGAAGCGGCGCTGATGCTGCGCGCCGACCGCCGTCGCACGTTTTTCACCGTGACGCTGCCGTTGCTCAAGCCCGGACTGGCCAACGCGTTCCTCGTCGGCTTCATCGAAAGCATCGCGGACTTCGGCAATCCGATCGTCGTCGGCGGCGACTACTCCGTGCTGTCGACCGACATCTTCTTCGCGATCGTCGGCGCCCAGAACGATCCGGGCCGTGCGGCCTCGCTCGCGTGGATCCTCACCTTCTTCGCGCTCGGTGTGTTCGCATTGCAGCGCGGCGTGCTCGGCAAGAAGAACTACACGACCGTGAGCGGCAAGGGCGACGCCGGCATTCCGATGCCGCTGCCCGACGGCGTGCGCCGTACCATCTATTCGATCGCGTTCCCGTGGATTGTGTTCACGCTGGTGGTCTATCTCTTCGCCTTCGCGGGCGGCTTCGTCCAGACCTGGGGTCGCGACTACACGCTCACGCTGAACCACTTCAAGACGGCGTTCTCGCTGGAGTGGGGACAGTTCGGTCTGGTGTGGGCCGGCACCGCGTGGAACTCGCTCATCACCACGGTGAAGCTGGCCGCGATCTCGGCACCGATCACCGCGACGCTGGGCCTGCTGATCGCGTGGCTGCTGGCGCGCAACGAGTTCAAAGGGCAGGGCGCTTTCGAGTTCGCGGCGCTGCTGGCGTTCGCGATTCCCGGCACCGTGCTCGGGGTGAGCTACATCCTCGCGTTCAACGTACCGCCGCTGGAGCTCACGGGCACCGGCCTCATCATCGTGTTGTGCTTCATGTTCCGGAACCTGCCGGTGGGTGTGCGGGCGGGCACGGCGGCGTTCAAGCAACTCGACCGCTCGCTCGACGAAGCCTCGCTGATGCTGCGTGCGTCGACCTCGCAGACGCTTTTCAAGGTCGTGCTGCCGCTGTTGAAGCCGGCGCTGGTGGCCGCGCTGGTGTACAGCTTCGTGCGCTCCATGACGACGGTGAGCGCGGTCATCTTCCTGGTCACGGCCGAGAACGAACTCGCGACCACCTACATCATCGGCCGCGTCGGCAATGGCGACTACGGCGTCGCGCTGGCGTATTGCACGGTGCTCATCGTGCTGATGTCGGCGGCCATCGCGCTGATCCAGTTCGTGGTCGGCGAACGCAAGCTGGGCCGCCGCAAGGCGGGCCCACCCACTACCGAAAGACTGGCATGAGCGGCATCGTTTTCAAGGACATCACCAAGCGCTACGGCACCGACCCGCGCGCGCCGCTCGCGGTCAAGGGCATCAGCTTCGAGGTGCCCGAAGGCACGCTGACCACCATCCTGGGCCCGTCGGGCTGCGGCAAGACGACCACGCTGCGGATGATCGCGGGGCTCGAATCGCCGACGTCGGGTTCGATCGTCATGGGCGGGCGCGACGTCACCACGCTCGGCCCGGCCGACCGCAATGTCAGCATGATGTTCCAGAGCTATGCGCTGTTCCCGCACATGAACGTCATCGAGAACGTCGGTTACGGATTGCGCATGAGCGGCGTCAAGAAAGAGGAGACCACCTCCCGGGCGCGCGAGGCGCTGCGCGGCGTCGGCCTGGTCGGCTTCGACGAGCGGCTGCCGAGCGAACTTTCGGGCGGCCAGCAGCAGCGCGTGGCGCTGGCGCGCGCATTGGTGCTGGAGCCCGCGGTGCTGCTGTTCGACGAGCCACTCTCCAATCTCGACGCGCGCCTGCGCCGCGAGATGCGCGAAGAGATCCGCGCCATCCAGCAGCGCCTGAGACTCACGGTCGCCTATGTCACGCACGACCAGAGCGAAGCGCTCGCGGTCAGCGACCAGATCATCGTGATGGACCATGGCGTGATCGCGCAGCGCGGCACGCCCGAGGCTTTGTACGGCAAGCCCGAGAGCGAATTCGTCGCCGGCTTCATGGGCGAGGCGATGGTGTTCCCGGCGGTGGCGCAACCCGACGGCCGCGTGGCGCTCGGCCCGTTGACGCTGGCGCCGCGCTACAACGTGCCGCCCGGCGTTGTGAAAGTCGCTGTGCGGCCCGAGGCCTGGCAGATCGGCGCGGCTGTCGGGCTGGACGCGCGCTGTACCAAGTCGACCTATCTCGGCAGCTTCTACGAGTACAACTTCGACACCGCGCTGGGGTCGGTCTTCGTGGTGTCGTCCGACCTGTCGCATCCGCTGGCTGTCGGCGCCCAAACCACCTTGGCGCTGGCCAGCCATGGTGTGTCGGTCGTGACAGGCGCCGCCTGAGTCCTGCGCCGATGAACATCGTCTTCGATTTCGGCGCCGTGCTGCTCGAGTGGGAGCCGGTGGCACTGGTGCGGACGCATCTGGGTCTCCATGCGCCGACGGCGGAAGCCGCACACGCATTGGCTCGCGCGATGTTCGGCCATGAGGACTGGTGGGGATTCGATCGCGGCACGCATCCGCTGGAAGTCGCAGTGGGGCGCATGGCCAAGCGGCTTTCCCTGCCGCCCAACACGCTGAGCGACTTTCTGGCGCCGATGGGCGAGCGGCTGCAGCCTGTCCCGGTGACGGTGAACCTCTTGGACACACTGCGCCAGCGCAGGGATGCAGGGGAAGACCTGCATCTTTACTACCTCTCGAACATGTCGGTGCCCTACGCGCGAGCGCTCGAGGCGCGGGGGCTTTTCTTGCCGTGGTTCGAGGGCGGGATCTTTTCAGGCGATGTGAAGTTGATCAAGCCACAGCGCGAAATCTACGAGCTGCTGGCGACGCGCTACGGTCTCGACGCGGCAGAGACGATCTTCATCGACGACTCGATCGCGAACGTCGACGCCGCACGAAGGTTCGGCTGGCAGGCGATCCATTGCGAAGCCCCGAGCGCGCTTCCCCAGCAGCTCGCACACGCCTTGACGCATCGCGTCTCGCCAGGTCTCAACGCGCCGTCGTGACGGTCTCGCCTGTGCGGACGACCTTGTCGACATCGAAGCCAAGACTGCGCGCGTACTCGAGTTGCTCGCGCAGCGTCGCCTCGTCCAGCTTCGGCGTGCGCGACAGCACCCACAGATAGTCGCGGTTCGGCGCGCCGACGAGCGCGACCTGGTAGTCGCGGTCGAGCTTCAGGATCCAGTAGTCGCCCCACACAGCGGGCAACCAGCTCAACCATGCCGGTGCGAAGCGCACTTCGAGACGTCCGGCTCCGGGCTGGCCGGCCACTGGAACGACCCGTGCCGACCCGGCGACCTCATCGAATTGGCCGTCGGCCAGCCCGCATCGATTGACCACTTGCACCGTGCCGTCTTCCTGCGGCGTGTACTCGGCGGTGACCGGCCCGACGCATTTTTTCTCGAACCGATTCGGCAAGCGTGCCTGCTCGTGCCACAAACCGGCGTAGCGCTTCAGGTCCACCGGCGCGACCACTTGCAGCGGCGCGCGCATGAGCGGCGCGCCATCGGCCGGGCCGGCGCCAGTCTGAGCCCGCGCCGTGCGTGCGGTGCTCAGCGCGATCAGGGCCACCACGCCGCCCACGCAAAAGGCAGCGGCCAGCGTGCCGATGGACACGCTGCGCGCGCGGTCGTGCTCGGCGGAACTCGATGGCGGGGATGCCAGTTCGTTGCGGGAGAAGCGAAAGGACATGGTTTTCCTCCTGATAGAACAGCGTTGAAGGATAGCCGCGGCTTTCCCGGTGCCGCGTCAGCAACGGACCACGGGGGCTGTCGGCGTCGGGCGCAATGCCCGCACCAGAGCATCCGGCTTCGTCAACAACGTGTGAACAGCGCGGAAGTGCGCAGGATAATGATTCGATGAACCAACTCGACGCTCTCCGCCAATGGACCACCGTGGTGGCCGACACCGGCAACTTCAACGACTTTGCCAAGTTCAAGCCGACCGACGCGACGACCAATCCGTCGCTCATCCTCAAAGCCGTGCAGAACGACGCCTACCGGCCCTTGCTGGAAGAGACCGTCGCCAAGCACAAGGGCAAGCCGCTCGACGAAGTGATCGACCGGCTGCTCGTGCGCTTCGGGACTGAAATTCTCTCGATCATTCCGGGCCGCGTGTCTACCGAAGTCGATGCGCGCCTGAGCTTCGACACCGCCGGCACGATTGCGCGCGCCGATCGCATCGTCGCGCTGTACCGCGCCGAGGGCATCGAGATCGAGAAGCGCCTGCTCATCAAGGTGGCGTCCACCTGGGAAGGCATCGAGGCCGCGCGCGAACTGCAGAAGAAGGGCATCAACACCAACCTCACCTTGCTGTTCTCGTTCGCACAGGCGGTGGCGTGCGGCGACGCAGGCGTGAAGCTCATTTCGCCGTTCGTCGGTCGCATCTACGACTGGTACAAGAAGTCGGCGGGCGCCAAGTGGGACGAGGCAGCCAACGCGGGCGCCAACGATCCGGGCGTGAAGTCGGTCCAGCAGATCTACAACTACTACAAGAAGCAGGGCATCGCCACCGAGGTGATGGGTGCGAGCTTCCGCAACGTCGGCCAGATCGCCGCGCTGGCGGGTTGCGACCTGCTCACGATCAGCCCCGACCTGCTCGGCGAACTCGCCGGCAGCGAAGCGCCGCTCACCCACGCGCTCGACGCCGAGGCCGCGAAGAAAATCGACGTCGAGAAGGTGTCGTACGACGAAGCTTCTTTCCGTTTCGCGATGAACGAAGATGCGATGGCCACCGAGAAACTCGCCGAAGGCATCCGCGCCTTCGCGGCCGACGCGGTCAAGCTCGAAAAGTTGATGGTGACGAAATGAGCACGCGCTGCGACCGCACGAGCGCATGGGGTTCGCTGCAGTCGCAGTACGACACGTCGGGCCGCGACTTCGATCTGCGTGAAGCGTTCAAGAACGATGCCACGCGTGTGGCGTCGTTCAGCCAGGAAGCGCCTTTTCTGTTTGCCGACCTGTCGAAGAATCTTGTCGACGTCGCCACCGAAAAGCTGTTGTTCGAACTGGCCCGCGAGTGCGGCCTCGAGGCGCACCGCGACGCGATGTTCGCAGGCAAGCACATCAACAGCACCGAAGACCGCGCGGTACTTCACACCTTGCTGCGCAGCCCGGATGCGACGCCCGAAGTGCTGCAGACGCTCGACGCGATGCTCGCTTACGCGGAGCACGTGCGCGGCGACCACACCATCACCGACGTGGTGAACATCGGCATCGGCGGCTCCGATCTCGGGCCGCAGATGGCCGTGCTCGCCATGGCCGAATTCGTCGCGCCGGGCAAGCGCTTTCACTTCGTCTCCAACGTCGATGGCCACGAACTGGCCGGCGTGCTGCGCGACCTCGCGCCTGAACATACCCTGTTCCTGATCGCGTCGAAGACCTTCACCACCGCCGAGACCATGACCAACGCGCTGTCGGCCAAGCGCTGGTTCGAGCGGGCCGGCGGGCTGGACATTGCGCGTCATTTCGCGGCGCTGACCACCAACGTCGAGGCCGCGAAGGCGTTCGGCATCACGACGACCTTCGGTTTCTGGGACTGGGTCGGCGGTCGCTACTCGCTCTGGTCGGCCATCGGCCTGCCGATTGCGCTGGCCATCGGCGCCGAGGGATTTCGGGGAATGCTCGCGGGCGCACACGCGATGGACGAGCACTTTCGCACCGCGCCGCTGGCGCAGAACCTGCCCGTGCGGCTCGGCCTGCTCGACGTCTGGTATCGCAACTTCCACCGCTTCACCACGCGCAGCATCGCGCCGTACCACAGCGCGCTCAAGCGGCTGCCTGCCTACCTGCAGCAACTCGAGATGGAGAGCAACGGCAAGCAGGTCGACATCGATGGCCAGTCGTTGACTTACGGCACCTCGCCGGTGCTCTGGGGCGAACCCGGCACCAACGGCCAGCATGCCTACTTCCAGATGCTGCATCAGGGCACGGACGTCACCCCGCTGGAATTCATTGCGGTGCGCGATGCCTCGCACGACCTCGAAGGCCACCACGCCAAACTGCTCGCCAATTGCATCGCGCAGGCGCAGGCGCTGATGGTCGGCCAGCACGATGCCGGCGGCCACAAGAACTTCCCGGGAAACCGGCCGAGCACCTTCTTCGTGTTCGAGACACTGTCGCCCGAAACGCTCGGCGCCTTCCTCGCGATGTACGAACACCGCGTGTTCACGAGCGGTGCGCTGTGGGGCATCAACAGTTTCGACCAGTGGGGCGTCGAGCTCGGCAAGGTGCTGGCGAAAGACATCGAACCCCGTCTCGCTTCGGGCGCTACGGACGGCCTGGACGCGTCGACGGCAGGCCTCTTGGTGCGGCTCAAGCCGGCCTGAGCACGCCTCTGGCGGGGTGCCGCCGAATATGATGCCCGGGGGAATTTCCCGCGGGGTTAACAAAGAGGAGTTGTTTGTGAATATTCAGGAATCCGTCAAGACGTGCTTTGCCAAGTACGTCGATTTTTCCGGTCGCGCGTCGCGTTCCGAGTACTGGTGGTTCGTGCTGGCCGAGGTGATCGTCCTGATCATCACCGGCTTCATCCACGAGTACGTCTACTTTCTGGCCGCACTCGCCTTGATCCTCCCTGCACTCGCCGTGGGCGCCCGCCGCCTGCACGACATCGGCAAGAGCGGCTGGTTTCTGCTGCTTGGCCTGATCCCGATCGCCAACTTCGTGTTGCTGTATTTCCTGGTGCAGCCGAGCCAGCCGGAAAGCAACGCCTACGGCGCACCGCCGACGGCCTGAGCCGCAACGCTTTCCTGTTGTCAAAGGCCGCCCTGTGCGGCCTTTTTCTTTGCGCCCGCCCAAACGGTTACATCCTGTATTGCCAGGATCAGGGATTTCACTAGGCAAACGGTGCGTGAAAGTATCAGCACGGGCGGATGAAGTACCAAAACTGCAACGCCGAATCCTCAGAATCCCGGCACGGCGATCGACGGTCGCTGCCTACAACAGGAGACATTTCATGAAGCGTTTCGTCAAAGCCGGCCTCGTCGTCGCACTCGCCGCCGCGGGCGTGGCCCACGCAGCCACCGAACTGGTCATCGCCACCGTCAACAACGGCCACATGATCGAGATGCAGAAACTCACGCCGATCTTCGAAAAAGCCAACCCCGACATCAAGCTCAAATGGGTCACGCTGGAAGAAGGCACGCTGCGCCAGCGCGTGACGACCGACATCGCCACCAAGGGCGGCCAGTTCGACGTGATGACCATCGGGCTCTATGAAGCGCCGATCTGGTCGAAGAAGGGCTGGCTCAAGCCGATCGCGACCGACGCCGCCTACGACGTCGACGACATCCTCCCCGCCATTCGCAGCGGCCTCTCGCTCGACGGCAAGCTCTTCGCGGCACCGTTCTACGGCGAAAGCTCGATGCTCATGTACCGCAAGGACCTGGCCGACAAGCTCGGCATCAAGATGCCCGACCAGCCGACCTGGGCGCAGGTCAGGGACTTCGCCGACAAGGCCAACGACCCGAAGGCGGGCGTCTACGGCATGTGCCTGCGCGGCAAGCCGGGCTGGGGCGACAACATGGCCTTCCTGACCACGCTGGTGAACACCCACGGCGGCCAGTGGTTCGACATGCAGTGGAAGCCGCAGATCGACACCAAGCCCTGGAAGGACGCGATCACCTTCTACGTCGACATGATGAAGAAGGACGGCCCGCCGGGCGCGTCGGCCAACAGCTTCAACGAGAACCTCGCGCTGTTCAACGAAGGCAAGTGCGCCGCGTGGGTCGATGCCACGATCGCTGCGTCGTTCATCTCCGATCCGAAGCAGTCGAAGGTCGCCGACAAGGTGGCCTTCGCCCAGGCGCCGACCGCCTCCACGCCCAAGGGTGCCAACTGGCTCTGGTCGTGGAACCTGGCGATTCCCGCCAGCTCGTCGAAAGACGCTGCGGCCCAGACCTTCATCAAGTGGGCAACGTCCAAGGACTACATCAATTTGGTCGCCAAGGAAACCGGCTGGGCATCGGTGCCGACCGGCACGCGCAAGTCGACCTATGCCAATCCGGAGTTCCAGAAGGCTGCCAAGTTCGCCGCTGCCGAAAAGAAGGCGATCGATTCGGCCAACCTGACCGACAGCACGCTGCCGAAGTCGCCGTACATCGGCGTGCAGTACGCAGCGATTCCGGAGTTCCAGGCGATCGGTGTGGCCGTCGGCCAGCAGATGAGTGCAGCGCTCGCCGGCAAGGTGACGGTGGACCAGGCCCTCAAGACGTCGCAGACCGCCGCAGAACGTGAGATGAAAAAGGGCGGGTACTACAAGTAACCGCCTCCGGCCTGCCAGGGGAGCGATCACATGAAACGCTTACTGCCCCGGGTGCTGATGGCACCCGCCGTGCTCACGCTCTTCCTCTGGATGATCGTGCCGCTCGCGATGACGTTGTATTTCTCCTTCGTGAACTACAACCTCAACGACCCCATGCCGCTGTTCGACAGGGCGTTCGCGGGCCTCGAGAACTTCGAGTACTTCATCACCGACCCGGACTTCTGGCCGGCGGTGTGGAACACGCTGCTGCTCATCGGCAGCGTCATCGTGATCACGGTGGTGATGGGCGTGTTGCTGGCCTTGCTGGTCAACGAGCCGTTCCCGGGCCGCGGCATCGTCCGCGTGTTGCTGATTTCTCCTTTCTTCGTCATGCCCGCAGTCAACGCGCTGCTGTGGAAGCACATGATGATGAACCCCATCTACGGCGTGCTGGCCGACGTGTGGCGCGTGTTCGGCGCGACGCCGGTCGACTGGCTGACCGATTGGCCCTTGCTCTCTGTGATCATCATGGTGGCCTGGCAATGGCTGCCGTTCGCCTGCCTGATCTTCATCACGTCGCTGCAATCGCTCGACCGCGAACAGATGGAAGCCGCGCGCATGGACGGCGCCACGGCACCGCAGCGGTTCTTCTACCTGACCATCCCGCACCTCGGCCGTCCGATGGCCGTGGTGATCATGATCGAGATGATCTTCCTGCTCAGCGTGTTCGCCGAGATCGCCATCACCACCAACGGCGGTCCGGGCAATGCGAGCACCAACCTGACCTACATGATCTTCAAGCAGTCGCTGATGAATTTCGACGTGGGCGTGGCGTCGGCCGGCGCGCTCTTCGCGGTGATCCTCGCGAACATCGTGGCCGTCTTTCTGATTCGTATCGTCGGCAAGAACCTGGACTGAGCACGTCATGCACACCCACCCCCTGCTCACTGCCTTGCGCACGATTTCGGCCTGGGCCGTCACGCTGCTGCTGTTCTTTCCGCTCGGCTGGTTGTTCCTCACCGCCTTCAAGACCGAGCTGCAGGCCATCGCCGTGCCGCCGCTCTTCTTCTTCGAGCCGACGATGGAAAACTTCGGCGAGGTGCAGCGTCGCAGCGACTACCTGCTGTACGCGCGCAACTCGCTGATCACGAGCCTCGGCTCGACCCTCCTGGGCCTGTTGATTGCGGCACCGGCGGCCTACTCGATGGCCTTCTTTCGCACGAAGCGCACGCGCGACATCCTCATGTGGATGCTCTCGACCAAGATGATGCCGGCCGTCGGCGCGCTGATGCCGATCTACGTGCTGGCACAAAGCGCCGGGCTGCTGGATTCGCTCACCGCGCTCACCCTCGTGTTCACGCTGTCGAACCTGCCGATCATGGTCTGGATGCTCTACACGAACTACAAGGACATCCCGCCCGAGATCCTCGAAGCGGCGCGCATGGACGGCGCCGGCATCTGGAAGGAATTTCGCTACGTGGTGCTGCCGCTGTCGGTCGGCGGGCTCGCGTCGACCGGCCTGCTGTGCCTGGTTCTGAGCTGGAACGAGGCGTTCTGGGCGCTCAATTTGGTGTCGGCCAAGGCCGGCACGCTGGCCACGCTGATCTCGCAGTACTCCAGCCCCGAAGGCCTCTTCTGGGCCAAGCTCTCGGCCGCTTCGCTGATGGCGATCGCACCGATCGTCGTGTTCGGCTGGTTCTCGCAAAAGCAACTCGTCCAGGGACTGACCTTCGGCGCGGTGAAGTAATCAAGGAGACAAGAATGGCCTACCTCGAACTCAACAACATCACGAAGAGCTTCGGCGACGCGCACATCATCAAGGGCGTGAACCTGGAGATTCAGAAGGGCGAGTTCATCGTCTTCGTCGGGCCCTCGGGCTGCGGGAAATCGACCCTGCTTCGCCTCATCGCCGGCCTCGAGCCGACCTCCGGCGGGCAGCTCATGCTCGACGGCAAGGACATCACCAACGTGGCCTCGGGCAAGCGCGATCTGGCGATGGTGTTCCAGAGCTACGCGCTGTACCCGCACATGACGGTGGCCGACAACATGTCGTTCGCGCTCAAGCTGGCCGGCGTGCCCAAGAGCGAGATCAAGACCAAAGTCGACTACGCGGCCCGGCAGCTCAACCTCACGCAGTACCTCGAGCGCACGCCCAAGGAACTGTCGGGTGGCCAGCGGCAGCGCGTGGCCATCGGCCGCGCGATCGTGCGCGCGCCCAAGGTGTTCCTGTTCGACGAACCGCTGTCGAACCTCGATGCGGCCTTGCGCGGCAACACCCGCGTCGAAATCCACAAGCTGCACGTGTCGCTCGGCGCCACCAGCATCTACGTGACGCACGACCAGGTCGAAGCCATGACGCTGGCCGATCGCGTGGTGGTGCTGAAAGACGGGCTCATCGAACAGGTCGGAACGCCCATGGACCTGTACGACCGGCCCGCCAACCAGTTCGTCGCGCAGTTCATCGGCATGCCGTCGATGAACATGATTCCGGCGGCTGCCATCCCGAGCTTTTCGTCGCAGACCGGCGGCCGGCTGCCCTCGGACGGTTCGCTCGGCGTGCGCCCCGAAGGCTTGCGCGTGCACCCCGGCCACGGCACCGGCGTGCCGGGCCGCGTCGATCTCATCGAAGCGCTGGGTGCCGACACGCTGATCCACGTCGACGTGGGCGGCACGCCGCTCATCTCGCGCCAGAACGACCGCACGTCGCTGCGCGTGGGCGACGCGGTCGGCGTCGAGCTCGACCCGTCGGTGTTGCACCTTTTCAGTCGCACGGGCCAGACGCTCGCAGCCTGACATCCCCTGACCCGAAAGCCCGACGTGACACTCGCAGCCGCACCGGCCCCCGCCTCTTCGATGGTGCAACTCCATCTGGGGCTCGGCTCCTTCCACCGTGCCCACCAGGCGGTCTACCTGCAGCAATTGATCGACCTCGGCGACACGCGCTGGTCGATCTCGGGCGCCAACCTGCGGCCCGACATGGCCGACGTGCTGGCGGCGCTGCAGTCGCAGGGTGGCGCCTACACGCTGGAGACGGTGACGCCCGAAGGCGTTTACAGCTACCAGCGAATCGCGTCGATCCGAGAGGTGCTGCCGTACCAGAAAGACCTCGCCGCCGTGATCGCGCGCGGGGCCGATGCGGCGACGCGGATCATCTCGTTCACCGTCACCGAGGCGGGCTATTACCTCGATGCAAAAGACAAGCTCGATCGCACCTTCAGCGATCTGGCCAACGACATCGAGCGCGCCAGCAACGGCGTCGCGGGCGAAACCATCTACGGCGCGCTCTGCGCGATCCTGCGCGCGCGCAGGGCGGCCGATGCCGGGCCGGTCACGCTGCTGAACTGCGACAACCTGCGCCACAACGGCGACCGGTTTCGCAAGGGACTCCTCGAATTCATCGGTCTCATCGGCGACGCGGCGCTGCTCGCCTGGATCGAGGTCCATACGTCGTGCCCCAACGCGATGGTCGACCGCATCACGCCGCGGCCACCGCCGGAGCTGCGCGAACGTGTGCGCCAGGCCACGGGCCGGGACGACCTCGCGCCCGTCACCGGCGAGAGCTTCATCCAATGGGTCATCGAGGACCGTTTCATCGCCGGGCGTCCCGCGTGGGAACACGTCGGCGCGCAGCTTGTCGATTCGGTGCAGCCGTACGAAGAAGCCAAGATCCGCCTGCTCAACGCGACGCACAGCTGTATTGCCTGGGCCGGCACGCTGATCGGGCTGCAGTTCATCCACGAAGGCACGCACACGCCGGCTATTCGCAAGATGGCCTACGACTACGTGACCGACGACGTGATTCCCGTGCTCGGTTCGCCCGGCGCGCCGAACCCGGTCGACCTGCCTGCGTACCGCGACGTGGTGCTCGACCGGTTCGGCAACCCGGCCATCCGTGACACCAACCAGCGTGTGGCGATGGACGGTTTCTCGAAGATCCCGGGCTTCATCGTGCCCACCATTCGCGAGCGGCTGGCACGCAACGAAAGCATCGACAGCGTCGCGATGCTGCCGGCGCTGTTCCTCGCGTTCCTGCAGCGCTGGCACAAAGGCGAGGTGCCCTATACCTACCAGGACCAGAGCATGGACCCGGTTGTGGCGCACGCGATCTGCGAGGCGGCCGATCCGGTCGCCGCCTTCTGCGCCGACAGGCCGCTCTGGGGACCGTTGGCGGGCGATGCGCGGCTGGTCGATGCGATGCGCCGCGCCACCGCACGGGTCCAGGATTTCGTCGCGACGGCCACGTCGGCCTGACCCGCCATGCGCATCGCGTTCGCGGGGGAATCCCTCATCGATTTCACTTGCACTTCGGGGCTGAGTTTCGAAGGCCATGAAGGCGGCGCGCTGACCAACAGCGCCATCGCCGCGGCCCGGCTCGGCCAGCCGACGGGCTTCATCACCCAGCTGTCGACCGACCTGTTCGGCGAGCGACTGTGGCGGCACCTCGAAAGCAATGGCGTCGACATGCGCTTCGTTCTGCGCAGCGAGGCGTCGTCGACGCTGGCTTTCGTGGAGCGCCTCGCCACGACGAACCGCTACGCGTTCTATACGCACGGCACGGCCGATACGCTGTGGGCGCCGACGTCGCTGCCGGCGTTACCCGACAGCTGCCGCTACCTGCATTTCGGCTCGATCTCGCTGCTCGCCGAGCCCGCGGCCGGCCGCATCACCGACCTGGTCGAAGCGCAGTGCGGTCGGCGCATCGTGCTGTTCGACCCGAACGTCAGGCCGAGTCTGATCGCGGACATGGCGGCCTATCGCGCGCGCATGCCGCGGTGGGTCGCGGCCTGCGATGTGCTGAAGTTCAGCGACGAAGATTGCGCCTTCCTGACGCCGGGCCTCGGCCTGGCCGAGGCCGCGGCACACTTTCTGGCGCTCGGCCCGCGGGGGCCGAGCGCCGTGATCGTCACACGCGGGGGCGAGGGCGCGACGCTGTACCGCAAGGGCCATTCACCGATCGACGTCGCGGCACCGAAGGTCGACGTGGCCGACACCATCGGTGCCGGCGACACGTTCGCGGCGGGCCTTTCGGTCGCGCTGCTGGAGCAGGGCGTGGAACAGGTGGCGCAACTCGCTGCGCTGCCCGACGACGCCTGGCGCGAGGTGCTGCGCTTCGCGGCGACGGCCGCGGCACTCAACTGCACCCGCGAAGGGTGCGACCCGCCGGGCCGCGAAGCATTGCGCGTTGCGTTGGCGGCCTCTTGAAGCACACGGCATGACCCCGTTCCACCTCTACCTCGACAGCGCCGACATCGACGCGCTTGAGCGCTGCCTGCCGCACCCGGCCATTCATGGCGTCACCACCAATCCGACACTGATGCGCCGCGCGGGGGTGACACGCGACAGCCTGTTCACGCTGCTGCACAACGCGCTGAAGTTGGGCGCCCGGCAGGTCCAGGCGCAGGTGCAGGCGGCTGACGCGGAGGGCATGCTCGCCGATGCGCGCGCAATGCTCGCGGAGTTCGACGTCGGGCAGTTCGTCGTCAAGATTCCCGCTACGCGCGAAGGCCTGCGCGCCGGCGCCGAGCTCAGCGCGGCGGGCGTGCCGGTGACCTACACCGCCGTCTATGCAGCCGAGCAGGCGCACTTCGCCGCGCAGCTGAGCGCGGCCTATGCCGCACCGTATCTCGGACGTTTGCAGGATGCCGGCGCGGACGGGCTCGCGCTGATCGCGCAGATGCAATCGCTGGTCGCGCGCAGCGGCGCTGCCACGCGCCTGCTGGTGGCCAGCGTGCGTTCGCGCGAGGCCTACCTTGCGTTGTTGGACCTCGGCGTCGGTGCCATCACGATCCCGCCGTCGCTCTTTGCCGAACTGATGGACCATCCCGCCACGCTCGACGCCGAGCGTGGCTTCCTGGCCGATGCGGCCGCACTGAACACCCACACTCCATGACCAACGCTTCTTCTCCCGGCCGGCTCGCCGATCGTCACGTTCTCATCACCGGCGCAGGCGGCGGCATCGGCCTGGCCGTGGCCGAGGCCTGCATCGCAGAGGGCGCGCGCTGCAGCATCGTCGACCGCAGCGCGCAGGCGCCGGCGGCCGCTCGCGCGCTGCTGCAACAGCATCCCGAATCGTTGGCCTACATCGGCGCCGACGTGACCGACATGGATGCGATCCCGCGCATGCTCTCGGCGGCCCAGGCCCGATTCGGCCCGCTGCACACGCTGGTGAACAACGCTGCCGTGTTCGACATGGCGCCGCTGCTCGACAGCGACGAAGCCTCGTTCGACAAGATGTTCGCGGTGAACGTCAAGGGCATGTTCTTCGTGATGCAGGCCGCGTTGCGGCACATGGTCGAGGCCGGCACCGAAGGTGCGTCGGTCATCAATCTGGCGTCGCAGGCCGGACGCCGCGGCGAGGCGCTGGTCTCGCACTACTGCGCCACGAAAGCCGCGGTCATCAGCTACACGCAAAGCGCTGCACTCGCGATGGCCCCGCACGGCATTCGCGTCAACGGCATCGCGCCGGGCGTGGTCGATACGCCGATGTGGGCGGGCGTCGACGCGCTGTTCGCCAGATACGAAAATCTGCCGATCGGCGAGAAGAAGCGCCAGGTCGGGCTCGCCGTGCCGCTCGGCCGCATGGGCAGTCCGGCCGAGATGGCGGGGGCCGTGGTCTTTCTGGCCAGCGACGAAGCCCGCTACATCACGGCGCAAACGCTCAACGTCGACGGTGGTAGCGTCATGAGCTGAAAACCATGCAAAGCACCCGCACCCGCCAGACCCCGCGCCATCGCCAGCCCGAGTTGGAGCACGACTTCGCGCGCTCGCCTGAACTCGGCTACGAAAAGCCTGAAGAAGCGGGTTGGGTGCGTTGCCTGGCGCACGGGTTTCCGAGCCCGCTTGCGCGCTGGCACTGCCACGACGAATACGAGCTGCACTTCATCACCGGCACCTCTGGCAAGGCTTTCGTCGGCGACTGGATCGGGCCCTTCCAGCCCGGCCACCTGGTGCTGTGCGGCCCGCGCCTGCCGCACAACTGGATCTCGCTCGACGTGCCGCAGGAAGGCGTCGCGACGCGCGACCTGGTGATCCAGTTCCGCCACGAGCCGCTCGAACAGTTCGCCAGCCAGATCCCCGAGCTCGGCGAAATTCACCAGCTGCTCGAGCGCGCGCGGCATGGCATCGAGTTCTTCGGTTTTTCAGACCGCGCGGAAGCGCAGTGGCAGCGCGTGAAATCCACCCGCGGCCTGCGGCGCCTCGGTGCATTCTGCGATTTCCTGGCCGACCTGGCCGAATGCACCGACTACCGATTGCTCTCGAGCGTGCAGATGAAAGGCGCCGAAGGCGATGCCGAGGTCGACCAGATCAACGCCATCGTCAACCGCATCACCGACAACGTGGCCGAGCCGATCGCGATGGCCGACGTGGCGGCCGAGCTCGGCATGAGCGAGAGTCGCTTCAGCCGCTACTTTCGCCGCTCGACCGGCAACAGCTTCACCGACTTCGTGAACCGCGTGCGCATCAACAACGCCTGCCACCTCTTGATGCAGACCGACCACTACGTGACCGACATCTGCTACCAGGTCGGCTTCAACAATGTCGCGAACTTCAACCGGCGATTCCTGGAGATCAAAGGCATGACCCCCAGCGAATTCCGCCGCCAGTCCGACAGCCGCTTCGGCGGCGCCCACTGACTTAGTCGACGAACCTACCAATAGAAAAAGCCCGTCTACGACGGGCTTTTTCTTGTTCGCAAATCACCGCGGATCCGGCTTCGCCGGTCCGCAGGTGATGCCGGGAATTACATCCCCATGCCGCCCATGCCGCCCATGCCACCCATGTCAGGCATGCCGCCGCCGGCGCCCGACTCGTCCTTCGGTGCATCGGCGACCATGGCTTCGGTCGTCAGCAGCAGCGAGGAAACCGACGCTGCGTTCTGCAGCGCGGTGCGGGTGACCTTGGTCGGGTCCAGGATGCCCAATTCGAGCATGTCGCCGTAGGTGTCGTTCTGTGCGTTGAAGCCGTAGTTGCCCTTGCCGGCCAACACCGCGTTCACCACCACCGAAGCTTCGCCACCGGCGTTGTTGACGATCTCGCGCAGGGGCGCTTCGACAGCCTTCAACACCAGCTTGATGCCGGCGTCCTGGTCGGCGTTGTCGCCCTTGACCTTGTCGCCCACAGCCTGCTTGGCGCGCAGCAGTGCCACGCCGCCGCCAGCCACAACGCCTTCTTCCACGGCAGCGCGGGTAGCGTGCAGTGCATCTTCGACGCGAGCCTTCTTTTCCTTCATTTCGACTTCGGTGGCAGCGCCGACCTTGATCACTGCAACGCCACCGGCCAGCTTGGCCACGCGCTCTTGCAGCTTTTCACGGTCGTAGTCGCTCGAAGCTTCTTCGATCTGAACGCGCACTTGCTTGACGCGCGCTTCGATGTCACCGGCAGCGCCAGCGCCGTCGATGATGATCGTGTTTTCCTTGCCGACTTCGATGCGGGCAGCCGAGCCGAGGTCGGCCAGGGTCACCTTTTCGAGCGTCAGGCCGACTTCTTCAGCGATGACCTTGCCGCCCGTCAGGATGGCGATGTCTTCCAGCATGGCCTTGCGGCGGTCGCCGAAGCCCGGTGCTTTGACGGCCACGACCTTCAGGATGCCGCGGATCGTGTTCACGACCAACGTCGCCAGGGCTTCGCCTTCGACTTCTTCGGCAATGATCAGCAGCGGACGGCCCGACTTCGCGACTTGTTCCAGTGCCGGGAGCAGGTCACGGATGTTGCTGATCTTCTTGTCGTAGAGCAGCACGAAGGGGTTGTCCAGAATCGCCGATTGCTTTTCCGGGTTGTTGATGAAGTACGGCGACAGGTAGCCGCGGTCGAACTGCATGCCTTCGACGACGTCGAGTTCGCTGTCGAGCGACTTGCCGTCTTCGACGGTGATGACGCCTTCCTTGCCGACCTTGTCCATCGCGTCAGCGATGAGCTTGCCGATGGTTTCGTCGCTGTTGGCCGAGATCGAACCGACTTGCGCGATTTCCTTCGACGTGGTGGTGGGCTTCGATGCCTTCTTCAGCTCGGCGACCAGGGCGGTGACCGCCTTGTCGATGCCGCGCTTCAGGTCCATCGGGTTCATGCCGGCCGCGACCAGCTTGAAGCCTTCACGAACGATGGCTTGCGCCAGGACCGTGGCGGTCGTGGTGCCGTCACCGGCGTTGTCCGAGGTCTTGGAGGCCACTTCCTTCACGAGCTGGGCGCCCATGTTCTGGAGCTTGTCCTTGAGTTCGATTTCCTTGGCGACGGACACACCGTCCTTGGTCACCGTGGGGGCGCCGAACGAACGCTCGAGCACCACGTTGCGACCCTTGGGGCCCAAGGTCACTTTGACGGCGTTGGCCAGGATGTTGACACCCTCGACCATGCGTGCGCGGGCTTCACCGCCGAAGACTACGTCTTTTGCTGCCATGTTGATTCTCCGAATTCAGTTGATTGGGGGATGAGGAGAAGTGGATTACTTCTCGACGACTGCGAACAGGTCGTCTTCCTTCATGACCAGCAGCTCGTCGCCGTCGACCTTGACGGTCTGGCCCGAGTACTTGCCGAACAGAACGCGGTCACCGACCTTGACGTTCATGGCGATCAGGTCGCCCTTGTCGGTCTTCTTGCCCGGGCCCACGGCCAGGACTTCACCCTGGTCGGGCTTTTCGGCGGCGGCGTCGGGGATGACGATGCCGGAGGCGGTCTTGGTTTCGCTGTCAATGCGCTTGACGATCACGCGATCGGCCAAAGGACGAAGTTTCATTGCATCTCCTGAATAGAAACGGGGGTTGGTTCCGGGGCGTCGGCCTGAAAGACCGGCTCCCCATCGACTGGAGGCGGCACTTGTTAGCACTCAACCTCAGCGAGTGCTAATGATAAGGGCATTTGGCGGGGTTTCAAGGGCAAAGCCCGCCCGGCGATGTGTGGACAATGTGTCCGGATGCTGCATCCCACCCCGTCGCCCACCACCGATTTCGAGTCGATGTTCGATCTCGCGCCGGTCTCGCTCTGGCTCGAAGATTACAGCGGGCTGAAACGCCTTTTCGACGCCTGGCGCGCGGAGGGCGTCATCGATCTGGCCGCGCACCTGGCCGCCGACCCGAGCCGAATCGCGGCCTGCATCGCGCAGTTCAAGGTGCTGCGCGTGAACCAGCGCACCCTCACGCTGTTCGGCGCCGACAGCCAGCCGGCGCTGCTGGCCGCGCTCGATGTCGTCTTTCGCGATGACATGTCGCAATCGGTCCGCTACGAGCTCGACCAGCTCTGGTCGGGGCAGCTCGATTTCAGCAACCAGACGGTCAACTACACGCTGGACGGCCGCCGGCTCGATGTGCAGTTGCAGGTGCGCGTCCTGCCGGGCCACGAGTCCGCCTGGGACCGCGTGCTGGTGTCGCTGCACGACGTCAGCGCCCGCGTGGCTGCGGCCCGGGAGCGCGCCGAAAGCGAGCGCTACGCGCGGGGCCTGTTCGAGCGCTCGCCGGTGTCGCTCTGGGTGGAAGATTTCAGCGCGGTCAAGGGGCTGCTCGACGACATCCGCCAGCGCGGCATCACCGACTTCGCCACCTTCATCAAGGTGCACCCGGAGTTCGTGATGCGCTGCATGCAGGAAATCCGGGTGATCGACGTGAACCGCGAGACGCTGCGCATGTTCGGCGCGGACGATACGCCGACGCTGCTGCACGACCTCACGAAGGTGTTTCGCGACGAGATGCACGACTCCTTCGCAGACCAGTTGCAGGACCTTTGGAACGGCAAGACCTTGCAGCAGCGCGAGGTGATCAATTACTCGCTGCACGGCGATCTCATCAACATCCACATGCAGTTCGCCGTGCTGGAGGACCACCTGGAGAACTGGGACCTGGTGCTCGTGTCGCTGGTCGACATCACGGCGCGCAAGAAAGCCGAGGCGTACCTCGAATACCTCGGCAAGCACGATGTGCTCACGCGTCTGTGCAACCGCTCGTTCTACACCGAGGAGCTGAACCGGCTCTCGCGCAAGGGGCCGTGGCCGGTGTCGATCCTCACGATCGACCTGAACGGCCTGAAGCCGATCAACGACGAGCTGGGCCACGCCGCCGGCGATGCGTTGCTGAGGCGCGTGGGCGATGTGCTGGCGAAAGCGGTCGAGTCGCCGGGCTGGCCGGCGCGCATCGGCGGCGACGAGTTCTCGGTGCTGCTGCCGATGACCGACGAACGCGGCGCCCAGGCGATGCGCGACCGCATCCTGTCGATGTTCGAGCTCAACAACCAGTTCCATGCGGGCCAGAGCGGGCATGTCCTCAGCGTGTCGATCGGCATCGCCACCTGCGCCGCCGGCGAATCGCTCGACGCCGCGGTGGTGCGCGCCGACCGCGCGATGTACGACGACAAGGCGCGCCATTACGCTGCGCGGGACGGCGCCCCGTGACAGCGCAGCGCATCCGCACCGGCCTCGCGGCGGGCGAGTTCCGGCTGGCCTACCAGCCGAAAGTCGACATGCGCGGCGGCACCGTCATCGGCTTCGAGGCGCTGATCCGCTGGGACCATCCGACGCACGGCCTGCTGCAGCCGGACGCCTTCATCCCGTCGATCGCAGAGGACGAGGTCGTCGAGGCGCTGGCCGACTGGGCCATCGGCGAGGCGCTGCGTCAGGTGGACGTTTGGCACCGGGGTGGCGTGACGACCTCGGTCAGCGTGAACATCAGCCCGCGCGATCTTCTGTGTTCCGATTTCGCGGCGCGGCTCGAAGCGCATCTCGCGCGTTATCCGCTGCTGCAACGCGGCGTGCTCGAACTGGAAGTGCTGGAGACCACGGCCATCACCGACGCCAGTGCCGTGGTGCAGTCGATTGGCCGGTGCGCCGCGCTCGGCGTGCCGGTCGCGCTGGATGACTTCGGCACCGGCTATTCGTCGCTGACGTACCTGCGCCAGTTGCCGGTGGCCTCGCTCAAGCTCGACCAGAGCTTCGTGCGCGGGCTGCTCCAGAACGAGGCCGATCGCGCCATCGTGAAAGGCATCCTCGTCATGGCCGAAGGCCTCGGCTTGCGGACCATTGCCGAAGGGGTCGAGTCGGTGGCGCACGGTCACGCGCTGATGGCGCTCGGCTGCACCCTGGGGCAGGGCTACGGCATCGCCAAACCGCTGGCGCCCGACGCGGTGCCGGCGTGGATCGGCGCGTTCGAGGCGATGCCGCCATGGGGTCGCGTGGTCGAATAAGTGACCAGGTGCGCACTTGGCGCCTCTTTTTGACCGGCGGCGCCTTTTTCGCGCACCGGCCGTGGCTAAACTCCGCCCCCTTTGAAGTTTTTGACAATCATGAAAGTCTGTGTTTCCAGCCACACCGCTCCGCGCGTGATCGCTTAGGCCCGACCGGCGCATGCGCGAAATCCGGCTCCGTTGGAAGGACCGTGTCTCTCATGCCGAGCACGAGATAGAGACCCACGCGCGGTGGACCCGCACGTCGGCCGAAATCCGTCGCGATCTGGAGATCATCGTCAGGACGGCCAACGAGCTCTATGGCCCGCGCTCGCACTGGATCGAGGAACGCGAAGCCCGACAGCCCGACCGCAAGGCGCGCCTGCGCTTCGACCGGCGGGTGCTGCAGGGCGAAGCCGCCGCGAGCCCCTACGCGCGCCAGCTCATGGCGGGTTTTCCGCGGCTCCGGTTCGATGCGCCGCTCGAGCGCGAATACGCCGACCACGTGCACGACGCGCAACGGCGCGCGGCGCTGGCCTGCGGCTGGCTGGCGCTGGCACTGTGGCTTGCCTGGGCCGGCGCTTCGGCGCACGCGGCGGTGCCGACCGCCTAGTGGGTCGCGCGGGGCGGCGTGGCGTTGGCGCTCGGCGTGGGCATCTACCTGTTCGCCACGCGCCGCTT
The DNA here is from genome assembly GCF_001577265.1 of Variovorax sp. PAMC 28711. Taxonomy (NCBI): domain Bacteria; kingdom Pseudomonadati; phylum Pseudomonadota; class Betaproteobacteria; order Burkholderiales; family Comamonadaceae; genus Variovorax; species Variovorax sp. PAMC 28711. The sequence goes on along the minus strand of NZ_CP014517.1, from coordinate 1,130,983 downwards.
CTTCGTGCGGACCGACCGGGTCGTGCTCACCCTGCTGCTGCCGCTGGCGATCGTCACCGTGATGCAGGCTTTCCGGCAGCCGGTCACCGACCTGTCCCATGCTCGTTTCGCGGCCATCCTCGTGGTGGTGGCGGCGTTCTTTCCGATCGGGCTGTTGCTGCTCCAGAGCGTCGGCGCGGTACTGCTCGTGCTGGTCAGTTGCACGGTCGGGGCGCTGGTGCAACTGCCGGCCGAAACGCACGGCGCGACGCTCGGGTTCGCGGGGCTGCTGCTGTCGACCGCGGTGCTTTCCGCCGTCGGCGCGTATTTCAGGGAGCATTCGCAGCGGGAGCAATTCCTGCTGCACGAACTGCTGTCGCGCCAGGCGTACATCGACCCGCTGACCGGGCTGCAGAACCGCCGCGGCACCGACCACCTCACGCAGATCGCGCGCCTGCAGGCGATTCGTGAAGGCGTGGGCCTGTCGTTCGTGGTGATCGAGATCGACCACTTCAGCCGGCACCACGAACGCTTCGGCCACGAAGCCGGCGACGCCACGCTTATGCAGGTGACGAAGATCCTCGGCGCCTTCGCCCGCCGCCCGCTCGACGTCGCCAGCCGGCTGGGCGGCAACACCTTCGGCGTGCTGCTGTACGACTGCAGGCTGGAGCAGGCGCTCCTGCACGCCGAACAGTTGCGCAATGCACTGCATGCCGTGCGGCTCGACCACGGGGAGGGCGAGGGCGAGGGCGAAGCCGCCGCCACGCTGACCACCCACATGGGCGCGGTCGAGTTGCAGGACGACGAGAAGGCCGAAGACTTCTATCGCCGTGCCGACAGGTTGCTCGATGCGTCCCGACGCGCGGGCCGCGACCGCGTCACGATTCGCTGATCCCGCCGTTGGCTGACGCGGCATCGCGGAATGCCCACGCAGAATCCACCGGATGAATCACATGCTCGCCCCGGTCGTTCTCGCTGCGGCTGCCATGGGCGGCGCGGCCCACGCGCAAACCGTCGTCGCGCAAGAGGCGCCCACGCTGCCGGCCATCACCGTCTCGACGCCGCGCGGCACCGGGTCGGCGTTCGACGTGGCGGGCTCGGTCGATCGCGTCGACGGCGCGCAACTGCGTGACGGCAACCTGCAGGTCAACCTCTCGGAAAGCCTCGCGTCGGTGCCCGGCCTGCAGGTGCAGAACCGGCAGAACTACGCGCAGGACCTGCAGTTGTCGGTGCGCGGTTTCGGCGCCCGCTCGACCTTCGGCGTGCGCGGCGTCCGCATCTACGTGGACGGCATCCCCGCGACCCTGCCCGACGGGCAGGGCCAGACCTCGAACATCGACATCGGCTCGGCCGACCGCGTGGAAGTGCTGCGCGGGCCGTTCTCGGCGCTCTACGGCAACTCGTCGGGTGGCGTCATGCAAGTCTTCACCGAAAGCGGGGAGGGCGCGCCGCAACTGCGCTATTCGTTCGCGGCCGGCAGCAACGGCGTGCTGCGCCAGAGCCTGAAGCTCGGCGGCGCCTCGGGCGCGGTCGACTACCTGCTGAGCGGCAGCCACTTCACCACCGACGGCTGGCGCGACCACAGCGCCGCCACGCGCGACATCGCGAACGGCAAGCTCGGCATCGCGCTCGACAACGGCGACCGGCTCACCCTCGTGGTCAACAGCGTGCACCTGAAGGCGCAAGACCCGCTCGGTCTCACCGCCGATCAATATGCGCTCGCCCCGCGCAGTGCGCCGCTCGCGGTGCAGTACGACACGCGCAAGACGGTCGACCAGACGCAGCTCGGCCTCCTGTACGAGCGGCGCATCGATGCGAACAATGACCTGCGCGTGATGCTCTACACCGGCGAGCGCCGCACCACGCAGTACCAGGCGATTCCGCCCGCCGCCCAGCTCAATGCCTTGCAGGCCGGTGGCGTGATCGACCTCGAACGCCGTTATGGCGGCATCGACGTGCGCTGGAGCGGGCGGTTGCAACTCGCCGACCGGCCGTTCGACCTGGTCGCCGGCCTGGCCTACGACAGCCTGCGCGAGGCGCGCACCGGCTACGAGAACTACCTCGGTCGTGTCGCCGCGCCGCTGCTCGGTGTGCAGGGTCGGCTGCGCCGCGACGAGCGCAACACGGTCTGGAACCTCGACCCCTACGCGCAGGCGACGTGGCGCCTCACCGAACGCTGGACCGTGGAAGCGGGCGTGCGCCGCAGCAGCGTGCACTTCGATTCGCAGGATCGCTACCTTGTCGGCGCCAACGGCAACGACAGCGGCAGTGCGCGCTACAGCCGCACGCTGCCGGTCGCGTCGTTACGCTATCAGGCCACGCCCGATATCGCGCTCTACACCTCGGCTGGCCGTGGCTTCGAGACGCCGACGCTCAACGAGCTGTCGTACCGCGCCGGCGGCCAGAGCGGGCTCAACTTCGCGCTGCAGCCTTCGGTGAACGACAGCGTCGAAGTGGGCGCGAAAGCGCGCGTGGCCGGCGGGCTGCTCACCGCGGCGCTGTTTCGCACCGCAACGCGCGACGAGATCGTGACCAACACGAACATCGGCGGACGCGCGACCTTCCAGAACGCCGGCCGCACCCGGCGCGACGGCTTCGAGGCGGCGTGGCTGCACGAGACGGCGAACCACTGGCGCACGCAGCTGGCCTACACCTGGCTCGATGCGCGCTACCGCGACGGGTTCTGTTCGCCAGCGCCCTGCGCCACGCGCAACACGGTCGCGGCGGGCAACCGCATCCCGGGCATCGCGCAGCAATCGCTGTTCGCGGCGTTCGGCTGGGTGCCGCCCGAAGGCTGGCGCGCCGGCGCGGAGCTGCGCGCCCTCGGTCGCATCCAGGCCAACGACGTGAACACCGCCCGGGCCGCGGGCTACGCGGTGGCGGCCCTCCACGCGGGCTACGTCAAGCGCTGGGAACGCTGGGAGCTGAACGCCTTTGCGCGCATCGACAACCTGTTCGACCGGCGCTACGCCGGCTCGGTCATCGTGAACGAAAGCAATGCGCGGTACTACGAGCCGGCGTTGGGGCGCAACTGGACGGTGGGCCTGGGCGGCACCTACCGTTTTTGAGCGGCAGCCTGGCGCACGACGAGCGCCTTCAGACGTCGTCCGGGACTTCGGCGATGCCGACGCCCAGCAGGCTTTCGAGCAGCGCCGTGTCCGCAGCCAGCGCAGCGCTCGTGCCGGCGTGCACGACCGTACCGCGTTCCAGCACGATGGCCTGGTGCGTCATCTCGAGCGCCAGCACCGGGTGCTGCTCGACCACGATCGACGCCAGGCCTTCGCTCTCGCACAGCCGGCGGATCGAGGCGGCGAGCTCTTCGACAACGATCGGCGCCAGGCCTTCCATCGGCTCGTCGAGCAGCAGCAATTTCGGGTTGGTCATGAGCGCGCGGCCGATGGCCAGCATCTGCTGTTCGCCGCCCGACAACTGGTTGCCGTAGTTGCCGCGACGTTCTTCCAGGCGCGGAAAGAATTCGTAGACGCGCTTCAGGTTCCAGGCGCCGGATCGTGCGATCACCGTCAGGTTTTCCTCGACCGTGAGCGACGGGAAAATTTCTCGCTCCTGCGGCACCCAGCCGAGGCCCGCGCGCACACGGCGATGCGACGGCCAGCGCGTGATGTCTTCGCCGCACCAGCGGATGGCGCCTTGCATCACGCGCGTATTGCCCATCAACGTTTCGAGCAATGTGGTCTTGCCGACGCCATTGCGCCCGAGGATGGCGAGGCTCTCGCCTTGCTGCAGCGTGAAGCCGAGGCGGTTGAGCACGACCGCGTTGCCGTAGCCCGCGATCAGCTGGTCGAAAGCGAGCAGTTCAGACATGGGCGGCTCCCAGATAAACCTCGCGCACGCGCGGGTCGGCGCCGATCTCGGCCGGCGTGCCTTCGGTCAGGATCTGACCGGCCACCAGCACCGAGATGCGGCGCGAAAAACGGAACACCAGCTTCATGTCGTGTTCGATGAACAGCACGCTGATGTCCTGCGGCAGTTCGGCGATGACTTCGAAGAGTTCGCCGCTCTCGTCCTCCGGCACACCGGCTGCGGGCTCGTCGAGCAGCAGGATGCGCGGTTTGGCCGCCATCGCCAATGCGATCTCCAGCAGCCGCTGCTTGCCGTACGCCAGCTCCGCTACCGGCACATCGGCCAGCGCATCGAGCTTCAGGCGGCCGAGCAGCGCATGCGCTTCGTCGAACACGCGGGTGCTGCGCACCAGCGGTCGCCACCACACCGCCCCCAGCCCTTCGCGCTCGCTGATCGCCAGCACCACCGACAGCAGCGGCGTGAGGCTCGGGAACAGCGTGTTGATCTGGAAGGTGCGCGCCAGGCCCATGCGGGCGCGCTTGTCGGCCGACAGTGACGTGATGTCCTGGCCGCCCATCGTGATGGTGCCGGCGGTTGGCTTGAACACGCCCGTGAGCAGGTTGATGAGCGTCGTCTTGCCCGCACCGTTGGGACCGATGAGTGCCTGGCGTGCACCGGGTTCGAGCGACAGGTTGACGTCGCTCACCGCGCGAAAGGCGCCGAAGGAAATGCCGAGACCGCGCGTGTGAAGCGCCGCGCCGGTGGTAAGGGAATTGGCGGCGCTCATGACGGCTTTCCGGTCTTGAACAGGCGCGACAGCGCGCCCATGATGCCGCCGCGTCCCACCATGACGGCCGCGATCAGGAAGATGCCGAGCCAGAACATCCAGTACTGGGGGTTCATGTCGGCGAACGCGTCGTGCACCAGCATGTAGACGATGGCGCCGATCATGCCGCCGTAGAGCCGGCCGGTGCCGCCGAGCACCAGGATGATCAGCACCTCGGCGGAGCGGTTGAAGCCGATCGACTCGATGCCGACGAACTGCGTGGTCTGCGCCAGCAGCGCGCCCGCGACACCGGCCACGCCGGCCGACAGCGCGTAGGCCATGCGCAGGCGCGACGCAACCGGCGAGCCGATCGCGAGCATGCGTTTGCGGTTGTCGTGGATGCCGCGCAGCGTGAGTCCGAAGGGCGAGCGCAGGATCAGCCGCACGCCGAGGAACATGACCAGCACCACGCCGAACGCGTAGCAGAAGGCCGTCTTGCCATAGAGGTCGAAGTCGAACAGGCCGAGCACCGGCGAGATCACCACGCCCTGCAGGCCGTCGGTGCCGCCGGTGATGCCCGAGAGCCGGTTGGCGAGCTCGGCCAGCAGCACGCACACGCCGATGGTGATCATCAGCCGCGTGAGGTCGGCACCGCGCACCACCAGGTAGCTCAGCACGTAGCCGAGGGCCACGCACACGAGCAGCGCGAACAGCAGGCCGCTGAACGGTTCGGCCCAGCCGTGCTTGGCCAGCAGGCCGGCCGCGTAAGCCCCGGCGCCGAAGAAGGCCGCGTGGCCGACGGTGAGGATGCCCGCGTAGCCGAGTGCCATGTCGAGCGACACCGCGAACAGGCCGAAGATCAGGATCTGGCTCATCAGCGTGAGCTTGTCGGGCAGCAGGAAGAAGCTCGATGCCAGCACCAGCCAGAACAGCAGCTCGACGGCACGCAGGCGCGCCGGAGAAAGGGCAATCGTCTTCATGCGATGCCTTTGCGGGGAATGATTCCGTTGGGCCGCAGCAGCAGCATGACGATCATCACGATGTAGATGAGGAACGCGCCGGCCTGGGGGTAGTAGTACTTGCCCGCCATGTCGACGATGCCCACCAGCAGCGCGGCCACGAAAGGCCCGGTGATGGTGCCGGCACCGCCGACGCACACCACGATGAGGAAGTACACGAGGTACTTGAGCGGGAACGTCGGCTCCAGCCCCAACATGCCGAGGCTCAACGCACCGCCGAGTCCGGCCAGGCCGCAGCCCAGCGAGAAGGTCAGCAGGAACAGCCGCTGCACGTTGATGCCGGTGCCCGCCGCCACGCGCTGGTTGTCGACCGCCGCACGCACCATCGCGCCGTAGCGCGTCTTGCCGAGGCCGAGCAGCAGCGCGGCCAGCACGACGACGCCGCAGAAGATCAGGAACAGCCGGTAGCGGCCGACTTCAAGGCCGAAGAGGTCGATGCGGCCATCGAGCATCGGCGGCAGCGCGAAGGCCTGCATCGTCGGGCCGAAAAAATACGTGAACGCGGCCACCGACACGAACACGATGCCGATCGACAGCAGCACCTGGTCGAGCGGATGCGCGCGGTAGAGCCGCCGATAGAAAAAGAACTCCAGCACCGCACCGATCAGCGCAGCGGCCACGAAGGCCGCGGCCAATGACGGGAAGAATCCCACGCCGAAGCGGTTCATCAGCACGCTGGCGGCATAGCCACCGACCATGGCGAAACTGCCATGCGCGAGGTTGACGAAGTTCATGAGCCCCATCGTGATGGACAAGCCCACCCCGATGAGAAAAAGGAGCATGCCGTAGGCCACTCCGTCAAAGATAACGATGCTCATGAAGGGTCCGCTTGCTTGCTTGATCGGCTGGCTGTTTCAGGTTTACTTGGCTTCCTTGGCCGGGTCCTTCACGCGGTCGAACTTGTCGAACTCCACGTTGACCAGCTTGCCGTTGACCTTTTCCGTCTTGCGGATGTAGACGGTCTGCACGATGTCGCGCGTGACCGGGTCGATCTCGATCGGGCCGCGCGGGCTCTCGAAGCGCAGGCCCTTCAGCGCTTCCATGAACGCGTCGCCGGCGGTGTCGCCCTTCGTCTTGGCGAGTGCCAGGTCGATCGCGGCCATGGCGTCGTAGGCGGTCACGGCGAAGTAGCTGGGGCGCAGCGACGTGCCGAACTCGGCGACGAAGTCCTTCACGAACTTCTGGTTCTTCGGCGACGGGTGCGCATACGAATAGTGGTGCGCGGTGACGAGGCCGAGCGCCACTTCGCCGGTGGCGTCGAGGTAGCTGTCGTCGGTGGCTTCGCCGGTGGCGTAGAGCTTGATGCCGGCTTCTTCCATGCCGCGTTCCTTCCACACTTTCAGGAAGGCCGGTGGCATCACGCCCGAGGGGAAGAAGAAGAACACGGCCTGCGGCTTCACGTCCTTGATCTTCTGCACGTAGGCCGAGAAGTCGGGGTTGTTCATCGGCGTGCGGACTTCGCCCGACACCTTGCCGCCGCCGGCGGTGAAGGCTTTCTTGAACGCGGTCTCTGCATCGACGCCCGAGGCGTAGTCGGCCACCACCGTGTACGCATCCTTCACGCCCTGCTTGATCATCCAGCGCGCCATCGGGTCGGTGACCTGCTGCACCGTGAACGACAGGCGCGCCACGTACGGCGAGCTGGACGTGATGGCCGACGAGGCGGCGTTCATCACGAGGGTCGGCACCTTGGCCTGCGTGGCGATGGCGGCGACGGCGTAGGCGTTGGGGCTGAAGTCCAGGCCGGTGAGGATGCTCACCTTGTCGCGCACGATCAGCTCCTGCGCGATGCGCTTGGCCACGTCGGGTGCCGGGCCAGCCGTGTCCTTCTTGATGATGTCGACCGTGCGTCCGGCGATCTTGCCGCCGTGTTCTTTCAGATAGAGCGCGATGCCGGAATCGAACTGCCGGCCGTAGTCGGCGTACGGGCCCGAATAGGTGGCGATGACGCCGATGCGCAGCGGCTCGTCGGCGGCGTGCGCGGCCGTCATGGCGCCCAGGCAGGCCATCGCCAGCGTGGCGAGGGCGGTTCTCTTGTTCATCATCATCGTGAAAACTCCGGGGCGTGAAAAAGCCTGCGGCCGCAAGGAGCAGGCGCAGGCTTTCAGTGGGACCGGGCGAATGCGCTCAGAGGCCAGCAGCCGCGCGCAGCTTCGGCGCGATGCTCGTATTTTCCCAGGTGAACTCCGGCTCTTCCCGACCGAAGTGGCCGTAGGCGGCGGTCTTCTGGTAAATCGGGCGCAGCAGGTCGAGCATCTGGATGATGCCCTTGGGGCGCAGGTCGAAATGCTCGCGCACGAGGGCGGCGATCTTCTCGTCGGAGATGAGGCCGGTGCCTTCGGTGTAGACCGTGATGTTCATCGGCTCCGCCACGCCGATCGCATAGGCCACCTGGATCTGGCACTGGCGCGCGATGCCGGCGGCCACGATGTTCTTGGCGACGTAGCGGGCAGCGTAGGCCGCCGAGCGGTCGACCTTGGACGGGTCCTTGCCCGAGAACGCGCCACCGCCGTGCGGGCAGGCACCGCCGTAGGTGTCGACGATGATCTTGCGGCCGGTGAGGCCACAGTCGCCTTGCGGGCCGCCGATGACGAAGCGGCCGGTCGGATTGATCAGGTAGCGCGTGTTCTGCAGCCATTCCTTCGGCAGCACCGGCTTGATGATCTCTTCGATGATGGCTTCGTTGAACGACGCCTTCATCTTGGTCGACGTCTCGCTCTGGTCGGGGTGGTGTTGCGTGGAGAGGACCACCGTGTCGATGCTGTGCGGCTTGCCGTCGACGTAGCGCATCGTGACCTGGCTCTTCGCGTCGGGACGCAGGAAAGGCAGGCGGCCGTCCTTGCGCAGCTGGGCCTGGCGCTCGACCAGGCGGTGCGCGTAGTAGATGGGCGCGGGCATCAGTTCCGGCGTTTCATCGCAGGCGTAGCCGAACATCAGGCCCTGGTCGCCGGCGCCGGTGTTCAGGTGGTCGTCGCTCGCGTGGTCCACGCCCTGGGCGATGTCGTTGGACTGCTTGTCGTAGCAGACCATCACGGCGCAACCCTTGTAGTCGATGCCATAGTCGGTGTTGTCGTAGCCGATGCGCTTGATGGTGTCGCGCGCGACCTGGATGTAGTCGACGTGCGCGTTGGTGGTGATCTCGCCGGCGAGGACCACGAGGCCGGTGTTGGTCAGCGTCTCGGCGGCCACGCGGCTGCGCGGGTCTTGTTCGAAGATCGCGTCGAGGATCGCGTCGGAAATCTGGTCGGCCACCTTGTCGGGGTGGCCTTCGGAGACGGATTCGGAAGTGAAGAGAAAGTCGTTCGCCATTTTTTGAAAACTCCGGGAAGTTGAAAGGGCGCGTTGCCGATTCCGGAAGGAGTTTTGGCGAACGCTTTAGCAGTACTGTTTAACGTCGCCCTGCAAGTTGTTCTGTAACTCGGCGACAATTTGTATTCTATTCGAGCCGCGTTGTCCCTTGCGCGCGCGTCAGTTCTCACCCCCACTGCCCGATGACCACCCTGTTCCGATTGCTTGCCCACGTGCCGTTGCCATGGATGCAGTGGCTGGGCGCGCTGTTCGGCTGGCTCGTGTACTGGGCGTCGCCGTCGTACCGCGGACGCGTCAAGGCGAACGCCGAGAACGCCGGTTTCACGCGGGCCCAATACCGGCCCGCCATCGGCGCGGCGGGCGCCATGGTCGGCGAGCTGCCCTGGCTCTGGCTGCGGCCGAAGGGCGTCGGCGTGCTGGACCGCGTGCAGTGGCGGAACGACCGGGTGTTCGAGGACGCGCTGGCCGGGAAGCGCGGCGTCATCCTCGCCACGCCGCATGTGGGCAGCTGGGAAATGATCGGCCAGGCCATCGCCGAGCGCTTCGGTCCGGTGCACGGGCCGCTCACCGTGCTGTTCAGGCCCGCGCGCAAGGCGTGGCTCGCCGACCTCATTGCCGGCTCGCGCGACCGGCCCGGGCTCAAGTCGCTGCCGACCAATCTCTCGGGCGTGCGTGGCCTCATCCGTGTGCTGCGGGCCGGTGGCTACACGGGCGTGCTGCCCGACCAGGTGCCGCCCAAGGGGCAGGGCGTGTGGGCGCCCTTTTTTGGCAAGCCCGCCTACACGATGACCCTGCTGGCGCGCCTCGCGCAGCAGACGGGCGCCCAGGTGCTCATGACGTGGTGTGAGCGGTTGCCGGGCGGTCGTTATGTGATCCACTTCGAGCGCGTCGACGCGCCCGCGCTGCATGACGCCAGCGCCACACCCGAGGCGGCTGCCACCGCCATGAACGACACCTTGATGCGACTGATCGAACGACTGCCCGGCCAATACCTCTGGGGCTACGGCCGCTACAAGCAGCCGAGGGACGAGCTGTGAGCGTGGGGGCGAAGCTCGGCATCGGCTTCATGCGGGCGCTCGCGCATCTGCCGTTGCCGGTGGTGCGCGGCATGGGCGCGGTGATGGGACGCATCCTGCACACCGTGGCCGCGCCGCGTCGGCACGTCGTCGACACCAATCTCGCGCTCTGTTTCCCCAACACGTCTTCCGCGCAACGCCGCCGCATCGCACGCGAAACCTTCGTGCACGTGGCACAGGCATGGCTCGATCGCAGCTGGCTCTGGCATGCGCCGCGCGACGTGGTGGAGCAGCGGCTGAACCTGCATGGCGCCCTGCACGAATTCGACGGCACCACGCCGACCATCGTCTTCGCGCCGCACTTTTGCGGGCTCGACGCGGGCGGCACGGCGCTGTCGCTCGCGGTGCGCCGGCCCTGGACCTCGATCTTCACGCCGCAGCGCAACGCGTTCATCAACGACTGGCTCGAAGTGGGGCGCACGCGTTTTCATGGCGAGGTGCAGGTGTTCGATCGCACGGCGGGCGTGAAGCCTATCGTGAGCGGCCTGCGAAAAGGCGGCTTGCTCTATCTGCTGCCCGACATGAACTTCGGTCCGCAAGAGTCGATCTTCGTGCCCTTCTACGGCGTGCAGGCGGCCACGGTGCCTTCGCTCTCGCGCTTCGCCCGCCTCGGCCGTGCCAAGATCGTGCCGGTGCTGTCGCGCCTGACGAAGACGGGTTACGACATCGAAGTGCTGTCCGCCTGGCAGAATTTTCCGACCGACGACGTGGTGGCCGACACGGCCCTCATGAACACGCGCCTGGAAGGCTACATCGACACGATGCCCTCCCAGTATTACTGGGTGCACCGCCGGTTCAAGACACGCCCCGACGGCGAGCCCACGGTCTACTGATTCAGGAAGCGCTCGATCTCGGCGGCCACCAGCTTCGGCTGCTCGTGCACGATCCAGTGGGTCGCGTTCGGCACCTTCTTCACTTCGAGATTCGGCACGTAGTCTTCCAGGCCGGTGAGCAGGCCGGGCAACAAGGCGCTGTCGTCGAGCGCCCAGAACACGAAGGTCGGCACGTTCACCGTGAAGCGCTCCTTCGGCAGCACCGGAATGCTGTCGATCGAGCCGCCCGGCATCGGCGGCTTCATCGGCGTCACGCGGTAGAGATTGCAGGCGCCGGTCAGGCCGGCGTTCCACACCTCGCGGTACTGGTTCTTCACGTCTTCGGTGAGCCAGCCGAAGCCGTCGGGCCCGGCTTTCATCAGTTCGAAGAACGGCCACATGCGCTTGTAGTCGTCGGCTGCCAGCATTTCCTCGGCCTTCGGATGGGCCAGGAAATTCATGTACGCACTGGCCTTCTGCTGCTCGGGGTTCTCGCGCAGTTCGCGCACGAAGGTGCCCGGGTGCGGCGAGTTGATGATCACCAGCTTGGCGACCTGCTCGGGAAACGCGTTGGCATAGCCCCAGCCGAAAGCGCCGCCCCAGTCGTGCGCGACCAGCGCGGCCATCGTGCCGTCGGCGCTTTCCGTTGCGACCAGCTGCTGGATGTCCTGGATCAACAAGGGCGCCTTGTAGGCCGCGACGTCCTTCGGCGCACTCGATTGCTCGAAGCCGCGCAGGTTGGGTGCCACGCAGCGGTAGCCGCCGTGTTCGGGTTTGGCGAAGTGCGCGAGCATTTCGTCCCAGATGAACGCGGCCTCCGGGAAGCCATGGAGGAACACCATCAGCGGCCGGCCGGGCTCACCGCTCGCGCGGCAGCTCAGCGTGGTGCCGTTGGGCAGGGTGCGGGCAAATTTCTCGATCATTGTTTTTGTCTCCGGGTTGTTTTTTTGCGGGGCTCTATTCGGCTTGGGGTTCCGGCGCAGGCTCGGGCTCGGGATCGGCCGCGGTCACGGGACCGTCGGGATGAATCCATCGCCACAACAGTTCGGCCGCCTCGCCGACGCCTTGCTTTTTCAGCGCCGAGAACAGTTTGACCTCGCCGCCGCCCGCCTGGAGTCGCGTGATCGACAGGATCTTGGCGCCGTCGCTGCGGGTGAGCTTGTCGGATTTGGTGAGCAGCACCAGCAGCTTCAGGCCCTCGGCGACGCGTGGGCGGATCACGTCGAGCAGGATCTCGTCCAGGTCGGTCAGCCCCTGTCGCGGGTCAACCATCAGCACCACACCGCGGAGGCTTTCGCGTGTCATGAGGTAGTTGCCCATCACGCGCTGCCAGCGCAGCTTCGCCTCCTTGGGCACCGCGGCGTAGCCGTAGCCGGGCAGGTCGGCCAGCACCCCGTCGTCGACCTTCTGCTTGCCGACGCCGAACAGGTTGATGTGCTGCGTGCGGCCGGGCGTCTTGGAGGCGAAGGCCAGCCGGGTTTGCTGGGTCAGGGTGTTGATGGCGGTCGATTTGCCGGCGTTGGAACGCCCGACGAAAGCGATTTCAGGCAGGTCGACAGGCGGCAGGTGCTCCAGCTGGGGCGCGCTGGTGAGGAAGTGGGCGGTGTGCATCCAGCCGAGCGCGACGCGTTCGCGTTCGGCGGTGGCGGCGTCGGGAGCGGAGCGGGTGGAAGCCGGCTTGGGCGGCGGGGTGGTCATCGATGGGGCTTTCGGAACGGGGGGCCATTGTAGAATCGCGGGGTTTTGCGCCATAAATCCAAGCCCCCGATATGAAGTTGTTTGCCCACTTTCTGCTTGCAGCCCTCATGGGCGCCGCCGTGGCGCCAAGCCTTGCGGCCGATGCGCCTGGCGCCGCTCCCGCCGCCGCCGCGCCCGCCAAACCGGCAAAACCCGATCCGGCCAAGGGCGACACGATCTTCAATGCGACCCCGGCCAACAGCCAGAGCTGCGCTTCATGTCACAACGCCGACGGCAACTCGGCCATCGCCGCGAATCCGAAGCTGGCGCAACAACATCCTGAATACATCCTCAAGCAGCTGCAGGAATTCAAGTCTGGCAAGCGCAAGAGCGCGATCATGAAGCCGCTGGCGTCCGCGCTGAGCGAAGAAGACATGCGCAACATCGCCTGGTTCGTCGGCTCCAAGAAGATCAAGCCGGGCTTCTCGAAAGACAAGGACACGATCGCGCTGGGCGAGAAGATCTGGCGCGGCGGCATCGGCGATCGCATGATCCCGGCCTGCGCAGGCTGCCACAGCCCGAACGGCGCCGGCATTCCGGCCCAGTATCCGCGTCTCGGCGGCCAGCACGCCGACTACACCGTGGCCCAGCTGACCGCTTTCCGCGACGGCGTGCGCCTGAACAGCGCGCCGATGACGGGCGTCGCCGCCAAGCTCAACGATCGCGAGATCAAGGCCGTCGCCGATTACATCGCGGGCCTGCGCTGATTCGCTTTCGCGTGAACTAACCGCCGACAACCCAACCCAACAAGGCGGGCCGATCCAGCAGGATGGCCCGCCTTTGTGTTTTTTCCCCTCCTGATTCTTCATGTCCGTTTCCACCCATGGCCTTCGACTGAAACGCGGCTCGCGCGCTCTGCGCGCCGTGGTGGAGCTGTTCTCGTCGATGCGCTTCGCGATCGCGCTGCTCACGATCATCTGCATCGCGTCGGTCATCGGCACCATCGTCAAGCAGCATGAGCCGCTCGGCAACTACATCAACCAGTTCGGACCGTTCTGGGCGCAGTTTTTCCGCACGGCCCGGCTCGACTCGATCTACAGCGCCTGGTGGTTCCTGCTGATCCTGCTGTTCCTGGTGATCAGCACGTCTTTGTGCATCGCGCGCAACACGCCCCACATTTTTGCGGACCTGAAGAACCTGAAGGAAGGCATCCGCGCGCAAAGCCTGAAGGCTTTCGGGCAGCGAGCGCAGACGTCGCTGGCGGAAGCGCCCGAGGCCGCGGCCAACCGCGTCGGGCAACTGCTGTCGGGCGGCGGCTGGAAGGTGAAGCTGCAGCACCGCGAAGGCAGCGGATGGATGGTCGCCGCGCGCGCCGGCGGCGCGCACAAGTTGGGCTACATCGCGGCGCACAGCGCGATCGTGCTGGTGTGCATCGGCGGGCTGCTCGACGGCGACCTCGTGGTGCGCGCGCAGACGTGGTTCAACGGCAAGAGCGTGTTCAACGGCGGCGGCATGATCGCCGACGTGGCGCCCGAGCACCGCCTCTCGGCCCGCAACCCGACCTTCCGCGGGAACATTCTGGTGCCCGAGGGCGGGCAGTCGAGCGTGGCCATCCTCAACCAGTCCGATGGCGTGCTGCTGCAGGAGTTGCCGTTCTCGATCGAGCTCAAGAAGTTCATCGTCGACTACTACTCGACCGGCATGCCCAAGCTGTTTGCGAGCGAGGTGGTGCTGCACGATCGCGAGACCGGTGAGCAGATTCCGGCCCGCATCGAGGTCAACCACCCGGCCAGCTACAAGGGTGTGGAGATCTATCAGTCGAGCTTTGACGATGGCGGCTCCAGCGTGAAGCTCAAGGCCGTGCCGATCGCTGCGGCGGCCAAGCCGTTCGAGGTCGACGGTGTCATCGGCGGCGCGTCGACCGAGATCACCAACGGCGCCGAGAAGCTCACCCTCGAGTTCAGCACGCTGCGCCTCATCAACGTCGAAAATTTCGCCGATCCGCAGGCCGGCAGCGGCCTCGACGTGCGCAAGGTCGACCTGCGGCACAGCTTCGAGTCGCGCCTCGGCGCGGCCAACAAGACCAACAAGCCCAAGGTGTTGCGCAACATCGGTCCGAGCATCGGCTACAAGCTGCGCGACGCGGCAGGCCAGGCGCGCGAATTCCAGAACTACATGGTGCCGGTCGACACCGGCGACGGCCAGCCGATGTTCCTGCTCGGCATGCGCGAACGGCCGGAAGACGCCTTCCGCTACCTGCGTGTGCCGGCGGACGAAGACGGGTCGATGGATGGTTTCGTGCGCATGCGCACCACGCTCGCCGATGCCGGCCTGCGCGCACGCGCCATCGACCGCTACGTGGCCCGGTCGGCCGACCCCGCGCGACCCGAGCTGGCCGACCAGCTGCGCACTTCGGCCACGCGCGCGCTCGCGTTGTTCGCCGGTGCGGAGTCGCCGAAGGCCGATGCCGCCAGCACCGGCGGCTGGCAGGCCATCGCCGAGTTCATGGAAGCCAACGTGCCCGAGGCCGAGCGCGAGCGCGCGGGCACGGTGCTGGTGCGCATCCTCAACGACGTGCTGTTCGAGGTGCTCAACATCAGCCGCGAAACCGCCGGCCTCGCGCCGCTGCCGGCCGATGAAAAGTCGCAAGCCTTCCTGACCCAGTCGGTGCTCGCCATCAGCGACGCGCATTTCTATCCGGCGCCCGTCGCCATGATGCTGACCGACTTCAAGCAGGTGCAGGCCAGCGTGTTCCAGGTGGCGCGTGCGCCCGGCAAGAACATCGTCTACCTCGGCTGCCTGTTGCTGATCGTCGGCATTTTTGCGATGCTGTACGTGCGGGAACGGCGGGTCTGGATCTGGCTCGCCCCCGACGAAAAGCAGGGCGGCCACACGGAAGCCACGATGGCTTTCTCGGTCAATCGCAAGACGATCGACAGCGATCGCGAATTCGAGCATCTGAAGCACAAGCTGCTCGCTCTCAACAAGGACCCGGCGTCATGACGACCACCACCCTCACGCTCAACGACAGCTGGCTCTCGCGCCGCAACACCTTCGACTGGGTGTTCGCCGCGCTGGTTCTGGCCGGCGGTGCCTTCGCGTTCTCGCGCTATGCGGGCTCGATGGACTACTACGAGAAGCCCATCCTCGCGGCCACGATGCTCGCGGCGATTTCGCTCGGCTGGTTCTGGCGCCCGCTGCAGGTGCTGGCACTCGTGGTGGCGGCCGCGTCGGTGCTGGCCATCGTGTCGTATCAGGGCGATCTCGGCCGCGCAGAAACCGTCTTTCAGCTCAAGTACTTCCTGTCGAGCCAGTCGGCCATCCTCTGGATGAGCGTGCTGATCTTCATGAGCACGATCTTCTACTGGCTCGGGCTCTTCGGCGGCAAGCAGGGCGATGCGATGGAGCTCATCGCCTCGCGCCTTGCGTGGGTGGCCATCACGATGGCGCTCATCGGGACCATGGTGCGCTGGTACGAGAGCCATCTGCTCGGGCCGGACATCGGCCACATTCCTGTCAGCAACC
Organism: Variovorax sp. PAMC 28711; assembly: GCF_001577265.1. NCBI lineage: Bacteria > Pseudomonadati > Pseudomonadota > Betaproteobacteria > Burkholderiales > Comamonadaceae > Variovorax > Variovorax sp. PAMC 28711. The sequence goes on along the minus strand of NZ_CP014517.1, from coordinate 1,115,019 downwards.
TCTACGAAGTCTTCGTCTTGTTCTGCTGGTTGACGACGGCGTTCTACCTGTACTTCGAATCACGCTACGGCACGCGCGCGCTCGGCGCTTTCGTGATGCTGGTTGTCAGCGCCGCGGTCGGCTTCCTGCTCTGGTACACGCTGGTGCGCGATGCCCACGAAATCCAGCCACTCGTGCCCGCACTGCAGAGCTGGTGGATGAAGCTGCATGTGCCGGCCAACTTCATCGGCTATGGCACCTTTTCCCTGGCCGCGATGGTGGCGTTCGCCTATCTCGTGAAGGAGCAGGCCGAGGAAAAACGCTGGTTCAAGCTCACGCCGATCTGGTTGCTGGGTGTGGCGCTGTGCTTCGTGCCGGTGGCGTTCCGCCAGCGGGTCCAGGAAGCGGGCGGCAGCTACTGGGTGATTTACGCCGGCATTTCGGCGCTCATCGCGGCCGGCATCCTGCTTGGGCGCAAGCGCATCGCGGCGCGCCTGCCGGCCAACGAGGTGCTCGACGACGTCATGTACAAGTCGATCACCGTCGGTTTCGCCTTCTTCACGATCGCGACGGTGCTCGGCGCCCTGTGGGCAGCCGATGCGTGGGGCGGCTACTGGAGCTGGGACCCGAAGGAAACCTGGGCGCTGATTGTCTGGCTCAACTACGCGGCCTGGCTGCACATGCGGCTCGTCAAGGGCCTGCGCGGCACCGTGGCCGCCTGGTGGGCGCTCGGCGGTCTGGCCGTCACGACCTTCGCGTTCCTCGGGGTCAACATGTTCCTGAGCGGCCTGCACAGCTACGGCACCTTGTAGGCGCCCGCTGTCGCTGGATCAGGCTGGATTGAAACCGTGCACGCGAATTGCGCGTAACCAATTCAGGGGACGCAACGAACTACCCTTGGCAACAACGACTTCAGTGAAAGGCGACCCATGCGCAGGCATTCCGGTAACGATGGTTTCAATCACCCGCTTTCGAGCGAGGTCACGCCACGCAGCGTGTACGAGGAGCGGCGCGGTCTGCTCAAGCTGATGGCGGGCGGGGCGGCTGGTGCCGCGCTGGCCACCTGGGCGGGTCGGGAAGCCCTGGCGCAGACGGCAGGGCCCGGGAAGCTGGCCAAGCTGCCTGGCGCGAAGTCCACGGTGGCAGGCGCCATGAGCATGGACAAGCTGACCGACTACAAAGACGCCAGCACGTACAACAACTTCTATGAGTTCGGCACCGACAAGGCCGATCCTGCGAAGAACGCAGGCACGCTCAAGACCCGGCCATGGACGGTCGAAGTCGAAGGCCTGGTCAAGAAGCCGGGCAAGTACGGCATCGAAGACCTCCTCAAGTTGAGCGCGCAGGAAGAGCGCATCTACCGCCTGCGATGCGTTGAAGGTTGGTCGATGGTGATCCCGTGGGTGGGCTACTCACTTGCCGAGCTCATCAAGAAGGTCGAGCCCCAGGGCAACGCGAAATATGTCGAGTTCGTCACCCTGGCCGACCCGAAAACCATGCCCTTCGTCGGCTCGCGTGTGCTCGATTGGCCGTACGCCGAAGGCCTGCGCATGGACGAGGCGATGCATCCGCTGACGATGCTCACCTTCGGCATGTACGGCGAGGTGCTGCCCAACCAGAACGGCGCGCCGGTGCGCCTCGTGGTGCCGTGGAAGTACGGCTTCAAGTCGGCCAAGTCGATCGTCAAGATCCGTTTCGTCGAGAAGGAGCCGAGCACCGCCTGGAACAAGTCGGCCGCGAACGAATATGGTTTCTTCTCGAACGTCAATCCGAACGTCGACCATCCGCGCTGGAGCCAGGCGACCGAACGCCGCATCGGCGATGGGGGCGGCCTGTTCGCCAAGCGCCGCAAGACCGAGATCTTCAACGGCTACGAAGCACAGGTCGGCCAGCTTTATGCGGGCATGGACTTGAAAAAGTTCTTCTGAACAAGCGCGGCGCATGAACAAGCTGCTGATGCACAAGGCTGCGAAGCCGCTGATCTTCCTGTTGTGCCTGCTGCCCTTCATTCGGTTGGGCTATGGCGCCTTCACCGACGGGCTGGGTGCGAACCCGGCCGAGTTTTTGATCCGGGCCACCGGCGAGTGGACGCTGCGCTTCATCTGCATCGTGCTGGCCGTGACGCCGGTGCGCGTCATCACGAAGTGGAACGCGCTCGCGCGGCTGCGCCGGATGCTGGGACTGTTCGTCTACTTCTATGTCGTCGTGCACCTGCTGAGTTACAGCTGGTTCGACATGGGCTTCGTGATCGGCGACATCGCGACCGATATCGCCAAGCGGCCTTTCATCCTGGTGGGCTTTCTCGCGTTCGTGTTGCTGACGCCGCTCGCCGCCACCTCGTTCAATCGCGCGATCAAGGCGATGGGCGCCAGGCGTTGGCAGATGCTGCACAAGCTGGTGTACGTGATCGCGGGCCTCGGCCTCCTGCACTTCTTCTGGATGCGTGCGGGCAAGAACAATTTTGCCGAGGTGTACGTCTACGCCGCGATCGTTGCCGTGCTGCTGGGCTGGCGCGTGTGGAATTTCTTCGACAAGAAGAAGAAGCTTCAGCGCGCGCCGGTCGGGCGCGGGCAATTGTCCAAGCCATAGCACGCCGGTCGGCCTAGCCGCTCAGCCGGCCAATTGCTCGCTGCGCAGCTGGTCGTCGAGCGTTTCGCGGCGACGAATCAGCGTGGCCTGTCCGCCGTTCACAAGCACTTCCGCCGCGCGGCCCCGCGTGTTGTAGTTGCTGGCCATGCTCATGCAATAGGCGCCGGCGGAGAGCACGGCCACCAGGTCGCCGGCCTGCACATCGAGCGCGCGGTCGCGGCCGATCCAGTCGCCGCTCTCGCAGATCGGCCCGACCACGTCATACAACGCGGCGGTGCCCATGCGCGGTTGCAGCGGCACGATTTGCTGGAAGGCCTGGTACATCGCAGGGCGCGGCAGGTCGTTCATGGCAGCATCGATGATGCAGAAATTCTTGTCGTCGCCAGGCTTCGTGTAGAGCACTTCGCTCACGCAGACGCCGGCATTGCCGACCAGTGAACGACCGGGTTCGATCATCAGCTGGCGATCGCCGAAGCCGCGCGCGTCGATGCGCGCCAGCAACTGCTTCCACAGGGCATCGGCGGCCGGTGGTGTGTCGCCGTTGTAGTCGATGCCCAGGCCGCCGCCGAAATCGATGTGATGCAGGCGAATGCCGGTCGCTTCGATCGCTTCGACCAGGTCGAGGATCTTGTCCATCGCATCGAGATACGGGCTCGCCTCGGTGATCTGCGAGCCGATGTGGCAGTCGATGCCCACCACGTCGAGGCCCGGCAACCGCGCCGCATGCTGGTAGGCCGCAACGGTGCGGTCGTGCGCCACGCCGAACTTGTTGCCCTTGAGCCCGGTCGAGATGTAGGGATGCGTCTTCGGATCGACGTTGGGATTGATCCGGATGCTGATGCGGGCGCGCTGCCCGGCAGCAAGCGCCACCTCGTTGAGCACCTCGAGCTCGGCTTCGCTCTCGACGTTGAAGCAGCCGATGCCGGCGGCCAGTGCCTGCTTCATCTCTGCGCGGGTCTTGCCGACGCCAGAAAAAATGACCTTCGCGGGGTCGGCACCGACCGCCAGCACCCGGCCGAGTTCGCCGCCCGACACGATGTCGAAGCCGCAGCCGGCTTCTGCGAAAACACGCAGCACGCCGAGCGAGGAATTCGCCTTCATGGCGTAGCAGATCAGTGCATTCCGGCCTTCGAAGCCCCGCTGATAGGCGGCGAGCGCATCGAGCATCCACTGCTTCGAATAAACGAAAAGCGGCGTTCCGTGCGCTCGCGCGAGTGCGTCGAGCGCCACGTTTTCGACGCACAGCACGCCGTCGCGCCGTGCGATGTGGGGTTGTCCGGGAAGTCGAGTGAGCGGGTCGTTCACCGGGCCACTCCCGGCGCGCTGGCAGCAGCGGCGGGCGCAGGTGCCGCGTTGTCCGATGCACCCGGCATGCGAGGCGTCATCAGCTCGGGCAACGTTGCGCGGCTGGCCGCAGCGGCATCCTTGGGCAGGTAGAGCGCTCCGCGCTGGCCGCAACCCGAGAGCACGGCGGCGCCAGCGAAGAGGCAGACCACGAGCGCAGCGTGGCGGCGGGCGCTCACTAGAATTTGGGGAACATTCAACATGGCGAAATTGTAATGACCGACCCCGAGTACATGAACCGCGCAGAAGCAGCGCTTGCCGCCATCGAGCAAGCCTGCGATCGCATCAACGATGCGACCGATGCGGACATCGACAACCAGCGCGTCGGCGGAATGATCACCATCACGTTTCCGAACCAGAGCCAGTTGATCGTGAACCTGCAGCCACCGCTCCAGGAGATCTGGCTGGCGGCGCGCTCTGGCGGCTACCACTACCGCCACGACGGCGCTTCGTGGATCGACACCAAGACGCGCGAGGAATTCTTCGGCAATCTCTCGCGCGAGGCGAGCGCCCAGGCCGGGCAGCCGCTGGTGTTCGCGGCGGCCTGAGCGTTCCGGCCTAGTTTCGGAACAGATCGAGGATGCGGTTGCGCTCCTCGGGCGGCGGTGTCGGCGCCACCGGCACGCCGGTCAGTGCTTCCACCGGCACGGCCGGCGCGGTGTCGAGCCCCAGGCTCGCGACGCTGCGGCCCGGCGCATAGTCGTCGAAGTACCACTCGCCGCCGACATTGACGATGCCGGAAGGTGGCGAGCTGGAAAGGTCGGTCACCGGCACGCCCTTGAGCGCAGTGTCCATGTAGCTGATCCAGATCGGCAGGCTGAGTCCGCCGCCGGTTTCGCGATCGCCCAGCTTGCGCGGTGTGTCGTAGCCCATCCAGGCGATGGCTGCCATCGTCGGCTGGAAGCCGGCGAACCAGGCGTCGAGCGAATCGTTGGTGGTGCCGGTCTTGCCGTAGATGTCGGGACGCTTGAGCATCGCCTGTGCCTTGGCGGCCGTGCCGCCGCGCGCCACAGACTGCAGCAGCGTGTCCATGATGAAAGCATTGCGCTGCGGGATCGCCCGCATGGTTTCGTTCAGGAGCGGCGGCTGCTTGTCGACCAGCACCCGGTCGCGGTGATCGGTGATCTTCGTGACCAGGTACGGATTGACGCGGTAGCCACCGTTGGCAAAGACCGAATAGGCGGTCGCCATCTGCATGGGCGTGACCGAACCTGCGCCCAACGCCATCGGCAGGTAAGCCGGGTGCTTCTCACGCTCGAAGCCGAAGTTGGTGATCCAGTCCTGCGCGTAGTGCGTTCCGATCGATTGCAGGATGCGGATGGACACCAGGTTCTTCGATTTCATCAGCGCGGTGCGCATCGACATGGGGCCTTCGAAACCACCGTCGTAGTTCTTGGGCTCCCACGGCTGGCCGCCGGTCGTGCCCGCGTCGAAAAACAGCGGCGCGTCGTTGATCACGGTGGCTGGCGAGAAGCCTTTTTCAAGCGCGGCCGAATAAATGAAAGGCTTGAAGCTGGAGCCAGGCTGCCGCCATGCCTGAGTCACGTGGTTGAACTTGTTCTTGCCGAAGTCGAAGCCACCGACCATCGCCTTGATGGCGCCGTCCCGCGGATCGAGTGCCACGAAGGCGCCTTCCACTTCGGGCAGCTGGGTGATTTCCCAGGTGTTCTTCGGTGTTTTCATGGCGCGGATCACCGCACCGCGGCGAATGCGGATGTTGGGCGGCGCCTTGTCGGACAAACCAGATTGCGCGGGCTTCAGGCCTTCGCCGGTGATCTGCACCGTTTCGCCGTTGCCGCGAATCGCGTCGATCTGCTTGGCCGTTGCCTTGAGCACCACTGCCGCGATCACGTCGCCGTTGTCGGGATGGTCGGACAGCGCGTCGTCAATGGCTTCGTCGAGTTCCTTGGCGTCCGAGGGCAGATCGACGAATTTCTCGGGGCCGCGGTAGATCTGGCGGCGCTCGTAATCCATGATGCCCTTGCGCAGCGCCTTGTACGCCGCCGCCTGGTCGGCTGCAACCAGCGTCGTGTAGACCTTCAGGCCCCGCGTGTAAGTGCTGTCGCCGTACTGTGCATACATCAGCTGGCGTACCGTCTCGGCGACGTATTCCGCGTGGAGGCGCGTCGTGTCGGAGGCGTCGCGCAGCTTGAATTCTTCCTTCTTCGCATCGGCGGCCTGCTCGGCGGTGATGAAACCGGCTTCCTGCATGCGGCCGATCACATAGACCTGGCGAGCGCGCGCACGCGTTGGGTTGTTAACCGGGTTGTTGGCGCCCGGCGCCTTCGGAAGCGCGGCCAGCATCGCAGCCTCGGCGATGGTGATCTCCTGCAGCGGCTTGCCGAAATAAGCTTCCGACGCCGCGGCGAATCCATACGCGCGGTTGCCCAGGTAGATCTGGTTGAGATAGATCTCGAAGATCTGGTCCTTGCTCAGCAAGTGCTCCAGCTTAAAGGTCAGCAGGATCTCGTAGATCTTGCGTGTGAGCGTTTTCTCGGAGCTCAGGTAGACGTTGCGGGCCACCTGCATCGTGATGGTCGAGGCGCCCTGGCTCTTCATCTTGTTGACGTTCGCGAGGCCTGCGCGCACCACGCCCTTGTAATCGACGCCACCGTGCTCATAGAAGCGCGCATCTTCTGCAGCCAGCACAGCGTCCTTCATGATTTTCGGGATCGTGGAGATCGGTGTCAGGTTGCGACGCTCCTCGCCGAACTCGCCGATCAATGTGCCTTCGGCCGAGAAAACGCGAAGCGGCAGTTTGGGCCGATAGTCCGACAGCTCGGAAATGTCCGGCAGGTTGGGGTAGGCCACGGCGAGCGCGACGGCGACCACGCACATCAGTGACACGACGCCGGCGGCGACGATGCCCGCGCTCCAGAAAACGATTCTCATCAGCCACTTGAGCCATGTGGGTCGAGTGGAGGGAGGCGGCTTGCGGGGGCCCGGAGGGCTTGTTTTTTCGGGCATGGAGCGGTGGGGAGTCTCCGCACATTATAAAAAGTCGGCGTTCAGGGGCCGGTCAGGTACGCTACAAAAGGGCCGCTCCCGTCAATTCGTGACCTAAGTTGCAAGCGGCGTGACCTTTTGACAACGATTGCCGGGCCTCCGCGTTTGGACGCTTGGCCGGTCACGATTGTTGCTGCTAGCATGCAACCACTCGCAAATATTTCCAATCGTTACAAACGACAGGACAGTACCTTGACCGCCTTGGGATCGCTTTTTCGCCGTCAACCCGCGCCATTGCTCGGTTTGGACGTCAGTTCTTCCAGCGTCAAGCTGGTCGAACTTGGCCGCGATGCCTCTGGCAAGCTGGTGCTGGAGCGTTGCGCGATTGAACCGCTGGAGCGTGGCTGGATCACCGATGGCAACGTCGAGAAGTTCGATGAGGTGGCTGAAGCAGTCCGTCGTGTCGTCCGAAAAAGCGGCACGCGCACCAAAAATGTCGCGCTCGCGCTTCCGCCTTCTGCGGTGATCACGAAGAAGATCGTGCTTCCCGGCGGCATGAGCGAGCAGGAACTCGAAATTCAGGTCGAGTCCGAGGCCAACCAATACATTCCGTTCTCGCTGGACGAAGTGAGTCTCGACTTCTGCGTGATGGGCCAGAGCGCCAACTCCACCGGCGACGTCGAGGTGCTGATTGCCGCTTCGCGCAAGGAAAAAGTCCAGGACCGCCAGGGGCTGGCCGAAGCGGCCGGTCTGAAAGCGGTGATTCTGGACGTGGAGTCGTATGCGTCCCGGCTCGCAACCGCGCGTTTGATCGAGCAACTGCCCAACCAGGGCCGCGATGCCGTCGTCGCACTTTTCGAAGTCGGCGCGTTCACCACCAGCATGCAGGTGTTGCGCAACCAGGAAGTGCTGTACGACCGCGACCAGGCTTTTGGCGGCGCGCAACTCACGCAACTGATCGTGCGCCAGTACGGCTTCTCGGCGGAAGAGGCCGAAACGAAAAAGCGCAGCGGCGATCTCCCCGACGACTACGGTTCCGGCGTCCTGAAGCCCTTTGTGGCCAGCATTGCCCAGGAAATAGCCCGGGCGCTCCAGTTTTTCTTCACCAGCACGCCGCACAACCGTGTCGACTACGTGCTGCTGGCGGGCGGGTCGGCCGCGCTGCCGGGCCTCACCAGCGCAGTCACGCGTCAAACGTCTTTCGCGTGCTCGCTCGTGAACCCGTTCGACGGCATGGAAATCGGCGCCGGCATTCGCGAAAAGAAAGTGCGCCGTGAAGCGCCTTCCTATCTGACGTCGTGTGGACTGGCGATGCGGAGGTTCCTGCAGTGATCCTCATCAATCTATTGCCGCACCGCGAGGCTTCGCGAAAACGCCGCAAGGAGAGCTTTTATGCCACGCTCGGCGCTGCCGCCCTGCTGGGTGGCTTGATCGCCGGTGGCGCCTATGTCTGGTATCAGGCGCAGATTGCAGGCCAGCAGTCCAAGAACACCTATCTCCAGTCAGAAATCCAGAAGCTGGAAGTGGAGATCAAGGAAATCTCGACGCTGCAGGGCGAAATCACGGCATTGCGTGCGCGCCAGCAAGCGGTGGAAGATTTGCAGGGCGACCGCAATCTGCCGGTCCACCTCATGAACGAACTCGTTCGGCAACTGCCGGACGGCGTCTACCTCACCAGCATGAAGCAGGACAACCAGGTCGTCACGCTCCAGGGAATGGCGCAGTCGAACGAACGTGTCTCCGAACTATTGCGCAACCTCGGCAACAACAGCCCGTGGCTGGTCAAGCCCGAACTGGTCGAGATCACCGCGGCCAATGTGAACCTCACGCCGCGTGATCAGCGCCGCGTGGCGAGCTTCACGATGCGAATCGGCGTCAAGCGGCCGACGGACGCGGAAAAGGCTGTCGGCGCCGCCGCAACGGCCTCCGCCGCGGTGAAGGGTTAAGGGGTCAGCATGGCAATACGACGCCCATCCAGCAATATCGATGTCGCAGCTTCCCTGCGTCGTTTCGGCAGTCAGTTCCAGGGCCTCAACCCGAACGACCCTTCCGTATGGCCGGCGGCACCGCGCTATGCGTTGTGCCTGGCAGTCACGCTCCTGGTGCTGGTCGCCTTGTGGTTCGTCTGGCTGACCGGGTCCAACGACGAGCTCGAATCCGAGCGCGCCAAGGAAGTGGCGCTCCGAGTCGACTACACCAAGAAGGTGGGCCAAGCGGCCAATCTCGATCTCTTGAAGAAGCAGCGTGAGCAGGTTCAGCAATACGTGACGCTGCTCGAGAAGCAGTTGCCCAGCAAGGCCGAAATGGACGCCTTGTTGTCGGACATCAATCAGGCTGGACTCGGCCGCAGCCTTCAGTTCGAACTGTTCCGCCCGGGTCAGATCTCGGTGAAGGACTACTACGCCGAGTTGCCGATCGCGCTGCGGGTCACCGGCAAGTACCACGACATGGGCGCCTTCGCTGCCGACGTCGCCAACCTGTCGCGCATCGTCACGCTGAACAACATCGCCATCGTGCCGCAGAAGGATGGCGCCTTGACCATGGACGCGACGGCACGCACCTTCCGCTACCTGGACTCGGAAGAGCAGGCCGCACAAAAAGCTGCGGCGAATCCGAAGGTCAAGCAATGAGAGCACTCCTTTGGACCGGCTTCTGCCTGATGGCATTGGCCCTCGCCGGATGCGGCTCGTCGGACCGCGACGATCTGCAAAAATGGATGGCCGACCAGCGCGCACAGGTCAAGCCCACGGTGCCGCCGATCTCGGAACCCAAAAAATTCACGCCACAGGCCTACACCGAAGTTGCGGCCTTTGAACCCTTCAACAGCCAGAAGTTGACCCAGGCGCTGCGCCGTGATTCGGCGCAGCCCAGCACTTCCGGATTGATCGCGCCCGAGTTGTCGCGCCGGAAGGAATCGCTCGAGGCGTTTCCGCTGGATTCGATGGCGATGGTCGGCAGCCTGAACCGCAACAACCAGCCGGTGGCGTTGATCAGCGTGGACAAATTGTTGTATCAGGTGCGTGTGGGCAATCATCTGGGCCTGAATTACGGCCTGATCACCAAAATCAGTGAAACCGAACTCGCCTTGCGTGAAATCGTGCAGGACGCCGCCGGTGAGTGGATCGAACGCGTGGCGACGTTGCAGTTGCAAGAAGGGCCGAAAAAATGAACCGACAAAACCCGATCACCGCACTGTGGCTGCGCGCCGCGGGCGTGACCCTTCTCGCGCTGACCTCGGCCGTTTGGGTCCATGCGCAGAATTCCATTCAAGCCGTCACGAGCTCGACCCAGTCGGGGGCTGAAGTCCTGAAGATCGATCTGGCACAGCCGCTCACGGTCGTACCGACCGGCTTCGTCATTCAGACGCCGGCGCGCATCGCATTGGACTTCCCGGGCGTGATCAACGCGATCGGCCGCACGGCGATCGACGTCAATCAGGGCAACCTGCGTTCGGTGAACGTCGTCCAGGCGGGTGAGCGAACACGTCTGGTGCTGAACCTGAAGGAAGCCACGGCGTACAAGACCGAAATTCAGGGCAAGTCGTTGCTGGTGTCGCTGGAGCCGGTTGCAGGCACTGCACTCGCCGCCTCCACCGCCACGGCGTTTGCCGAGAACCGCAACCGCGACATGGTGCCTTTGCGTGATGTTGACTTCCGCCTGGGTTCGGACAACACCGGCCGCGTGATCGTCGATCTCGCCAACAACCAGACCGGTGTGGACATTCGTCAGCAGGGCAAGAACCTGGTGGTCGAGTTCACCAAGTCGACGTTGCCAGAAGGCCTGCGCCGCCGTCTCGACGTGGCCGATTTTGGAACGCCGGTGCAGCTCATCACCACGCAGCAATCGGGCGACCGCGTGCGCATGGTCATCGAGCCGAAGGGCGAGTGGGAACACAGCGCCTACCAGAGCGAAAACCAGTTCGTGGTGGAAGTTCGCCCCCGCAAGATCGACCCGACCAAACTGACGCAAGGCGCTGGCTACAACGGCGAGAAGCTCTCGCTGAACTTCCAGAACATCGACGTCCGCTCGCTGCTCCAGGTGATTGCCGACTTCACGAACTTCAACATCGTGACCTCGGATTCGGTCACCGGATCGCTGACGCTGCGCCTCAAGGACGTGCCGTGGGACCAGGCGCTCGAAATCATCATGCAGGCCAAGAACCTCGGCATGCGCAAGAACGGCAGCGTGCTGTGGATCGCGCCCAAGGATGAAATCAACGCCAAGGAAAAGCTCGACTTCGAAGCGCAGGCAGCGATCCAGAACCTGGAGCCGCTGCGCACGCAATCCTTCCAGCTGAACTACACCAAGGCGCTGGTGATTGCCCAGGGTCTGACCGGCAGCGGTGCTTCGTCGGGTGGCGGTGGTGGTTCGGGCAGCACGACGCGCATCCTGAGTGCGCGGGGCAGTGTCATCGCCGAAGCGCGCACCAACCAACTGTTCGTGTCGGACATTCCGTCACGCCTCTCGCAGGTCGCCGAACTGATTCAGAAGCTCGATATCCCGGTGCGACAGGTGCTCATCGAAGCGCGCATCGTGGAAGCCTCGGACACGTTCGGCAAGTCGCTCGGCGTGAAGCTCGGCGGCGGCGCGGTGAACAACCGCAACTCGCTCGGCACGTTCCCCTCGGTCACCGGTGGCGGCACGGTCACGACGAACACCAACGGCGTGATCAGCTCGACCAGCACCAGCCCGACGGTCACGTTCCCGCAGTTCACCCAGGGCAACTTCATCAACCTGCCGTCGACCGGCGTGTCCGGCAACGGCAACGCCGCAGGCACCTTCGCGATTTCGCTGTTCAACAGCAGCTTTTCGCGCATGTTGAATCTTGAAATTTCCGCGCTCGAGGCCGACGGCAAGGGCAAGGTCGTGTCGAGCCCGCGTGTGGTGACGGCCGACCAGACCAAGGCGCTGATCGAGCAGGGCACCGAGCTGCCCTACCAGGTCGCGACGTCGAGCGGCGCCACATCGATCGCGTTTCGCAAGGCGAACCTGAAGCTTGAAGTGACGCCGCAGATCACGCCCGAAGGCAACATCATCCTGACGCTGGACGTCAACAAGGACACGGTCGGCCAGGCGACGACGGCAGGTTTCGCGATCAATACCAAGCACGTGCAGACCGAAGTGCTGGTCGAGAACGGCGGCACGGTGGTCATCGGTGGTATCTTCGAACTCACCGAATCCAACGATGAGTCGCGCATTCCGGTCCTGGGTGAAGTGCCTGTCCTCGGTGCACTGTTCCGGACGCGCAACCGCGTTGCCAACAAGACCGAAATGCTCGTCTTTATCACTCCGAAGATGATTACCGACCGCAACGCCGCGCGCTGACGCGCGGGCGTCGCAGCGATACGCGTGGCGGTCGCATTTGTCGGGTTGCCCGGCGCCGGAAAATCCGCGGTGGGCCGGCGGCTGGCGCAGCGCCTGCAGCTTCCTTTCGTCGACAGTGACCATGTCATCGAGCAGCGCATCGGCTGCTCGATCCGCGAGTATTTCGACCGCGAAGGCGAGACGAACTTCCGCGATGTCGAACAGTCGGTGATCGCTGATCTCGCCGCCAACGCGCGCGGCGTGGTGGCAACCGGCGGCGGTGCGGTGTTGCGCCAGCCGAATCGCGTCCAATTGCGCGACCGCTTTCACGTGATCTATTTGCGCTCTTCGCCGGAAGATCTCTTTCGGCGCTTGCGCCACGATGTGAAGCGCCCCTTGCTCCAGGTGGCCGATCCGCTCGGTCGACTGCGCGAACTTCATTCGGTGCGCGATCCGCTCTACAGCGAGACGGCGCACGACGTCGTCGAAACCGGCCGGCCCTCCGTCTCCATGCTCGTCAACATCATCCTGATGCAGCTCGAACTCGCCGGCGTGACCCTGTCGGATCCGCAAGCCGAGCCGCCGCCCTGACGGCCTGCGGATCGACGGGTCGGGGCCGGCCGAGGTCCGCGCCTCTACACTCTCCCCATGCCATTGACCGCCTTTCGTGACCGGGTCGATATCGACCTCGGCGACCGCAGCTATCCGATTTTGATCGGCACCGATCTGCTCGGTGATTTCGACGCCTTTGCGGCGACCCCGGCCGCGGCCACCGCGCTCATCGTCACCAACACGACGGTAGCGCCGCTGTACCTGGCAGCCTTGCGCAACACGTTGACCGCGCGGTTTCGCGCGGTGCATGTGCTCGAGCTGCCCGACGGCGAGGTCTACAAGGATTGGGCGACGCTGAACCTGATATTCGATGCACTGTTGCGCCATGGGGCGGACCGCAAGACCGTTCTCTTCGCCCTGGGCGGCGGCGTGGTGGGCGACATGACCGGCTTCGCCGCCGCGAGCTACATGCGTGGCGTGCCTTTCGTCCAGGTGCCGACCACCTTGCTGGCCCAGGTCGACTCGTCGGTCGGCGGCAAGACGGCCATCAACCACCCGCTGGGCAAGAACATGATCGGCGCGTTCTACCAGCCTCAGCTGGTGCTGTGCGATCTTGCGACGTTGCAAACGCTTCCGCCGCGCGAGCTCAGCGCCGGGCTGGCGGAAGTGATCAAGTACGGCCCGATCTCCGACATGGCGTTCTTCGACTGGATCGAGGCGAATGTTGACGCACTGGTCGCGCTCGATCCGGCGGCGCTGGCGCATGCGGTCAAGCGCAGCTGCGAGATCAAGGCGGGAGTGGTCGGCCAGGACGAGCGCGAAAACGGCCTGCGCGCGATCCTGAATTTCGGCCACACCTTCGGCCATGCGATCGAGTCGGGCCTGGGCTACGGCGAGTGGCTGCACGGCGAGGCGGTCGGCTGCGGCATGGTCATGGCAGCGCATCTGTCACAGCGCCTCGGCGGCGTCGACGCCGCTTTCGTCGAGCGGCTCACTCGCCTGATCGAGCGCGCCGGGCTGCCCATCGTCGGGCCCGCGCTCGGCGACGCGCGCTATCTGGAATTGATGCGCATCGACAAGAAATCAGAGGCCGGCGAGATCCGCTTCGTTGTCATCGACAAGCCCGGTTCGGCCGTCGTTCGCAGCGCACCCGATGCAATGGTGCGCGAGGTTCTCGTGCAGTGCTGCACCGCCTGAACTCCTGTATGTCGTGGACGCCATGAGCCGCCTCGCGCCCTACGCCTGTGACCCGGCGCAGTCTCGCGGACGCCGCCACACCGAGCCGCCCGCTCCGACCCGCGACGCCTTCCAGCGCGACCGCGACCGCATCGTGCACTCCACCGCGTTCCGCCGGCTGGTCTACAAGACGCAGGTGTTCCTGAACCACGAGGGCGATCTGTTTCGCACGCGGCTCACGCACTCGCTCGAGGTGGCTCAGCTCGGCCGGTCGATCGCGCGCGCCCTGCAGCTGAACGAAGATCTGGTCGAGGCGATTGCGCTGGCCCACGACCTGGGTCACACGCCGTTCGGCCATGCCGGGCAGGACGCGCTTGATGTCTGCATGCATGCGCACGGCGGCTTCGAGCACAACCTGCAAAGCCTGCGCATGGTCGACGCGCTGGAGCTGCGCTACCCCCAATTCGACGGGCTCAACCTCAGCTTCGAGACCCGCGAAGGCATCCTGAAGCACTGCTCGCGCGTCAATGTCGAGCGCATCGAAGCCGGCGAACCCGCCGGCGTGGCGCGGCGCTTTCTGGACCGCACGCAGCCGTCGCTCGAGGCGCAGCTGTGCAATCTCGCGGACGAGATCGCCTACAACGCCCACGACATCGATGATGGCGTGCGCTCCGGCCTCATCAGCATGGAGAGCCTGGCCGAGGTCGAGCTGTTCGCCCACTATCGGCAGCAGGCCCTCGACGAATACCCGGCACTCGCCGGCCGCCGGGTGCTCTACGAAACCATCCGCCGCATGCTCAGCGCGCAGGTGTACGACGTGATCGACGCCACGCGCGCGGCCCTGGCGGCGGCGGCGCCGGTCGATGCCGACGCGGTGCGGCGAGCAGCGCCGATCGTGGCGTTCAGCGAGCCGATGCGCGTGCAGTCGGCGGCGCTCAAACGCTTTCTTTTCGCCAACCTCTACCGCCACCCGCAGGTGATGGCGACGACCGAACAGGCGAGCGACGTGGTCCGTGAACTGTTCGATGCCTACCTCGACCGGCCCGACGACATGCGCCCTTCGTTCGCGGAGCGCGCCGATCGGCATCGGGCCGTGGCCGACTACATCGCCGGCATGACCGACCGCTTCGCCATGCGCGAGCACGAGCGCCTCACCGGACGGCGGTGGGTCGTGTGAGCTCAGCGACGGCGGGCGCCGTGGCCAAAGTGCCGGCCGCCGCGCTGGCGGTGTTGTTCGCGGGCGTGAGTGCCGCGCTGCATCTCGGCAAGTTGCCGCCGGCCGTGCCCGCGTTGCAGGCCTCGCTGGGCGTCGGGTGGGTCGAGGCCGGCTTTTTGCTGTCGCTGGTGCAGGGCGCCGGCATGACGCTCGGCGTGTTTGCGGGCCTCGCTGCAGATTCGATCGGGTTGCGGCGCAGCATGCTGATTGGCCTGGTCATCGTGACGCTGTCGAGCGCAGCGGGCGGTCTCGTGCAGCCGGGACCGGCGGCCGTCGCCTGGCTCCTTGCACTGCGCGCGCTCGAAGGCGTGGGCTTCCTGCTCGCCGTGATGCCCGGCCCCGGCCTCATCCGCGCGCTGGTCCCGCCTGGCGCCGACAAGGGGGCGCTGGGTTTGTGGGGCGCCTACATGCCGCTGGGCGTGGCGCTGGCGCTGCTGCTTGGCCCGGCCATCATCGCCCGGGCCGGATGGTCGGGTTGGTGGTGGTCGTTGTCGCTGGTGTCGGCCGCAGCGGCGGTCTGGGTGGTCGTGCAGGTGCCCGACGACCGGGCGCGTGCTGCCGCGACGCAAGCGGTCAGCGTGGCCGGTTGGCGCGCGCGGCTGCTCGACACCGTGCGGGCCAGCGGGCCACGGCGTGTGGCATTGGCATTCGCGGTCTATTCCTCGCAGTGGATGGCCGTCATCGGATTTCTCCCGGCGATCTATGCCGAGGCCGGCGTGCCACCCGGCTGGAATGCCGTGCTGACGGCGCTCGCTGCGGCCATGAACATCGTCGGCAACCTCGCGGGCGGGCGGCTGCTGCAGCGCGGCGTCGCGCCATCGCGGCTGTTGCGACGGGGCTTCGCGCTGATGGCGCTGGGCAGCATCGCCGCCTTTGCGCAGTGGGGGCAGGGCGCCGACGCAATCGCGTTGCCACCCGCTTGGCGCTACGCCGCGGTTTGCCTCTTTTCATTGGGCGGTGGTGTCGTACCCGCCACGCTCTTCATGCTGGCGGTGCGCCTCGCGCCGGGCCCGTCGACCGTGTCGACCACGGTCGGCTTCATGCAGCAGGCGTCGGCGCTGGGCCAGTTCATCGCGCCGCCGGTGGTGGCGTGGGTGGCGCACCGCGTCGGCGGATGGCAATGGACATGGGTCGTCACGCTCGCGTGCTCGGTCGCCGGCATCGTGCTGGCCGGACGACTGGTGCAAGCCGACCCTCCCGGGCGCGCAGGATGAGCGGCGCTGCCACAATCAGTGCGGCACAGGCTGAAGCAGACATGCGGCACTGGCTGGAGCGCGCGGTGATCGGCCTCAACCTCTGCCCGTTCGCCAAGGCCGTGCACGTGAAGCAGCAGGTCCACTACGCGACGTATCTCGATGGCGGCGATGCGGGCTTGATGGACGCGCTGCTCGCCGAAGCTCGGGCGCTTGCAGACAGCGCGCCGTCCTTGCGGGACACCACCCTTTTGATCGCACCGAACACCTTGACCGACTTTCTCGATTTCAACGACTTCACGCTTCGCGCCGAACGCCGGCTGACGCGTGCCGGTTTCGAGGGCGTGTTCCAGCTCGCGAGTTTCCATCCTCTATTCCAGTTCGCAGGCAGCGAACCCGACGACCTCGCGAATGCCACGAACCGCGCGCCGTACCCCACGCTGCACCTGCTGCGCGAAGACAGCGTAAGCCGGGCCGTCGAGGCCTTCCCCGACGCCGGGGACATCTTCGAGCGCAACATCGAGACGCTCGAATCGCTGGGTGCGGCCGGCTGGGCTGCGCTCGACGTCGGCCCGGGAGGCGCACACCGATGAACGCTGTCGCCAAGCCCTCGAAAGCCGCCAAGGCGGAGGCCGACGTGCTGGCCGAATTGCGACCCGGGCAGTCGCAGGAGCTGCTCAAGGAGCTTCACATCCTCACGCGCGAAGGGCGACTCAACCAGGATTCGCGACGCAAGCTCAAACAGGTCTATCACCTGTTCCAGTTCATCGAGAAGCTGCTGCGCGAACTGCCCGACGGCGGCGCGCACGCCACCCTGGCCGATCACGGTGCGGGCAAGTCGTACCTTGGCTTCATCATCTACGACCTGTTTTTCAAGGCGTTGCAGGACGGCCACGTCTACGGCATCGAGACGCGCGCGGAGCTGGTCGAAAAGTCGCGCGTGCTGGCAAGGCATCTGGGCTTCGACCGGATGTCGTTTCTCAACCTCACGGTGGCGGCGTCGGCGCACGCGGCCGAACTGCCGCCGCGCATCGACGTCGTGACTGCGCTGCACGCCTGCGACACCGCGACCGACGACGCCATCGCGTTCGGCCTCGCGAAGCAGGCCGGCTTCATGGTGCTGGTGCCGTGCTGCCAGGCCGAGGTGGCGGCCTGCCTGCGGGAGACCAAGGCGCTCGCGCTGTCGCGCACGCCGCTCGCCGAGCTGTGGCGCCATCCGCTCCACACCCGCGAAATCGGCAGCCAGCTCACCAACGTGCTGCGCTGCCTCTATCTCGAGGCGAACGGTTACCAGGTCACCGTGACCGAGTTGGTGGGCTGGGAGCACAGCATGAAGAACGAACTGATCATCGCGCGCCGCACCGGCCACGCGAAGACGAGCGCGGCCGAGCGGCTGAAGAGCCTGCTGGGCGAGTTCGGTCTTGCGTCGCTGCTCGAGACGCGCTTTCGCTTGTCCTGAACAGAATCATGGCGCGCCTGCCCCGACTCACGCTGGCGGACCATCCGCATCAGGTGATCCAGCGCGGGCACAACGGCCAGCCGATCTTCATCGACCGTGACGACCGAGAGCGTTTGCTCTTTCTGATGGCCGACAGTGCGACGCGCTTCGGCGTGGCGATCCACGCTTACGTGCTGCTCGACAACGCCTTCCACCTGCTCGCCACGCCATCGGGGCCGGATGGCATGTCGCAGTTCATGCAGGCGGTCGGCCGGGGCTATGTGCGCTACTTCAACGATCGCCACGGCCGGAGCGGCACGCTGTGGGACGGCCGGTATCGGTCGACGCTGATCCAGGCGGACCGATATTTGTTGCCCTGCATGGTGAGCATCGACCTGCGCCCGGTTCGTGCCGGTCTCGTGGAGGAAGCCGGCGCATTTGCGTGGTCCAGTCATGGCCACTACGCCGGCTCTCGGAACGACCGCCTCGTCACGCCCCACGCCTTGTACTGGGCGCTCGGCAACACCCCCTTCGCGCGCGAAGCCGGTTATGCCGATTTGGTGCACGCCGGCGTGTCCGCTGCCGACGAGGCCGCCCTGGACGAAGCCACGCTTCGGGGCTGGGCGGCAGGCGATGAGCAGTTCCTCGAATCGCTGCAGAAGGCCACCGAGCGGCGGGTGGTCAAATCCAGGGCGGGCCGGCCATCCTCTGCGAACTCGGCATTTCAGAAAGCGGCATAACGCCCGCAGCGGCGCCGCATAGCGCTATGAATTTTGATATGTCCCCAATTTAATGAGAACCGGAAGCTCGGGGATTTAATGTGAATCCGACCCCGAATAAATTATTTGGCATTGTTTGTGCATCGCAATATGCTCACCTTCCCCCGAGAAATTGCAGCGAAAAAATGAAGGAGTGCGCCCCCATGACGACGGATGCCGAAATCAAACACCTCGAAGATCACGGTCTGTATTCGTCCGCCCACGAGCACGACGCGTGTGGCCTGGGCTTTGTGGCCCACATCAAGGGTGAGAAGCGGCACGACATCGTGACCCAGGCGCTCAAGATTCTCGAGAACATCGACCATCGCGGCGCAGTGGGCGCTGACAAGCTGATGGGCGACGGCGCCGGCATCCTGATCCAGATTCCGGACGCGCTGTATCGCGAGGAGATGGCCAAGCAAGGCGTCGAGCTGCCGCCGTCCGGCGAATACGGCGTCGGCATGATCTTCCTGCCGAAGGAGCACGCCTCGCGCATGGCGTGCGAGCAGGAGATGGAACGCGCCGTCAAGGCCGAAGGACAGGTGCTGCTCGGCTGGCGCGACGTGCCGGTCAACCGCGACATGCCGATGTCGCCGGCGGTCAAGGTGACCGAACCGATCCTGCGCCAGGTCTTCATCGGTCGCGGCAACGACGTCATCGTGCAGGACGCGCTGGAACGCAAGCTCTATGTCATCCGCAAGACGGCCAGCGCCAACATCCAGAACCTGAACCTCAAGCACAGCAAGGAATACTACGTTCCGAGCATGTCGAGCCGCACCGTGGTCTACAAGGGTCTGCTGCTGGCCGACCAGGTGGGCGTGTACTACCTCGACCTGTCCGACGAACGCTGCATCTCGGCGATCGGCCTGGTGCACCAGCGCTTCTCGACCAACACCTTCCCCAAGTGGCCGCTGGCCCACCCGTACCGCTACGTTGCCCACAACGGCGAAATCAACACGGTGCGCGGCAACTACAACTGGATGAAGGCGCGCGAAGGCGTCATGTCGTCGCCGGTGCTGGGCCCAGACCTCAAAAAGCTGTACCCGATCAGCTTCGCGGGCCAGTCCGACACCGCCACCTTCGACAACTGCCTCGAACTCATGACGATGGCCGGCTACCCGATCAGCCAGGCCGTGATGATGATGATCCCCGAGCCGTGGGAGCAGCATACGACGATGGACGAGCGTCGCCGCGCGTTCTATGAATACCACGCCGCGATGATGGAGCCGTGGGACGGCCCTGCCTCGATCGTCTTCACCGACGGTCGCCAGATCGGCGCCACGCTCGACCGCAACGGCCTGCGGCCTTCGCGCTACTGCGTGACCGATGACGACCTGGTCATCATGGCGTCCGAGTCCGGCGTGCTGCCGGTGCCCGAGCACAAGATCGTGCGCAAGTGGCGCCTGCAGCCCGGCAAGATGTTCCTGATCGACCTCGAGCAGGGCCGGATGATCGACGACGACGAGCTCAAGGCCTATGTCGTCAACACCAAGCCGTACAAGCAGTGGATCGAGAACCTGCGCATCAAGCTCGACAGCGTCGAGGCCCCTGCGCCCGAGGTTCACGAGAGCAAGGTGTCGCTGCTCGACCGCCAGCAGGCTTTCGGTTACACGCAGGAAGACATCAAGTTCCTGATGAGCCCGATGGCGCAGGCCGGCGAAGAGGGCATCGGCTCGATGGGCAACGACAGCCCGCTGGCCGTGCTCTCGAGCAAGAACAAGCCGCTCTACAACTACTTCCGCCAGATGTTCGCGCAGGTGACCAACCCGCCGATCGACCCGATCCGCGAAGCGATCGTGATGTCGCTGAACAGCTTTATCGGCCCCAAGCCCAACCTGCTGGACATCAACCAGGTCAATCCGCCGATGCGGCTCGAGGTGAGCCAGCCGATCCTCGACTTCGCCGACATGGCGAAGCTGCGCAACATCGAGCAGCACACGCAGGGCAAGTTCCGCAGCTCGACGCTCGACATCACCTACCCGGCCGACTGGGGCCGCGAGGGCGTCGAAGCGAAGCTGGCGTCGCTGTGCGCCGAAGCGGTGGACGCAATCAAGGGCGGCAGCAACATCCTCATCGTGAGCGACCGCCTGGTCAGCCCGACGCAGGTGGCGATTCCGGCCTTGCTGGCCTCCAGCGCGATTCACCAGCACCTCGTGCGTGAGGGGCTGCGCACCACGGCCGGCCTGGTGGTGGAAACCGGCAGCGCCCGCGAGGTGCATCACTTCGGCGTGCTCGCAGGCTATGGCGCGGAAGCGGTGCATCCGTATCTCGCCATGGAAACGCTGGCCGCCATGCACGCCGACCTGCCGGGCGCACTGTCGGCCGAGAAGGCGATCTACAACTACGTGAAGGCGATCGGCAAGGGCCTGTCGAAGATCATGTCCAAGATGGGCGTGAGCACCTACATGAGCTACTGCGGCGCGCAGTTGTTCGAGGCCATCGGCCTCAACAACGATGCGATCGGCAAGTACTTCACCGGCACCGCGAGCCGCGTCGAAGGCATCGGCGTGTTCGAGATCGCCGAAGAAGCGCTGCGCATGCACGCCGCGGCCTTCGGCGACGACCCGATCCTCGCCAACATGCTCGACGCCGGCGGCGAATACGCCTGGCGCACGCGCGGCGAAGACCACATGTGGACGCCCGACGCGATCGCCAAGCTACAGCACAGCACGCGCGCCAACAACTGGAGCACGTACAAGGAATACGCGCAGATCATCAATGACCAGAGCCGTCGCCACATGACGCTGCGTGGGCTGTTCGAGTTCAAGATCGATCCGTCGAAAGCCATCCCGGTCGAAGAAGTCGAGCCCGCCGTCGAGATCGTCAAGCGCTTCGCCACAGGCGCGATGTCGCTTGGCTCGATTTCCACCGAAGCGCATTCGACGCTGGCCGTGGCCATGAACCGCATCGGCGGCAAGAGCAACACGGGTGAGGGCGGTGAAGACCCGGCCCGCTACCGCAACGAACTCAAGGGCATCCCGGTCAAGCTCGGCGACACCCTCAAGAGCGTGATCGGCGACGCCAACGTCGAGGTCGACCTGGCGCTGAAGGCAGGCGATTCGCTGCGCTCGAAGATCAAGCAGGTCGCCTCGGGCCGATTCGGTGTCACCGCCGAATACCTGAGCTCGGCCGACCAGATCCAGATCAAGATGGCGCAGGGCGCCAAGCCCGGAGAGGGCGGCCAGCTGCCCGGCGGCAAGGTCACCGAGTACATCGGCAAGCAGCGCTACTCGGTGCCGGGCGTCGGCCTGATCAGCCCGCCGCCGCACCACGACATCTATTCGATCGAAGACCTGGCACAGCTGATCCACGACCTGAAGAACGTCGCGCCGCACGCCAGCATCAGCACCAAGCTGGTCAGCGAAGTGGGTGTGGGCACGGTCGCGACCGGCGTCACCAAGTGCAAGAGCGACCACATCGTGATCGCCGGTCATGACGGCGGCACGGGGGCGTCGCCCTGGTCCTCGATCAAGCACGCGGGCGGCCCGTGGGAAATCGGCCTCGCCGAAACCCAGCAGACGCTGGTGCTCAACCGCCTGCGCGGCCGCGTGCGGGTGCAGGCCGACGGCCAGATGAAGACCGGCCGCGACGTCGCGATCGGCGCGCTGCTCGGGGCCGACGAGTTCGGCTTCGCGACCGCGCCGCTGATCGTCGAAGGCTGCATCATGATGCGCAAGTGCCACCTGAACACCTGCCCGGTGGGCGTGGCCACGCAGGACCCGGTGCTGCGCAAGAAGTTCTCGGGCAAACCCGAGCACGTGGTCAACTACTTCTTCTTCATTGCCGAAGAAGTGCGTCACATCATGGCGCAGCTGGGCATCCGCAACTTCAACGAGATGATCGGTCGTGCCGACCTGCTCGACATGAAGCGCGGCATCGAGCACTGGAAGGCGAGCGGCCTCGACTTCAACCGCCTGTTCGCGATGCCGAACGTGCCGGCCGACGTGCCGCGTTACCACGTCGAGAACCAGGACCACGGCCTCGAGCACAACCTG
Source organism: Variovorax sp. PAMC 28711 (assembly GCF_001577265.1). Classification (NCBI taxonomy): domain Bacteria; kingdom Pseudomonadati; phylum Pseudomonadota; class Betaproteobacteria; order Burkholderiales; family Comamonadaceae; genus Variovorax; species Variovorax sp. PAMC 28711. The sequence continues at coordinate 1,092,529 of NZ_CP014517.1, read as the reverse complement.
GACACCAAGCTCATCGAGAAGTCGCGCGCGGCCATCGACAAGGGCGAGAAGGTGCAGTTCATCGAGGTGGCGCGCAACGTGAACCGCACGGTCGGCGCGAAGCTGTCCGGGGCGCTGACACGCGTGCATCCCGAAGGGCTGCCCGACGATTCGATCCGCATCCAGCTCGAAGGCACGGGCGGGCAATCGTTCGGCGCGTTCCTGGCGCGCGGCATCACGCTGTACCTGATCGGCGACGCCAACGACTACACCGGCAAGGGCCTGTCGGGCGGCCGCATCGTGGTGCGACCCAGCCTCGAATTTCGCGGCGAAGCGGTGCGCAACACCATCGTCGGCAACACCGTCATGTACGGTGCGACGACCGGCGAGGCCTACTTCTGCGGCGTCGCCGGGGAGCGCTTCGCGGTGCGTTTGTCAGGCGCTACCGCAGTGGTCGAAGGCACCGGCGACCACGGCTGCGAATACATGACGGGTGGCACGGTGGCGGTGCTCGGCAAGACCGGGCGCAACTTCGCCGCCGGCATGAGCGGTGGCCTCGCTTTCGTCTACGACGAAGACGGCCAGTTCGCCTCGCGCTGCAACCTGTCGATGGTCACGCTCGAAAAGGTGCTGACCACTGCCGAACAGACCGCCACGATCAAGCGCGGTATCTGGCACAACGGCCTGACCGATGAAGCGCAGCTGCGCAAGCTGCTTGAAGAGCACCACCGCTGGACCGGCAGCAAGCGCGCGCGCGAACTGCTCGACGACTGGACGATGGCGCGCACCCGGTTCGTGAAGGTGTTCCCGAACGAATACAAGCGCGCATTGGGCGAGATCCACGACCGCAAGGTCGAGCTCGCGAGCAGCGGCAACAACGCGCACGCCGGCCTCGAGCCGCATGCAGCGAAGACGCCGGCCAAGGTCTGAGCGGCCGCAGCGAAACGAAGAACAGCGAAGAACAGAGGACAGCACGATGGGAAAAATCACCGGCTTCATGGAGCACGAGCGTATCGAAGAGGGCTACAAGCCCGTGGACGAGCGTCTCAAGCATTACAAGGAATTCGTGGTCGGCCTGACGCCGGAAGAGGCGAAGGTACAGGGCGCGCGCTGCATGGACTGCGGCACGCCGTTCTGCAACAGCGGCTGCCCGGTCAACAACATCATTCCTGATTTCAACGATCTGGTGTATCGCAATGACTGGCAGAACGCCTTCGCGGTGCTGGATTCGACCAACAACTTTCCCGAGTTCACCGGTCGCATCTGTCCCGCGCCCTGCGAAGCGGCGTGCGTGCTGAACGTGAACGACGACGCCATCGGCATCAAGTCGATCGAGCACGCGATCATCGACCGCGCCTGGGATGAAGGCTGGGTCACGCCGCGCGTGGCCCAGCACAAGACCGGCAAGAAGGTCGCCGTGGTCGGTGCCGGGCCTGCCGGCATGGCGGCGGCGCAACAGCTCGCGCGCGTGGGCCACGACGTCACGCTGTTCGAGAAGAACGATCGCATCGGCGGCTTGCTGCGTTACGGCATTCCCGACTTCAAGATGGAGAAGACGCACATCGACCGTCGCGTCGAGCAGATGCAGGCCGAAGGCGTGGTGTTCCGCACCAGCGTCGTCGTCGGTGCCGCCAAAGACCCGATGGGCAAGGGCTCGAAGGTCACGAACCTGGCCAAGGAAACCGTTACGCCCGAGCAGCTCGACAAGGAATTCGACGCGGTGCTGCTCACCGGCGGCTCGGAGCAATCGCGCGACCTGCCGGTGCCCGGCCGCGAACTGGACGGCATTCACTTCGCGATGGAAATGCTGCCGCAACAGAACCGCGTGAACGCGGGCGACAAGCTCAAGGGCCAACTGCGCGCCGACGGCAAGCATGTCATCGTGATCGGCGGCGGCGACACCGGCTCCGACTGCGTGGGCACCAGCAACCGCCACGGCGCGGTCAGCGTCACGCAGTTCGAGGTGATGCCGCAGCCGCCCGAGGAAGAAAACCGGCCGATGACCTGGCCTTACTGGCCCATCAAGCTGCGCACCAGCTCCAGCCATCAAGAAGGCTGCGAGCGCGAGTTCGCGATCTCGACCAAGGAGTTCATCGGCGACGGAAAGAAGGTCACCGGCCTGAAGACCGTTCGGGTCGAGTGGAAGGACGGCAAGATGGTCGAGGTCGCAGGCAGCGAGCAAATCCTGAAGGCCGACCTCGTCCTGCTGGCCATGGGCTTCGTGAACCCGGTGGCCACCGTGCTCGACGCTTTCGGCATCGAGAAAGATGCACGCGGCAATGCCAGGGCGAGCGTCGATTTCATTGGTGGCTACGCGACCAACGTGCCGAAGGTGTTTGCCGCAGGCGACATGCGGCGCGGCCAGTCGCTGGTGGTATGGGCCATCCGCGAAGGGCGGCAGGCCGCGCGCTCGGTGGACGAGTTCCTGATGGGCTTCAGCGATCTGCCGCGCTGATGACTGTCGCGAAGCCACAACGGTGCTCCCTTTATCATGAAGGGAACCGCACGCCGGGATGCCTGAGAAGGTGCCCCGGCTTTTTTTGTTTCCATGGACACCGCCCTTTCTTCTCCCTCTCTCGTTGAATTTCGCGATGTCGTGTTCGGCTACGGCGCGCGCGCGATCCTCGATGGCGTCTCTTTCGAGGTGCCCCGCGGAAAGGTGACGGCGTTGATGGGTGCTTCCGGCGGCGGCAAGACCACGGTGCTGCGCCTGATCGGCGGCCAGCAGCGCGCACAGCGCGGCGAAGTGCTGTTCGACGGCCAGAACGTCGGTGGCATGGCGTCCGACGTTTTGTATGCGGCGCGGCGCCGCATGGGCATGCTGTTCCAGTTTGGGGCGCTGTTCACCGACAGCAGCGTGTTGGAAAACGTCGCGTTTCCGCTGCGGGAACACACCCGGCTGCCTGAGGCGCTGGTGCGCGACATCGTGCTGATGAAGCTGGAGGCGGTCGGGCTGCGCAATGCGCGCGACCTGATGCCGAGCGAAATCTCCGGCGGGATGGCGCGTCGCGTGGCGCTGGCCAGGGCGATCGCGCTCGATCCCGAACTCGTCATGTATGACGAACCGTTCGCCGGGCTCGATCCGATTTCGCTCGGTACGGCCGCCCGGCTGATCCGCCAGTTGAACGACACGCTGGGCCTGACCAGCATCATCGTGTCGCACGACCTCGAAGAAACTTTCCGGATCGCCGATCACGTGATCATCCTGGCGAACGGCCGCATTGCGGCCCAGGGCAAACCGGAGGATGTGCGTCAAAGCAGCGATCCGCTGGTGCACCAGTTCGTCAACGCGCTGCCCGAAGGCCCGGTGCACTTTCACTATCCCGGCGTGAGCGTCGCGGACGATTTCGGCAACGCCAACGGAGGTCGCGCATGAGCTGGTGGCGACCCTCCGACGTGGGGTTGGCCGCGCGCAACAAGCTGGCCGATATCGGCAGCGCGGCGCGGCTGTTCGCGCGCCTCCTCGGCTCGGCCGGCTCGTCGCTGCGCCGGTTCTCGCTGGTTCGCGACCAGATCCATTTTCTCGGCAACTACTCGTTGCTCATCATTGCGGTCTCCGGCCTGTTCGTCGGCTTCGTGCTGGGGTTGCAGGGCTACTACACGCTGCAGCGCTACGGCGCGTCAGAGGCGCTCGGCCTGCTCGTCACCTTGAGCCTGGTGCGTGAACTCGGGCCGGTGGTCGCGGCCTTGCTTTTCGCGGGCCGCGCCGGCACGTCGCTGACGGCCGAGGTGGGCATCATGAAGCGCGACGAGGTGCTGAGCTACATGGAAATGACGGCGGTCGATCCCGTCAAGCGGATTCTGGCGCCGCGATTCTGGGCTGGCGTCATCACCATGCCACTGCTGGCCGCGGTGTTCAGCGCCGTGGGCGTGATGGGCGGTTACGTGGTGGGCGTGCTGATGCTCGGGCTGGACCCGGGCGCCTTCTGGGGCCAGATGCAGAACGGGGTCGACGTGTGGCGGGATGTCGGCAACGGCGTCATCAAGAGCATCGTCTTCGGCTTCACCGTGACGTTCGTGGCGTTGCTGCAGGGCTACGCGGCCCAACCGACGCCTGAAGGGGTCGCGCGTGCCACCACGCGAACCGTGGTCGTGGCCTCGTTGGCCGTGCTCGGGCTGGACTTTTTGCTGACAGCCATGATGTTCAGCATCTGACACGAAAGTAGACACACTTATGCAACGCTCCAACAACGATATTTGGGTCGGGCTGTTCGTATTGATCGGCGCGGCGGCACTGCTCTTTCTTGCGCTCCAGTCGGCCAACCTGTTGAACCTGAATTTCCAGAAAACCTATGCCGTGACGGCACGTTTCGACAACATCGGCGGACTCAAGCAACAAACTGCGGTTAAAAGCGCAGGCGTTGTGGTCGGGCGTGTTGAATCGGTCACGTTCGACGACAAGAATTTTCAGGCCAGCGTCACGCTTGAGTTACAGAGCCGTTACAGTTTCCCGAAGGACAGCTCGCTCAAGATCCTGACCAGCGGCCTGCTCGGTGAGCAATACATCGGTATCGAGGCTGGTGCAGACGAAAAAAATCTGCAGGCGGGCGACACGATCACGTCGACGCAATCTGCCGTCGTGCTCGAAAATCTGATCAGCCAATTCCTCTACAGCAAGGCGGACGGAAGTGCGTCGCCAGGGACTGCACCCAAAAAATGAACACGTTGAAGCCATTTCCTCTTGCTACTAAAAAGATAGCGCGATACGCCAGCGCGACAGGCGCAGCCGTCGCCTTTGCCTTGTTGGCCGGTTGTGCCACCGGTCCGAATGCCAACCCCGCAGATCCGTTCGAGCCGATGAATCGCAGCGTCATGCGCTTCAACGACGGCATCGACAACGCGGTGTTGCGCCCGACGGCGACCGCCTATCGCAATGTGGTGCCCTCCTTGGTGCGCACTGGCGTGAGCAATTTCTTCGGCAACATCAGCGATGTCTGGAGCCTTGCCAACAATGTGCTGCAGCTCAAGGTGCAAAACAGCGCGGAAACGTTCATGCGCCTGAACGTCAATACTTTCTTCGGGCTGGGCGGTTTGCTCGACGTGGCGGGTGACCTCGGCATCGAGCGGCATCGCGAGGATTTCGGCCAGACGCTGGGTCATTACCGTGTTCCGGCCGGCCCCTATCTGGTGCTGCCCCTTCTGGGCCCGTCGACCGTGCGCGACACTGCAGCCTTGCCGGTCGACAGCTATGGTGATGGCGTCGGTGCCATCCAGGACATTGCCTGGCGCAATTCTTTCTACGCCCTGCGCGTGGTCGACGGGCGTGCCAACCTGCTGCGCGTGAGCCAGATGCTCGAAGACGCCGCACTCGACAAATACTCGTTCACCCGGGATGCGTTCCTGCAACGGCGTCAGAGCGAGGTCTACGACGGCAATCCCCCCGGCGATGGCGGGCAATAGCCCGGCCGGGGAACTGTCTCGGCATGGCGCGCCTCCAACGGGTTGCAACCACTGAACCGTTTCATTTTCGGGGACTTATTTCAATGAATCAGACAATCCTGCACCGTCGTACTCTTGGTCATTTCCTGCTCGCCGGCGCCTTGCTGGTCGGCGGTGCGGTCGGCCTTTCGCGCGGTGCGCACGCGGCTGACGAGGCGCCCGATGCGCTGGTGAAGCGGCTGACGACCGATGTGCTCGAGACCATCAAGTCCGACAAGTCGATCAAGGCGGGCGAGACCCAGAAAATCATGGCGCTGGTCGACAGCAAGATCCTGCCGAACCTCGATTTCGCGCGCATGACGGCCTCGGCGGTCGGTCCGGCCTGGCGCCAGGCGACACCGGAGCAAAAGACCCGGCTCCAGGATGAATTCAAGACGCTGCTGGTGCGCACCTACGCCGGCGCGCTCGACCAGGTGAGCGATCAGACGGTCACGGTCAAACCGTTCCGCGGCTCTGTGGACGACAAGGAGGTGTTGATCCGCACCGAAATCACCGGTCGGGGTGATCCCGTGCAGCTGGATTACCGCCTGGTCAAGACGCCCGGCGCGGCGGGCGGCTGGAAGGTCTACAACTTGAATGTGCTGGGTGTGTGGCTGGTCGACACCTACCGGACCCAGTTCGCCGAGCAGATCAACAGCAAGGGCATCGACGGCCTGATCGCCACGCTGGCTGCGCGCAACAAGAGCAGCGTGAAGAGTTGAGCGACGCGCTCAGGTTGCCCACACCATGATGCTCGTCCTGCCTGCCCGTCTCACCCACGAAGAAGCCCCAGCCTGCATGCGCATGCTGCAACAGGGGCTGGCGGGGCAGACCGACGCCGGATCGGCCGCGGTGATCGATGCGAGCGCGCTGGCACAGTTCGACTCATCGGCCATCGCGGTGCTGCTCGAGGTCCGTCGCGAGGCCAGCGCCCTCGGTCGCGGGTTCGCGGTCAAGGGCCTTTCTGCGAGGCTGCGTGAGCTGGCTTCCCTGTACGGCGTCGCCGGCCTTTTGCCCGCCGCCCCCTAGGAAAACCGCTGGCCCGTAAAATCGCCGGCTTCCCATGCCAGCGATCTCCTTCCAGTCGGTCTCCAAGACCTATCCCCCTTCCCGACAACAGCGCGCCCAGGGCAAGCCCGGCTTGCGCGCGGTCGACGAGGTTTCCTTTCAGATTGAAGAGGGCGAGTTTTTCGGCCTGCTCGGTCCCAACGGCGCGGGCAAGACCACGCTGATCAGCATGCTGGCCGGGCTGTCGCGCCCGACGGCGGGTGCCATCAGCGTGCACGGCTTCGATGTGCAGCGTGACTTTGCCCAAGCCCGGCGCACGCTCGGCATCGTGCCGCAGGAGCTGGTGTTCGACCCGTTCTTCAACGTGCGCGAGTCGTTGCAGATCCAGTCAGGCTACTTCGGTATCAAGAACAACAACGCCTGGATCGACGAGCTGCTGCAAAGCCTCGGCCTGACCGACAAGGCGACTGCCAATATGCGCCAGCTTTCCGGCGGCATGAAGCGCCGTGTGCTGGTCGCGCAGGCGCTCGTGCACAAGCCTCCGGTCATCGTGCTGGACGAGCCGACCGCCGGCGTCGACGTTGAATTGCGGCAAACGCTGTGGCAGTTCGTCGCCCGGCTGAACAAAGAGGGCAGCACCGTGTTGCTGACGACCCATTACCTCGAAGAAGCCGAAGCCCTCTGCAATCGCATTGCCATGCTCAAGCAGGGCCGCGTGATCGCGCTCGACAGCACCAGCGCGTTGCTCAGCGCGTCGGCGAGCAACGTGCTGCGCTTCAAGACCGATGCCGATCTGCCCTGGGCGATCGCGCAGCACGCGCGCATCACCGGCCGCATCGTGCAACTGCCGGCGCGCAACGCGCACGAGGTCGAACAGCTGCTGGCATCGATCCGCGAAGCCGGCGTGGCGGTGGAAGACGTCGAAATGCGCAAGGCCGACCTGGAAGACGTGTTCATCGACCTGATGGCGGGCGAACAGACCCCGCTGGAGGTCGCCCGATGATCGCCGTCACGGGTTGGCAGGCGCTGCTCTACAAGGAAACCTTGCGCTTCTGGAAGGTCGGATTCCAGACCGTCGGCGCGCCCGTGTTGACCGCGCTGCTCTATCTGCTGGTGTTCGGCCACGCACTCGGCGACCACGTCAAGGTCTACGGAACGATCGGCTACACGCAGTTCCTGGTGCCCGGGCTGGTGATGATGAGCGTGCTGCAGAACGCGTTCGCCAACAGCTCGTCGTCGATCATCCAGAGCAAGATCATGGGCAACCTGGTCTTCGTGCTGCTCACGCCGCTGTCGCATTGGGGCTGGTTCTTTGCTTACGTGGGTTCGTCGGTCATCCGCGGGCTGGCTGTGGGCCTCGGCGTGTTTCTCGTGACGATTTTCTTCGCGATGCCGACCTTCGCAGCGCCGGGCTGGATCATCGTGTTCGCGTTTCTGGGCTCGGCGATGCTCGGCACGCTCGGCCTCATTGCCGGGCTCTGGGCCGAGAAGTTCGACCAGATGGCCGTGTTCCAGAATTTTCTGATCATGCCCATGACCTTCCTCTCGGGCGTGTTCTATTCGATCGGCTCGCTGCCGCCGATCTGGCAGAAGGTGAGCCACCTGAATCCGTTTTTCTACATGATCGACGGCTTCCGCTACGGCTTCTTCGGCGTGAGCGATGCGTCGCCGTGGCTCAGCCTGGGCATCGTCGGCACGGCCTGGCTGGTGGTCAGCGCGATCGCGGTGCACCTGCTGCGCATCGGCTACAAGATTCGTGGATGAACCGACATGACCGCTGAAGAACTGCAAACCATCATCCAGGGCGGCCTGCCCTGTGAACACATCGCGCTCGAAGGCGACGGCCGTCACTGGTACGCGACCATCGTGTCGGGCGAGTTCGAGGGCAAGCGCGCGATTCAGCGCCACCAGCGCGTCTACGCGACCCTGGGTGCGAAAATGCAGACCGACGAAGTGCACGCGCTGTCGATGAAGACTTACACGCCCACCGAGTGGGCTGCTCTCAACCCCTGAGCCTTATTCCATGGACAAACTCCTGATTCGCGGTGGGCGCACGCTCAGCGGCGAGGTATTCATTTCCGGTGCCAAGAACGCCGCGTTGCCCGAACTGTGCGCCGCGCTCTTGACCGACCAGCCGGTCACGCTGCACAACGTGCCGCGTCTACAGGACGTGTCGACCATCCTCAAGCTGTTGCACCACATGGGCGTGACCAGCGAGCGCGACGACAAGGGCACCGTGCGCCTGGACGCCGGCGACCTGAGCAACCCCGAAGCGCCCTACGAACTGGTCAAGACGATGCGCGCCTCGGTGCTCGCACTGGGCCCGCTGCTCGCGCGCTTCGGCCATGCACGCGTGTCGCTGCCGGGCGGTTGCGGCATCGGTTCGCGTCCGGTCGACCAGCACATCAAGGGCATGCAGGCGATGGGCGCCGAAATTGTCGTGGAGCACGGCTACATGATCGCCAAGCTGCCGGCGGGGCAGACGCGCCTCAAGGGCGCGCGCATCCTGACCGACATGGTCACCGTCACCGGCACCGAAAACTTCCTCATGGCCGCGGCGCTGGCCGATGGCGAGACGCTGCTCGAAAACGCGGCACAGGAGCCGGAGATCGTCGATCTCGCCGAAATGCTCATCAAGATGGGCGCGAAGATCGAAGGCCACGGCACGAGCCACATCCGGATCCAGGGCGTTGACAAGCTCCACGGCTGCGAGCACGCCGTGGTGGCCGACCGCATCGAAGCCGGCACCTTCCTCTGCGCGGTGGCCGCGACCGGCGGCGATGCCGTGCTGCGCCACGCGCGCGCCGACCACCTCGATGCGGTGATCGACAAGTTGCGCGAAGCGGGATGCACTGTCGACGCGGTCGAGGGCGGCATCCACGTGGCGTCGGCCGGTGCCAGCGCGTTGAAGGCCCAGGGCTTTCGCACGACCGAATACCCCGGCTTTCCGACCGACATGCAGGCCCAGTTCATGGCGCTCAACTGCGTGGCGCAAGGCGCCTCGGCCGTGACCGAAACCATCTTCGAGAACCGCTTCATGCACGTGAACGAGCTCGTGCGGCTCGGCGCCAGCATCCATGTCGACGGCAAGGTGGCCGTGGTCGAAGGCGGGCACCAGCTGTCGGGCGCGACCGTGATGGCCACCGACCTGCGCGCCTCCGCCAGCCTCGTGATTGCCGGCCTCGTGGCCGACGGCGAAACCATGGTCGACCGCATCTACCACCTCGACCGCGGCTACGACCGCATCGAAGCCAAGCTGCGCGGTCTGGGCGCCGACATCGAACGTGTGACCGGAGCGGCGGCGTGATCACCCTCGCCCTGTCGAAGGGCCGCATCTTCGACGAGACGCTGCCGATGCTGGCTGCCGCCGGCATCGAGGTGACCGAAGACCCCGAGAAATCGCGCAAGCTCATCCTGGCCACCAACCAGCCGGACGTGCGCGTCGTGCTGGTCCGCGCGTCCGACGTGCCGACCTACGTGCAGTGGGGCGGCGCCGACCTCGGCGTGACCGGCCTCGACACCATGATCGAGCACGGCAACGCCGGGCTCTACGTGCCGCTCGACCTCAAGATCTCGGCCTGCCGCATGAGCGTGGCAGCGCGTGCCGACTTCGACTACGCGCATGCGGTGCGCCAGGGCTCGCGTCTCAAGATCGCCACCAAGTTCGTCGGCATCGCGCGCGACTTCTTCGCCAACAAGGGCGTGCACGTCGACCTGATCAAGCTCTACGGCAGCATGGAACTCGCGCCGCTCACGGGCCTGTCCGACGCCATCGTCGACATCGTTTCGACCGGCAACACGCTGCGCGCGAACAACCTGGTCGAGGTCGAGCACATCATGGACATCAGCGCGCGCCTCGTCGTCAACCAGGCCGCGCTCAAGCTCAAGCGCGAACCGATTCGCCGCATCATCGACGCGTTCGCGTCGGCCATCCCACAGTCCTCACAGTCCTGACGCCATGAAATTGGTCGCTGCTCCCGCCCGTCTGTCGACGGCTTCCGCCACCTTCAACGAAGAGTTCAAGGCGCGGCTGCACTGGTCGGCCGATGCGGATGCGGCCATCGAAAAAGTCGTGGCCGACATCCTCGCCGACGTGCAGCGGCGCGGCGACGACGCGGTGCTCGAATACACGAACCGCTTCGACGGACTGGGCGCCGTGTCGGTCGCGCAGCTCGAGCTCACGCAGGCCGAACTGAAGGCGGCTTTCGAGTCGCTCCCCGCCGTCCAGCGCGAAGCCCTCGAAGCTGCCGCGGCCCGCGTGCGCAGCTACCACGAGGCCCAGAAAAAAGCGTCCGGCGAGAGCTGGAGCTACCGCGACGCCGATGGCACGCTGCTCGGCCAGAAGGTCACGCCGCTCGACCGCGTCGGCATTTACGTGCCGGGCGGCAAGGCCGCTTATCCGTCGAGCGTGCTCATGAACGCGATTCCGGCGCACGTTGCGGGCGTCGGCGAAATCATCATGGTGGTGCCGACGCCGCGCGGCGAGAAGAATCCGCTGGTGCTGGCAGCCGCGTACGTGGCGGGCGTCACGCGGGCCTTCACGCTCGGCGGCGCGCAGGCGGTGGCGGCGCTGGCCTATGGCACCGTCACCGTGCCGGCCGTCGACAAGATCACCGGTCCGGGCAACGCCTACGTGGCCGCCGCCAAGCGCCGGGTGTTCGGCACCGTGGGCATCGACATGATTGCGGGCCCGAGCGAAATCCTCGTGCTGGCGGACGGCAGCACGCCGCCCGACTGGGTCGCCATGGACCTGTTCAGCCAGGCCGAACACGACGAGCTCGCCCAAAGCATCCTGCTGTGCCCCGACGCGGCCTACATCGATCGCGTGCAGGCCGAAATCGACCGCTTGCTGCCGACCATGCAGCGCGCCGACATCATTGCGGCCAGCCTGAACGGCCGCGGCGCGCTGATCCACACGCGCAGCATGGAAGAGGCCTGCGAGATCAGCAACCGCATCGCGCCTGAACATCTCGAAGTCAGCAGCAGCGAGCCGCACCGCTGGGAGCCGCTGCTCAAGCATGCAGGCGCGATTTTCCTGGGCGCGTTCACGAGCGAGAGCCTCGGCGACTACTGCGCCGGCCCGAACCATGTGTTGCCGACCAGCGGCACCGCGCGCTTCAGCTCGCCGCTTGGCGTCTACGATTTCCAAAAGCGATCCAGCTTGATCGAGGTGAGCGAGCAGGGCGCGCAAGTGCTCGGCCGCATCGCCGTCACGCTGGCGGAGGGCGAGGGTTTGCAAGCGCACGCCCGGGCCGCCGAATTGCGTTTGCGCACGAGCTGATTCGCGATAGCCTGCAGGCCATGTTCAATACCGTCGGCTACCTGAGACGCTACCGTGATCCGCACGGCGCGCTGGGAATGTTGGCACCGGCCTGTCGCCAGGTCGACACCGTTCAGCTCGTGCGGGTGCCGATGCATCCGGTGTTGCTCGACAGTGCCGCCGTGCCGCCCCGCGCCAAGGTGATGCTCGGCCGAATGTTTGGCCATATGAGGCTGGTTCCGAAGGCCTATGCGTCCGGCGGGCGGGCGCTTCTCGTCCGGGAATTCCTGACGGTTCCGTTGTTCCTGGTTGCGCCGGTGCTCTGGCCACGCCGGCGCGCGATGTGGTTCCTGTGCAACCACAACATCGGGCAGGCGGCCAAGCGGCCCGTGCATCGCTTCATGATGCGCACGCTCGCTGCAGTGGGTTTCCGCTTCGTCGTCTACGAGTCGCTCGACACCTGGACGCCGGTGGCTGCGCACCCGGACCCTGCACGGGTGATCGCATTGCCCCACCCGATCCCCAGCGTGGTTCGGCGGGCGCCGGTGCGCGAGCTTGCCGGGCGCCGCATCGTGGTCGGGTTCATCGGCAATTTCAGGGCAGAGAAGTCGCCGCTCTGGGCGCTCGATGCGATCGCCAGGGCCAGCGCCGAGGGGCGTTTCACGCCGGCGATCGACATCCTGATCGGCACAGCCGACGCGGAATTCCTCGACCGCTGGCGGGACCGGGCGGCAGTGATCGACACTACGACCCGAGCCGATTACCTGCGCGCACTTGAATCCTGCGACATGGTGGTGCTGCCCTACGACGAACTGTCATACAGCTGGCGAGTGTCGGGCGTCCTGTCCGAAGCTGTGGCGCTGGGTTGCCTCGTGGTCACGCCGGACCTGCCGACGCTGCGTGATCAGGTCGGGCTGCCTTTGCCGGCGGGCGTTTGCTATAAGGATCGGTCGGAACTGGTCGACTGCGTACAGCGGGCGATCGGCATCGCACTTCGGCCCGCAGGGGCGCAAGCCACGCAGGCGCACATCGACCATCGGTCGATCGTCACCACCGCAAAAGTGATCGCACGGATGGGGGCATCGTGAAACCGGAATCATTGGATCTACAGAACAGCAGGCACCACTGGAGTCTCGGCCACAAGCTTCGCAGGGCGACCTGGATGCTGGTCTGGAACGTGCTGGGCCGCTTCGGGCCGCGTGCCTTTTCACCGATGCGGATCCTGCTGCTGCGCATGTTCGGCGCGACGATCGGCGAGGGCGTGCTGATCTGCCCGGCGATCAAGGTGCTGATGCCCTGGCACCTGAACATCGGCGCATTCACGGCCGTCGCCGAGGGAGTGGACATCTACAACTTCGGCCAGGTCCACATCGGCAAGAACACCTGCGTCTCGCAGGGCGTGTGGCTGTGCACCGGCTCGCATGATTACAACGTGCCCAACTTTCCGTTGATCTGGGACGACATCCGCGTCGGCGACGGTGTGTGGCTGGCGGCGCAGAGTTTCGTGGGCCCTGGCGTCACGATCGGCGACGGTGCGGTGGTCGGTGCGCGTTCGGTCGTGACGCGCGATCTCGAGGGATGGACTGTTTATGCGGGGAATCCATGCGCGCTGATCAAGCCGCGGCGGCGCGACTAGCCCGGCGCCTCCGCCTCGTGGTGGGCGCCGTGATGCTGCTGGCGATCGGTGTCACCCACGCGATGACCCTTCGCGAATTCCGCACCCTCGAGACGCAGGAGAAGAAAAACGGCAAGGCCTACGCCAGCTATTACCTTGTCGGCGTGATGGAGGGGTTGCGCGAAGCCAGCGACGCGTCGCTGCGCAACGGCCAGAAGCCATCGTTCTGCATTGAAAACCGGAAGATCGAGCCGTCGATGGCGCGCTCGCTCTACCAGACCGAACTCGCGCGCCATGCCGATATTTACGAGGCCGACATGCCGGTGCAGCTCGTGATGTCGAACGCGCTGGGCAACAGCTACCGCTGCACGCACTGACCACTTTTTTCCCATGACCGTTTCCCCGCTGGCGCGCTTTCGCCCCGATGTGCAGTCGATGCACGCCTATGCCGTGCAGGACGCGCGCGGCCTCGTCAAGCTCGACGCCATGGAGAACCCCTACGGTTTGCCGCCGGCGTTGCAGGCGGCGCTCGGCGCGCGGCTCGGCGCGCTCGCGCTCAACCGCTATCCCGGTGATCGCGGCGACGATCTGAAGCGCGCGCTGGCCATCCACGCGCACCTGCCTGAAGGCTTCGCCTTGATGCTCGGCAACGGGTCCGACGAACTCATCTCGCTGCTCGCCATGGCCTGCGACCTGCCCGGTGCAGCCATCCTCGCGCCGGTCCCCGGCTTTGTGATGTACGCGATGAGCGCACAGTTGCAGGGTCTCCGGTTCATCGGCGTGCCGCTCACCGCCGACTTCGCGCTCGACGCGGCCGCGATGCTCGCCGCCATCGCGCGCGACAAGCCGGCCATCGTCTACCTCGCCTATCCCAACAACCCGACGGCCAATTTGTGGGACGACGCCGTGATCGAGAAGATCGTCGAAGCGCAGGGCGCCCAGGGTGGACTGGTCGTCATGGACGAGGCCTACCAGCCGTTCGCCTCGCGCAGCTACCTCGACCGCATCGAGCGCCACGGCCACGTGCTGCTGATGCGCACGCTGAGCAAGTTCGGCCTCGCGGGCGTGCGGCTCGGCTACCTGATGGGGCCGGCGGCGCTGATCGCCGAAGTCGACAAGGTGCGCCCGCCCTACAACATCAGCGTGCTGAATTGCGAGTGCGCGCTCTTTGCCCTCGAGCACGCCGACGTGTTCGAGGCGCAGGCCGAGGCAATCCGGACCGAACGCACGACGCTGCTGGCCGGGCTGGCGGCGCTGCCCGGCCTGAAGGTGTGGCCGAGCGACGCGAACATGGTCCTGGTGCGTGTACCGGACGCGACAAAGACCTTCGACGGCCTGAAGGCGCGCGGCGTGCTCGTGAAGAACGTTTCTAAAATGCACGAATTGCTGGCAAATTGCCTGCGTCTCACCGTCGGAACGGCCGACGAAAACGCGCAGCTGCTCGCCGCCCTCGAAGCCTCACTATGAACACTCCCACCGCCCCCGAAGCCGTCGTCGCGGCCGGCGCACGGACCGCGACCGTCACGCGCAACACCGCCGAAACGAAGATCACCGCCAGCGTCAACCTCGACGGCACCGGCCGGGCGAAGCTGTCCACCGGCATCGGCTTCTTCGACCACATGCTCGACCAGATCGCGCGCCACGGCCTGATCGACATCGCCATCGATTGCCAGGGCGACCTGCACATCGATGGCCATCACACGGTCGAAGACGTCGGCATCACGCTTGGCCAGGCGGTCGCCCAGGCCGTCGGCGACAAGAAGGGCATTCGCCGCTACGGCCACGCCTACGTGCCGCTCGACGAAGCGCTGAGCCGTGTCGTCATCGACTTCTCGGGGCGTCCGGGCCTGGTGATGCATGTGCCGTTCACCAGCGGAATGATCGGCACCTTCGACAGCCAGCTCACCTACGAATTCTTCCAGGGCTTCGTGAACCACGCCTTCGTCACGCTGCACATCGACAACCTGAAGGGTGTCAACGCGCATCACCAGTGCGAAACGGTGTTCAAGGCCTTCGCGCGCGCGTTGCGCTCTGCGCTTGAGCTCGACCCGCGCTCGGTCGGCGTCATTCCTTCGACGAAAGGCTCGCTCTGACCACGAACACAGTGGCCGTCGTCGACTACGGCATGGGCAACCTGCGCTCGGTGTCGCAGGCGGTGCAGCACGCGGCCGACCAGGTCGGCGTGCAGGTCTTCGTCACGTCCGATCCCGAGGTGGTGCGCAAGGCCACGCGCGTCGTGCTGCCGGGGCAGGGCGCGATGCCCGATTGCATGCGTGAACTGCGCGAATCGGGCCTGCAGGAGTCAGTGCTTGAGGCCGCCGCCAAAAAACCGCTCTTCGGCGTGTGCGTCGGCATGCAGATGCTGCTGTCGCGCAGCGACGAAGGCCCGACCGACGGGCTCGGCCTGATTCCGGGCGAGGTCGTCAAGTTCGACCTGCTGGGCCGCCTGCAACCCGACGGCAGCCGCTTCAAGGTGCCGCAGATGGGGTGGAACCAGGTGCGGCAGGCCGAGCCGCATCCGGTGTGGGCCGGCGTGCCCGACAACAGCTATTTCTATTTCGTGCACAGCTTCTACGCGCGGCCGACCGATGTGAAGCACAGCGTGGGCGAGGCCGACTACGGCGCGACCTTCACGGCCGCGATCGCCCGCGATAATATTTTTGCGACCCAGTTCCACCCCGAAAAGAGTGCGGACCACGGATTGCAGCTCTATCGCAATTTTCTCCACTGGAACCCCTAGCCCTTCCGGGCTTGCCTGTCGCCATGCTGCTGATTCCCGCCATCGATCTCAAAGACGGTCACTGCGTTCGCCTGAAACAGGGCGACATGGACCAGTCCACCCTCTTCAGCGAAGACCCGGCCGCGATGGCCCGCAAGTGGGTCGAAGCCGGTGCGCGGCGCCTCCACCTGGTCGACCTGAACGGCGCTTTCGCCGGCAAACCGCAGAACCACGCGGCCATCAAGGCGATCCTGCGGGAAGTCGGCGATGAAATCCCGGTGCAACTGGGCGGCGGCATTCGCGACCTCGACACCATCGAGCGCTACATCGACGACGGCCTGCGCTACGTGATCATCGGCACCGCCGCCGTCAAGAATCCGGGCTTCCTGAAGGACGCCTGCGTCGCCTTCGGTGGCCACATCATCGTGGGCCTCGACGCGAAAGACGGCAAGGTCGCCACCGATGGCTGGAGCAAGCTCACCGGCCACGAGGTGGCCGACCTCGGCAAGAAGTTCGAGGACTACGGCGTCGAGTCGATCATCTACACCGACATCGGGCGCGACGGCATGCTCTCGGGCATCAACATCGAAGCCACCGTCAAGCTGGCGCAGGCGCTCACGATTCCCGTCATCGCCTCGGGCGGCCTGTCGAACATGGCCGACATCGACGGCTTGTGCGCCGTCGAATTCGAAGGCATCGAAGGCGTGATCTGCGGCCGCGCGATCTATTCCGGCGACCTCGACTTCGCAGCGGCCCAGGCCCGTGCCGACGAACTCGCCGGCACCTGAGCGGCGCGTCGGGCGCATGCCGATCCAATCCCTCGACTTCCGCGGCCAGCCGGCGCTGGCGCTCGCCCTGCCGAGCGGCGAGCGCGCCGTCGTGGCGCTGCACGGTGCGCATGTGCTCTCCTGGACCCCGGCCGACGGCGTCGAGCGTCTTTACCTGAGCCCCGATGCGGTGTTCGACGGCAAGGCCGCCCTCCGCGGCGGCGTGCCCATCTGCTGGCCGCAGTTCAACCAGCGCGGCGCGTTGCCCAAGCACGGTTTCGCGCGCAACCTGCCGTGGCAGCCTGCCACCGACGCAACGGAGGGCGAGCTCGCGCTGGTGCTGCAGGACGACGAGGCCACCCGCGCCCTCTGGCCGCATGCGTTCCGTCTGCGGCTGGCCGTGACGCTCGCGCCCCGCAGCCTGCGCATCGCATTGACCGTCCAGAACACCGATGGCATCCCATGGCGCTTCACTGCCGCGCTGCACAGCTATCTGGCGGTCGCCGACATCGCCGCGGTTCGGCTCGAAGGCCTCCAGGGCGCCAACCGCTGGGACGCGGTGCGCGACGAGCGCCAGGTCGAGATGGCCGAAGCGCTGCGCTTCGACGGCGAGTTCGACAGCGTCTACGCCGCGCCGGCCGCGCCGCTCAAGCTGGTGCAACGCGCCGGCATCCTTGAAATCGAACACAGCGCGAGCTGCACCGAAACCGTGGTCTGGAACCCTGGCGCCGCGCTCGCCGCCAGGCTGGCCGACATGCCCGACGACGGCTACCGCCACATGCTCTGCGTGGAGGCCGCGCGCATCGACGACAACGTGCTGCTCGCGCCCGGTGCCGAGTGGCTGGGCTGGCAACAACTGACCGTGATCTGAAAATTCCCATGCTCGCCAAACGCATCATTCCCTGCCTCGACGTGACCGGTGGCCGTGTCGTCAAGGGCGTCAACTTTCTCGAGTTGCGCGACGCCGGCGACCCGGTCGAGATCGCCGCGCGCTACAACGCCCAGGGCGCCGACGAGCTCACCTTCCTCGACATCACCGCCACCAGCGATGGCCGCGACCTGATCCTGCCGATCATCGAAGCCGTGGCCTCGCAGGTCTTCATTCCGCTGACGGTCGGTGGCGGGGTCCGCACGGTCGAGGACGTGCGCCGGCTGCTCAATGCGGGCGCCGACAAGACGAGCTTCAATTCGGCCGCCATCGCGGACCCGCGAGTGATCGAAGACGCCTCGCAGAAGTACGGCGCGCAGTGCATCGTGGTCGCCATCGACGCCAAGCGGCGCAGCCCCGAGGAAGCGGCCACGCGCGGTCCGGGCTGGGACGTCTACAGCCACGGCGGCCGCAAGAACACCGGGCTCGATGCCGTGCAATGGGCGGTCGAGATGGCGCGCCGCGGCGCCGGCGAGATCCTGCTGACCAGCATGGACCGCGACGGCACCAAGAGTGGTTTCGATCTGGCGCTGACCCGTGCGGTGAGCGA